>JBKOYI010000145.1:0-8445 GCA_046725335.1 Myxococcota bacterium | reverse complement strand
GGCCTGGGAGGACGTGATGGTGGTGGTCAACCACACCTATCGGGCGGCCATCAGCCACGTGGAACCGAAGGCCTTCGTCACCATCACTCCCAAGCAGCTGATGGGCGACAACGGCAGGCTCGCCCCCTCGGACCTCAAGGCCACGGATCTCGAATTGCACACCCGCAAGGGGAGCCTGATCCTGCTGGAGAACGGCCAGCCCCGCTGAGGGCCCGGCCTCCGGCCACCCCACCCAGGATGGCGGAAGAGGCCGAGTCGTTGCCGGTCAACCATTGGGGGCCGGGGCTACTCGGCGGCCTTTTCCGGCTTGGCGGGACGGTCCACCAGCTCCAGCAGTGCCATCTCCGCGGCGTCGCCCGTCCGGAATCCGAGGCGGACGATGCGGGTGTAGCCCCCGGGGCGGCTGGCATAGCGGTCCTTGAGCTCACCGAAGACCTTGTGGAGCACGGCCCGGCTCCGGATGGACCGCTCCGCCAGCCGAACGTTGGCCAGTCCCCCCCGCTTGCCGAGGGTGATGATCCGTTCGGCCAGCCGGCGGGCCTCCTTGGCCTTAGGGACGGTGGTCTTGATGGCCTCGTGCTCGAGCAGCGAGGTCACCATGTTGTCCAGCATGGCCAGCCGGTGGCTGGTGGTCTTCTGCAGCTTTCGCTGTCCGACGCGGTGGCGCATCGTTTGCCGTCCTTTCCCGGGCCGTCTCAGGTACCCGGGCCGAAAGGGGCCTCGCCCAAGCTGGGCCAGGCCCCGAGTGGTGCGACGCTCAGGCCTTGGGCTCGGCGGAGAGCGGAGCCGCGGGCTTCTGAGGCCAGTTCTCCAGCTTCATCCCCAGCGACAGCCCCATCTCCGCCAGGATCTCTTTGATCTCCTTGAGCGACTTCCGGCCGAAGTTCTTGGTCTTGAGCATCTCGGCCTCGCTGCGCTGGACCAGGTCCCCGATGGTCTTGATGTTCGCCTGCTGGAGGCAGTTGGCCGAGCGAACGCTCAGCTCCAGCTCGTCCACGCTGCGGAAGAGGTTCTCGTTGAGCTTGGCCTCTTCCTTGGGCGACTCGGCGATGATCGGCTCTTCCGTCTCGTCGAAGTTGATGAAGACGGTGAGCTGCTCCTTGATGATCTTGGCCGCATAGGCCACCGCATCCTGGGGAGTCACCGCCCCGCCAGTCCACACCTCGAGGGTGAGCTTGTCGTAGTCGGTGACCTGGCCCACGCGGGCGTTGGTCACCTGGTAGTTGACCTTGCGGATGGGCGAGAAGAGCGCGTCGATGGGGATGGTCCCGATGGGGTCTCCCACGTTCTTGTTGTTCACCGCCGGGACGTAACCCCGGCCGCGGCGGCACGTCATCTCCATCCGCAGCTTCCCGCCTTCGGAGAGGGTGCAGATGTGGTGGCCGGGGTTGAGAATCTCCACCTGGTCGTCGGCGATGATGTCTCCGGCCTTGACCTCCTTGGGCCCTTCCACCTCGATGCGGAGCGTCTTCTGCTCGTTGGTGTGCATCCGGAGCAGCACTTCCTTGAGGTTGAGGACGATGTCGGTGACGTCTTCGGTCACCTCGGGCACGGTGGTGAACTCGTGGTCCACTCCCTCGATCTTCACCGAGGTGATGGCCGCGCCCTGCAGCGACGAGAGGAGCACCCGCCGGAGCGAGTTGCCCAGGGTGGTCCCGAAGCCCCGTTCCAGCGGCTCGGCCACGAACTTGCCGTAGGTCTGAGTGAGCGCCTCGGCGTCGACTTCCAGCCGGCGGGGCTTGATGAGATCGCGCCAGTTCTTTGCGTTGAATACTTCTGCCATGACTGCTCTTCCTTTTCTCTTCTCCGGACCGTCACCCACTTACCCGCCCGAATGGCGGGAGGACGCTCCGGGGTGCTGCCACTGCCAAACGTTTACTTGGAGTAGAGCTCGACGATGAGCTGCTCCTGGATGGGCATGGTGAGGTCCTCGCGGTTGGGGACGCTCTTGACCGTGCCCTTCATGGCCTTCTTGTCCAGTTCGATCCACTGGGGGACGCCCCGGCGATCCACCGTCTCCAGGGCCTCGGCGATGCGGATCATCTTCCGGCTCCTCTCCGTCACCTCCAGGGTGCTGCCCGGCTTGACCTCGTAGGAGGGGATGTTCACCCGCTTGCCGTTGACCACGAAGTGACCGTGGCGGACCAGCTGCCGAGCCTCGGCCCGGGTGTCGGCGAAGCCCATCCGGAAGACCACGTTGTCCAGCCGTAGCTCGAGCAGCTGGAGGAGGGTCTCGCCGGTCTTGCCCTTGGCGTGGGCGGCGCGGTGGAAGGAGCCCCGGAACTGCGACTCCAGCAATCCATACATCCGCTTGACCTTCTGCTTCTCCCGCAGCTGCACCCCGTAGCCGCTGAACTTCACCCGGCCCTGGCCGTGCTGCCCGGGGGGATAGGGACGGCGCTCGATGGCGCACTTGTCGGTGTAGCAGCGGTCCCCCTTGAGGTACATCTTCAGATTTTCGCGGCGGCAGATGCGGCAGGCACTTGCGGTATAGCGGGCCAAGGTCGGTGTTCTCCTGAAGGTGGTCTAGACGCGGCGCCGCTTGGGCTGCCGACATCCGTTGTGCGGGATGGGGGTGACGTCGCGGATGAGGGAAATTTTCAGACCGGCCGCGGCCAAGGCCCGCAGCGCCGACTCGCGGCCTGCACCCGGCCCCTTCACCATGACGGTGACGTTCTTCAGGCCATGCTCCATGGCCTTGGCGGCGGCATCGCCAGCGGCGACCTGGGCGGCGAAGGGCGTCGACTTCCGGCTGCCCTTGAAGCCGCGTGCCCCGGCGCTGGACCAGGAGAGAACATTCCCGGAAACGTCGGTGATGGTGATGATGGTGTTGTTGAAGGTGCTCTGGATGTGGACCACCCCGTTGAGGATGTTCTTCTTGCCCTTGCGCTTGATCCGCTTCTCGCCAGCGGGGGCGACGGTGGTGCCTTCGACAGGCGGGGGAGTGGATTCAGCGGGGGGCGGGACTTCTTCGGCCATGGAGTGCTCGTCTCGTCCGGGAGGGGGTTAGGGCCGGGCCACGGGGGCGGTGGCCTTGGGGCGGATGATTCCGCGCTTGGGACCCTTGCGGGTCCGGGCGTTGGTGTGGGTGCGCTGGCCACGGACGGGCAGGCCCTTGCGGTGGCGCAGCCCTCGGTAGCAGCCCAGGTCCATGAGCCGCTTGATGTTCATGGTCACGTCGCGGCGGAGGTCTCCCTCCACCTTGTAATCGGACTCGATGATCTCCCGGATGGCCCGGATCTGTTCCTCGGAGAGATCCTTGGTCCGGGTGGCCAGGTCGATGCCGGACCGCTGAACGATGTCGTGGGCGCTCTTCTTGCCGATTCCGTAGATGTACTGCAGAGAGATCACCACCCGCTTGGCGGGGGGGAGGTCGATGCCGGAAATGCGGGCCATGGTGGTGTTCTGGTTCCTCTCTGAACTGGGCTCAGCCCTGGCGCTGCTTGTGGCGTGGGTTGGCCGAGCAGATCACCCGGACGACCCGCTTGCGGCGGATCACCTTGCACTTGTCACAGATTTTCTTGACCGACGCGCGGACCTTCATGGTGACACTCCGACTCCCTGGCGACGGGGCCTGCCCCGCCCCTCAAACTTCCGCTTCCGCTCCGGCTGGGCTCCCGCCTTCACTTGGCGCGGTAGGTGATGCGACCCCGGGTGAGGTCATAGGGCGACAGTTCCAGCTTCACCTTGTCCCCAGGGAGGATGCGAATGAAGTGCATCCGCATCTTCCCGGAGATGTGGGCGAGCACCTTGTGACCCCCATTGTCGAGGACCACTCGGAACATCGCGTTGGGGAGCGGCTCGATGACCGTCCCCTCCACCTCGATGGCATCGTCCTTCGGCACTACGACCCTTTCGGATCTTCGAAACCTCGGCAAAAAAAACCCCTTGCAAACGGAACCTTCGGAAAGAGAAAGCGCGCCGCCATACCAGCCGGGGCGCGCGGAAGCAAGGTCTTGTACCGAGGAGCCCTCGACATTTCAACCCGTTGCCGGGCGGTCACCCGGGCTCGGCCAAGGTCAGCACCTCCGGGTCGCCTTCGGTGATGAGGATGGTGTGCTCCCAGTGGCTACTGAGGCGGCCATCGACGGTCACCGCGGTCCAGTCGTCGTCCAGGAGGTCCACGGCCGAGGTCCCGGCATTCACCATCGGCTCGACCGCCAAGACCATCCCCGGGCGAAGTAATTCCAGTGTCCCTGGACGGCCATAGTTGGGCACCTGGGGGGCCTCGTGCAATTTCCGGCCGATGCCGTGACCCACGAAGTCGCGCACCACCGAGTATCCCCGGGACTCGACCACGGCCTGGACTGCATGGCCGATGTCCCCCACCCGGTTGCCCGGAACCATGGCCCGGATGGCGGCCTCCAGGGACTCGCGGGTGGTCTCGCTGAGGGCACGGGCTTCCTCGCTCACCGAGCCCACCGGGATGGTGCGCGCCGCGTCTCCGAAGAGGCCTTCATAGATGACCCCGAAGTCCAGCTTCAGCAGGTCCCCCTCGACGAGCTTGCGGCCCTTGCTGGGGATGCCGTGGACCACCTCGTGGTTGAGGCTGGTGCAGAGCGAGCAGGGGAAGCCCCGGTAGCCCTTGAAGGCCGGTTTGGCTCCATGCGCTTTGGTGAGCCGCTCGGCCAGGACGTCCAGGTCCCAGGTGGTGATGCCCGGAGCGACCGCGGCCTGCAGTTCGTCGAGGATGTCGGCCACGATGCGGCCGGCGGCCCGCATGCGGTCGATCTCCTTGGCGCTCTTGATCTCCACCCCCATGGCAGTGGCCTTCTCTAACGGGGGGAAATGGCCTGGACGATGGCTGCCTCGATGGCTTCCGGCGCCCCCACTCCATCCACCAGGTGGAGGAGCCCGCGCCCGGCGTAGAAGTCCTTCAGCGGGGCGGTGGAGGCAGCGTAGGCCTCCATCCGGGTGCGGACCTTGTCCTCGCGGTCGTCCTCGCGCTGGACCAGCCCGGTGCCGCACAGGTCACAGTAGCCGTCCCGCCGTGGGGGATTCTGGACCACGTGGTAGACGCTGCCGTCCTTGGGGCAGCTGCGCCGCCCGGAGATGCGCTCCACCAGGGTGTCGATGGGAACCTCCAGGGAGATGACCGCGTCCAGCCGCTTGCCGTGGTTGGCCAGCGCCTGCTCGAGCCGCTCGGCCTGGGGAATGGTCCTCGGGAAGCCGTCGAGGATGAAACCCTTGGCGGCATCGGGCTGGAGCAGCCGCTCCTTGACGATGTCCAGGACCAGGGCATCGGGGACCAGCTTGCCCTCGGCCATGAGGGGACCGGCCTTCTTCCCCAGCTCGGTCCCGTCCTTGACCGCCTGGCGGAGGATGTCCCCGGTGCTGATCTGCGGCACGCCGAAACGGGCGACGAGCCGCTGGGCCTGGGTTCCCTTCCCCGCACCTGGTGGCCCCAGCAGGATCAGGTTCATGGGCGGTGACGGTCAGGCGGCCAGACGAACGCGTCCGCGGATCCGCGGCCCGCGCGGTCCGGCGAACCCCTCGTAGTTGCGGCTGATGAGGTGGCCTTCGATCTGCTGAACCGTGTCCAGGGCCACCCCCACGACGATCAGCAGGGCCGTCCCGCCGAACTGGAACGACAGCCCCAGCATGGAGGGGTTGGAGAGGATGGAGGGGATCACGCAGATGACCGCCAGGTAGACCGCACCACCGAAGGTGATCCGGTTGAGGACGCCGGAGATGTAGTCGGCGGTCTGCCGTCCGGGTCGGATGCCGGGGATGTACCCGCCCTGCTTCTTGATGTTGTCCGCCACGTCGTCGGCCCGGAAGGTGAGCGTGGTGTAGAAGTAGGAGAAGAAGATGATCAGCAGCACGAAGGCGCCGTCATAGAGCCAGGCGTTGCCCTCCAGCGCACGCTGCACCGCCGCCAGGCCGGGGATCCAGTTCCCCAGGGTGGCCGGGAAGCTGAGGATGGCCCCGGCGAAGATGGGGGGAATCACGCCCGAGGTGTTCACCTTCATCGGGAAGTAGGTGGCCTGGCCGGCGAACATGGTCCGCCCGGCCATCCGTTTGGCGTACTGGACCGGGATCCGCCGCATCCCTCGCTCGATGTAGACCACGATGCCCACCACCAAGAGCATGAACACCGCCATGGTGGGAATGAGCCAGGGCTTGTCCTTGGACAGCTCCAGCAGCCGGCTGCCCGCCGAGGGCAACCGGGCCACGATGCCGGCGAAGATGATGAGGGAGATGCCGTTGCCGATGCCGCGCTCGGTGATTCGCTCGCCCAGCCACATGATGAAAGCCGTGCCGGCGGTGAGGGTGATCACCGTCATGAAGGTGAACCACACCGTGTCGTTGGGGACGACCACCTGGTCGATCTCCACCCCTCCCCGCCCGGGAATGGTGTTGCGACCGAGCGAGGCCAGCCAGCGGGCAATGCCGATCCCCTGGACGATGGAGAGGGCGATGCTGCCGTAGCGGGTGTACTGGTTGAGCTTCTGCCGCCCGGCGGCTCCTTCCTTCTGGAGCCGCTCCAGTGTGGGAACCACCACCGCCAGCAGCTGCATGATGATGGAGGCGGAGACGTAGGGCATGATCCCCAGCCCGAAGATGGACATCTGGTCCAGCGCCCCACCGGAGAAGAGGTTGAAGAGGTTGACCAGACCCCCCCGGGCCTTCTGCTGCTGCATGTAGGCGTTCATTGCCGCCCGGTCGACGCCCGGGGTGTTGATGAAGATGCCTAACCGGTACACGGCCAAGAGGGCGAGGGTGTAGGCCAGGCGCGCCCGCAGCTCGGCAACCCGGAAGACGTTGGCAAAGGCAGTCAGCATGGAACGAACCAGCCTACCGGATCGGCCTGGGGCGGCAAGACCCGGGGGCCTCCAGTGGATTCAAGGACGAGCGCCCTTTCCGGCATGTGCCCGGGCGGCAGCCTCGGGTTTGTGGGCCACCAGCGGAACCAGCTCGACCGAACCGCCCGCCTTCTCCACCAGCTCCTTGGCCTTGGCCGAGACCCGGTGAACCTGGACCGAGATTTGCCGGCCGAGGCTGCCCTCCCCGAGGAGTTTCACCCCGTCCCAGCGGCCCTTGACCAGCCCCATTTTGCGGAGCGCCGCCTCATCCACGGTGCTGCCGGCATCGAAGCGATTCAGGTCGCCGACGTTGACCACCGCGAAGTGTTTTCGGTTGGGCGCGAGGAAGCCGAACTTGGGCAACCGGCGCTGGAGCGGGCTCTGACCGCCCTCGAATCCCTCGAAGCGCATGTTGCCGGTGCGGGCCTTCTGGCCTTTGCCCCCGCGGCCGGCGGTCTTGCCCAGTCCGGAGCCCTGGCCCCGGCCCACCCGCTTCTTGCGGTGCCAGCTGGCCTTGGGTCGGCGGAGATCGTGAAGTGAAGAGGACATGAGTTCACTGCTCCTTGGCACGGCGGGCCCGGGCGGCCTCGCGGGCCTGGACCAGACGAGGCTTGTGGCGCGCCACCGGCGCGGGGTTGTCGGTCACCACCTCCTGACTGACCAGGTGGCGCACCTTGAAAATCATCCCCCGGACGGCCGGGGTGTCCTTGAGCAGCCGCTCCTGGCCGAATTTCTTCAGGCCCAGGCCGGCGATGGTGCGGAGCTGGGTGTCGCTCGCTCCGGCGAAGCTCTTGGTCAACTTGATGCGAAGTCCCATGCCATCTCCTCTCAGGCGTGGCTCTTGACCAGCTCGATGTCCCGCCCTCGGAGCCGGCTCACCTGATCCGGTGAGCGGAGCGACTTCAGGCCGGCCACCGTGGCCTTGAGGACGTTGTGTGGATTCCGCGAGCCCTGGCTCTTGGTGAGGATGTTGCGGATGCCGGCGGCCTCCAGAACGGCCCGGACCGAGCCACCGGCGATGACTCCGGTGCCCTCGGCGGCAGGCTTGAGGAGGACCCGGCCGGCCCCGAAATGGCCCAGAACCTCGTGGGGGATGGTGTGGCCCTGCAGCGGGACGCGAAAGATGTTCTTCTTGGCGTTCTCGCCCCCCTTGCGGATGGCCTCCGGCACTTCGTTGGCCTTGCCCAGGCCCACTCCGACGTGGCCGGCGCCGTCGCCCACCACCACCAGGGCAGAGAAGCTGAACCGCCGGCCGCCCTTCACCACCTTGGCCACGCGGTTGATGTTGACCACCCGATCGCTGAGATCGAGGTCGTTGGGATTGATGGGAGTCGCCACTGGGGTTCGCTGCCTTTCCTAGAACTCGAGGCCGGCCTCGCGGGCCGCCTCCGCCACGGCCGCGATGCGGCCCTGGAACGGGAATCCGTTTCGGTCGAACACCACCCGGGTCACCTTGGCGGCCTTGGCCTTCTCGGCCACCAGCTTGCCCACCCGCTTGGCGTCGTCCTTCTTGTTCCCAGCCTCCTGGCCCTTGAGCTCCTTGGACAGGCTGCTGGCGAAGGCCAGGGTGCGGCCGGTGCTGTCATCCACCACCTGGGCATAGACGTGCTTGAGGCTCTTGTAGACCGTGAGCCTGGGC
>JBKOYI010000131.1:0-8985 GCA_046725335.1 Myxococcota bacterium | reverse complement strand
ATGTCCGCACCCTTTCAGCTCCTGGTCCGCAACAGCCGCGCCGTCCTGACCGCGGATGGACCCGATGGGGGCAGTGCCGAAGCGATGCTGGGGGCGATTCCCGGCGGCGCAGTGGGAGTCCGCGACGGCCGAGTGGCCTGGCTCGGCCCCGAGGCGGCGCTGCCACCGGGATCGACGGATGGGCAGACCGAGCTGCTCGACGCGGGGGGCGGGCTGGTGGTGCCGGGCTTCGTCGACGCCCACACCCATCTGCTCTGGGCTGGGGACCGGTCGCAGGAATGCGCCCTGCGCTGCGCCGGCGCCGACTACCTGGCGGTCGCCAGGGCAGGGGGCGGCATCGCTTCCACGGTCCGCGCGGTGAGAGCAACGTCGGAGGAGGAGCTAGTCTTCCTCGCCCTTCCCCGCCTGCATCGCCTGCTCTCCGAGGGCGTCACCACCGCCGAGGTGAAGAGCGGCTACGGGTTGGAGAGGGAGAGCGAGCTGCGGATGCTCCGCGCCATTCGCACTCTTGGGCTGAGGCAACCGATCCGACTCCTCCCCACCTTCCTCTGGCCCCACGCCCTGCCCTCCGAGTGGGCCCACGACCGAGCCGGCTTCCTGGCCGAAGGCCGAGCGGTGCTGCGCGAGGTGGCCCGGGAGGGCCTGGCCCGCTTCGCGGATGCCTTCATCGAGCGCGAGGCCTTCACCGCCGAGGAGGTCCGGCCATTGCTGGAGGAGGCGCGCGCCCTGGGGCTGGGGCTCAAGCTCCACGTCGACCAGCTCGCCCCCGGCCGGGGAGCTCAATTCGCGGCGGAGCTGGGGGTGCTCTCCGCGGACCATCTGGAATGCGTCAGCTCCGAGGGAATCCTGGCGCTGGCCGGTTCGGGGGTAACGGCCGTTCTGGTCCCCACCTCCACGCTGGTGCTCCGTCGCCCCCACTACGCTCCGGGGCGGGCCATGGCCCGGGAGGGGATTGCCACCGCCGTGGCCACCAACGTCAACCCCGGAAGTGCGCCCACCGAAAGCCTGTCCCTGTCGCTGGCCCTGGCCTGTCTGCAGAACGGATTGACTCCAGAGGAAGCCCTGCTGGGCGTCACCCGCTGGGGTGGTGGTGCGCTCGGCGATGAGACGCTGGGGCGACTTCGGGTGGGGAATCCGGCCGACCTGTTGGTGCTCGGAACGGTCGAGGTGGCACACCTGGTATCCCACCTGGGGGTCAGCCACGTTCGAGCCGTGGTGTGTGGGGGGCGCATCGCTCTGCGGTCGGAGACGGCCGCAAGGTGCTGAAAAGCTCCGACCCGGGCCTCCCTACGAGTCCCGAGCCGGAGCAGGGCTTTCCCGCTCTGCCTCCGACCACCGGAGGGCAGAACACCCATGCTCGGCTGAACATCAAGGCCCAATTTGGCATTCCGGACCGTGGGTTCTGGCAGCCCCGCTGCACTCGTCGCGCTGCTCGTGTAAGAACATGTGAAGTCCATGTGTCGTCTGTTTGGTTTTCGGTCCTCGGCCCATGAGCGGGTCCACGACGCTCTGGTCCTGGAGCGCAATTCGTTGCGCCAGCAGTCACTGGAGCATCCCGACGGATGGGGCATCGCCTCCTGGATGGAGGGCCCGTTGCCCGACGTGGCCCGCGGGCTGGGAGCGGCCCATCTGGATCCCGAGTTCGAGCGGGTGAGCAGCGCGGTCAGGGCTCGCACCGTCCTGGCCCACCTGCGCCTGGCCTCGGTGGGCTCGGTCAAGCTGGACAACGCCCACCCCTTCTTGTTCGGACGTTGGGCCTTTGCCCACAACGGGACCCTGCACGACTTCGGGCGCCACCGAGCTGCCATCGAGGCGCTGATCGACCTGCGCTTCGTTCCCTTGATGCGCGGAGAGACCGACTCGGAGCGTTGCTTCGCACTCTTTCTGACCCTCCTGTCGAGCCGGGCCAATCTGGAAGACTCCCCCGCCCTGGAGGATGTGCTCTGGGCGCTGGCCTCCACCGTGGATGCGGTGTCCCGGATCACCGACGTGGAGGTTGGCGACGGTAAGCGCTCGGCGATGAATTTCCTGGTCACCGACGGAGATTTGCTGGCCGCGATCCGCCGCGATCGGACGCTCTTTTTCGCCGCCGAATCCGAGGAGAGCGTGCCCATCGCCGCCCGGCCGGCGACCGGCAGCGTGGTCTACGCGGTGGAGATCGCCAGCGAGGAGCTGCAGGGAGCGGACCTCTGGCACGAGGTCCCCCAGGACGGCCTGGTTGCAGTCGACCGCGACCTGCGATTCGTGGAAACGTCACTCTCGACGCTGCTTCGGCGTCAGGCGGCGGGCACCCTCGCCCGCACCGGGTGAGCGATGCCCATCAACATGCAGCAGGCGCGGGCCGCCCTCGAACAGGCACAGCAAGCCGCTGCTGCGGAGCGAGCCATGCGGCAAACACGGCAGTACGCAGAGCCCGCCGGCGAGCACGTCTCCCTTGGACGCGGCCTGCGCGTGGTCATCTTCCTGGTTCTCTGGGGGCTGGGGACCGGGGTTTCAGTGGCACTCGGACTGGGGACGGCTGGGCTGCCCGGGGCCGGCATTTCGCTTCCCATCGGAGGAGTGGTCTCCTTCTTCGTGGCGCTCTACCTGGCCCACATCGTTCGCATCGCCGCCCAGTGGGAGCGGGGGGTGGTGCTCCGGCTGGGTAAGTTTCACGGACTGAAGGGCCCAGGGGTGTTGCTCGTCTTTCCGGTGATGGATGTGGTGCGTTACGTCGACACCCGTCTGTTGACCCTCGACATTCCGCACCAGCAGGTCATCACCCGCGACAACGTCCCGGTGCGAGTCGACGGGGTCATCTTCTTCACGGTGCGGGACCCGGAGCGGGCGGTGATCACCGTCCAGGACTACCGGTTTGCGGTGTCGCAATACGCACAGGCTGCGCTGCGAGACGTCATCGGCAGCATGACCCTCGATGACCTTCTCAGCGAGCGGGACCAGATCCAAGCGAAGATCACCGCAGTGGTGGAGAGCCGGGCCTCCGCCTGGGGGACCCATGTCGATTCCATCCGGCTCCTGGACATCGACATGCCCGAGGATCTGAAGCGCATGATGTCCCGTCAGGCCTCGGCGGAGCGCGAGAAACGGGCCACCATCACCAAGGCCGAGGGGGACCGAGATGCGGCGATGAACCTCGCCGCGGCGGCGGCGACCATGGCCAGCAGCCCAGGGGCCATGCAGCTTCGGACGCTCCAGACGCTGGACGGGCTGGGGTCGTCACCCTCGAACACGGTGGTCATCGCCGTGCCCGTGGAGGTGCTGGAGCTGGCCAAAGCGCTGGCCCGGGCGAAACCGAGCAGCTGAATCACTGAGCCGCGGCCTCTGGCCGCCTTGACCAGGCCGCAATGCGTGGTACCGCCGCCCGCCCAGTCGCGCTCAGCCGGAGCGGCCGAGGAGCTCGTCTCGCCAACGCTCGACCAGCTGCACTGAACGCGACCCGGAGGGCTCCAGGTGCAGCTCCCGCTGGCCCTCCACCGGCTCGACGAAGGTGATGATCAACCCGTCGGAGGGCGCAGCCGCCGGGAGCCGGTCGAGCCACTCCACCATCGTCGCCCCCGGACCGTCCCGCAGCTCGTAGAACCCGGTTCCCTCCAGGTCCTCGCGGCCGGTCAGGCGATAGAGGTCCACGTGGTTCAGAGGAATCCGACCTCGGTAGGCATGGACGATGGCAAACGATGGGCTGGCCACCTCGTCCTGGGAGACGCCCACGCCCTGGGCGATGCCCCGCGCCAACTCGGTCTTTCCAGCCCCCAACTCTCCCACCAGGCCGACAAAGTCGCCGTCTTGCAGGACCCGGCCGAGCGCCTCGCCGAGCTGCCGGGTCTCTTCGACCGAGTGCGAGCTGAAGGTCAGCGACCCCATCCCGTCCACACCGCGCCCAGCGCACCGATGAGGTCCGAGGCGACCAGCCCCAGCTGTCCCCATCGCTTCGCTGCCACGTCACCGGCCATCCCGTGGGCCAGGACGCCGAGGCTCGCCGCGGCGGCAGGCTCCAGCCTCTGAGCAAGGAATGCTCCGATCATTCCGGAGAGCACATCCCCCGTCCCGCCGCTGGCCATTCCCGGATTCCCGGTGGGGTTCACCCGGACGGTTCCATCCGGGGTCGCCACCAGCGTCCGGGCTCCCTTGAGAACCAGGACGGTTCCGTGCTCCCCGGCGAAGGTGCGTGCCAGGTCGAGCCGTTCAGCTTGCACCTCGCGGGCGGTGCGCCCGACCAGCCGCCCCATTTCTCCCGGATGGGGAGTGAGCACGACCTGACCACGGGCCTTCCTCAGCATGTCCAGGTGTCCAGACAGTGCGTTGAGGCCATCGGCATCGATCAGGATCGGCACCTCGAGTCGGGCGAGCAGTGCCGCAACCAGAGCGTGGGTCTCTGGGCCCCGGGGAATGCCCGGGCCGAACACCACCGCGTCCTTTCCCTCAGCAGCGGCCAGGAGCGCGTCCAGATGCGTCGGGCCGAGCACCGCGCTGGCCGGCAGGGCAATTCCCATCAGCTCCGGGGCATGACCTTGCACGTCGGAGAGCGCATCCGCCGGGGTGGCCACGGTGCACAGGCCCACCCCCGAACGCAGCGCCGCCAGCCCGGCCAGCGCCGCTGCCCCACTCAGCCCGCGCTGGCCGGCGATGACCAGCAGATGCCCGTAGGTTCCCTTGTTGGTGTCGGCCCGGCGAGGAGGAATCCAGCGCGGGCCGTCGGCGAGCTCGAGCAGCCAGGTCGATGGCCGCAGCTCGCCGAGCCCGATGTCGGCGACCTCGATGGCACCGGCCAGGCTTGCTCCGGGCTCGAGTGCCAGACCGAGCTTCATCGCCCCGAAGGTCACCGTCCGGTCGGCGGCGACGCAGGGGTCGAAGGCCTGCCCGGTGTCGCTGCTCAGCCCCGAGGGAAGGTCCACGGCCAGCACCCGAACCCCCCAGGCCCGCCAGGACAGGATGTTTCGGATGGCGTCGGCGGCATCGCCCTGCGGCGCTCGGGCCAGGCCCGTTCCGAACAACGCGTCGATGACCACGTCACCCGCCCTGAGCGCCAGGGCCGCTGCCGAGGCATGCACCGGGACACCCGTCCGCTCCAGCGCGAGGTGATTCCGTGCGGCGTCCCCCTTCAGCTTGGACGCCTCGGCCACTCGCCACACCGAGACCCGGCGTCCGGCCGCGCGAAGCTTCCGGGCGGCGACGAAGCCGTCGCCTCCGTTGTTGCCCGGGCCAGCCACCACCAGAAACCGCCCCTGCAGCTCGGCCAGTTGCTGAGCGGCGGCGGCCAGGGCGGTGCCGGCATTCTCCATGAGCACGGAGACGGGCAGGCCTCGACCCTCTGCCTCGGCCTCGGCGGCCCGCGCCTCTGCAGCAGTCCAGAGTGGCTGCATCGAGCGCCACAGCGTGCAGCCGAACGGAATCTGTCGCAAGTCGAGCGCTGCCCTTGACCGGCCGAGCGTCAGCCGGACATCGGACGAGGCCATGCCGTGGCCACCTCACCGGGGGCGCCCGGCGGCGATCCGGAAGTCACTCCGACTCGAGGACCACCGTGGCCGCGGCCACGCCCGCGTCGTGGGTCAGGGCCAGCAGCACCCGGAGCCTTCGAGCAGCGACCTGGCGCTGGGCCACGCCCTTGAGGACGAAACCGGGGGCTCCGTTGTCTGCCCGGATGACCTCCATGTCCTGCCAGCGCAGACCGGGCGGAGCGCCCAGCGCCTTCACCAGGGCCTCCTTCGCTGCGAAGCGCGCGGCAAAAGCCGTCGCCGCATCGCTCCGGCTACGGCAGGTCATCACCTCGGCGGGCGTGTAGACCCGTTCCCGGAAGCGCTCGCCAAGCGGCCCTTGCAGGATCCGCGCGACCCGCTCCACCGAGCAAACGTCCATTCCCAGTCCGACCACCGCCATCGCTCAGCCGACCCGCATCAGGTCGAGCATGTCCCGCACCGCCCGATCCATGCCCACCATCACCGCCCGGGCGACGATGGCATGGCCGATATTCAGCTCGTCGATCTCCTGGATCCGGGCAATGGCCTCCACGTTCTCGTAGTTGAGCCCGTGGCCGGCGGCGACTCCCAGACCGAGCTTGCTGGCCGCCCGGGCTGCATCCACCACCCGGGTCAGCTCCCGGGACCGTTCGCGCCCGTTCCGCGCCTCACAGTAACGGCCGGTGTGCAGCTCGACGCGATCGGCATCGAGCCGGTGGGCCGCACGCACCGGATCGAGATCGGGATCGATGAAAAGCGACACCTGGATCTCGCCGTCCTTGAGGTGGCGAATCACCTGGGCCAGGGCATCGCGCTGCCCGGTCACGTCCAACCCGCCCTCGGTGGTGAGCTCCTCCCGCCGTTCGGGGACCAGGGTCACCAGATCCGGCTTCACCTCGTAGGCGATCTTCACCATCTCCTGGGTGGCCGCCATCTCCAGATTCAGAACCGTCTGGCAGGTCTCGCGGAGGAGCTTGAGATCGCGGTCCTGGATGTGCCGGCGATCCTCGCGAAGGTGGATGGTGATTTGCCCGGCCCCTGCCGCTTCGGCCAGCGCCGCTGCAGTCACCGGATCGGGATAGACGGCCCGGCGGGCCTGCCGCAGGGTGGCCACGTGGTCGACGTTGACGCCCAGTCGCTGTCGCATGTCGACCGACGGTTGTAGCGCACTTCAGCCGAGGGCGGCGCTCAGGGCCTCGGCGATGGCCCGCGCATGCTCCTCGTTGTGGGCCCGGTCCGGCCCTTCGATGAGGATCCGGACCTTGGGCTCGGTGCCGCTGAAGCGGACGAAGACCCGCCCCTCCTTGCCCAGCTTGGCCCGAGCCGCCTCGATGGCCGCCGTCACCCCGGGCAGTCCCTCCAGGTCTCTTCGCTCCTTGACCGCCAGGGAGAGCAAGGTCTGGGGAACCGGTTCGAAGATGCTGGCCAGCTCGGAAAGCGGCCTCTTCTGCCGGCACATCACCGCCAGCAGCTGGAGGGCGGCCAGAGTCCCGTCTCCGGTGGTGGCGTGGTCGAGAAAAACCAGGTGGCCGGACTGCTCGCCGCCGAGCGAATGGCCGGAGCGGCGCATCTCCTCCACCACGTAGCGATCCCCGACCTTGGTGCGAACGACCTGCACCCCCCAGCGGGCCACTGCCCGCTCCAGCCCCACGTTGGACATCACCGTGGTGACCAGTGTCTTGGTGCGCAGTTTCTCCCGAGCCACCAGCTCCCCGGTGCAGATGGCCATGATGGCATCGCCGTCGACCAGGCGGCCCTTCTCGTCGGCGACGATGAGCCGGTCGGCGTCACCGTCCAGCGCCAGCCCGACGTGGGCGCCGTGCTCGACCACCGCCTGGGCCATTCCTTCCGGATGCACCGCTCCGACGCCGTCGTTGATGTTGGTGCCGTTGGGCTCGCAGGCCAGGCTGACCACGCTGGCTCCCAGTTCCTGGAGCACCGCGGGCGCACTCTTGTAGGCCGCCCCGTGAGCACAGTCGATGACGACCTTCAGACCCTCCAGGGTCAGCTCGCGGGGGAAGGTGTTCTTCAGGAAGACGATGTAGCGGCCCCGGGCATCGTCCAGCCGGAAGGCGCGGCCGATCTTGTCGGCGGTGGGGCGGATCTCGTCGATGAGGCCGCTGGTGACCAGTTCCTCCAACTTCTCCTCGGTCTCATCGGGGAGCTTGAACCCGTCACGCCAGAAAAACTTGATGCCATTGTCCTGGTAGGGGTTGTGGGAGGCGGAGATCACCGCCCCGGCGTCGGCCCGCATCGAGGTGGTGATGTTGGCGATGGCCGGGGTGGGGAGAGGCCCAACCAGCTCGACGTCCACGCCCATCGAGGTGATGCCGGCGGCCAGGGCCTGCTCCAGCATGTACCCGGAGAGCCGGGTGTCCTTGCCGATGACCACCCGGTGGCGGTGGCTCCCGTTCCGGATGAGAAAGGCCAAGGCCCGGCCGAGCTGCATGGCCACCTCGGCGGTCATTGGCCAGACGTTGGCCGTCCCCCGAACTCCGTCGGTTCCGAACAGCCGCTCGTGCGGCGCCTCTGCCAGCCTCATCAATCTCACGTGTGCGACCCCTCTCGCCCTGCCCGCCGGCCGCCCCTGGGCCGTCAACGAGCCGATGCTAGGGACCCCAGCCCGGTCCCGCAAGGCAACTGTGTATGTGTGCACGGCGGCTGATTGGACCGCCGTCGGCCGCTTCCTCAGCGTCCCCCGGGTTCTCGGGGGCGAGGGGTTTCCCAGAGGCGTCCCCCGGCCAGCGCCCGGCCGACGGCATCGGCCACCGCCAGCGCATCCTTGGCCTCGGCAACGTCGTGGACCCGGACCACGTCTGCACCCCGGAGGACGGCCACCGCCGCGACCGAGGCCAGCGTCCCGGGCAACCTCTGCTCGGGAGGACGGCCCCCGGCCAGCGCTCCGAGAAACCGTTTGCGGCTGGTCCCCACCAGGACTGGCGCCCGCAAGACACGAAGTTCCGCCAGATGGCGCAGCAGGAACAGGTTGTGGCCAGCGGTTTTCCCAAAGCCGATGCCCGGATCCACCCAGAGCTGACTTCGGGGCACGCCGGCGGCGACCGCCCGGTCGGTCGAGGCCGCCAGCCCCTCCAGCACCTCGGCCACGACGTCGTCGTATTTCGGGTCGGCCTGCATGGTCTGCGGCGTTCCCTGCATGTGCATGAGGCACAGCGCCGCACCCCCTTCGGCCACCACCGCGGCAAGCTCGGGGTCGTGCGCGAGCCCGCTGACGTCGTTGACCAGCGAGGCCCCGGCGGCGAGGGCTCGGCGCGCCACGGCGGCTTTGCGTGTGTCGATGGACAGGGGGACATCGATTCGAGCCCGGAGCGAATCCAGCACCGGGAGGACGCGTTCCAGCTCGACCTGGATCGGGACGGGCTCCGCGCCCGGGCGGGTCGACTCGCCTCCGATGTCGAGCAGGTCGGCCCCGGACTTGGCCAGCGCTTCTCCCTGCGCCACCGCCGCCTCCACGGTCGCGTAATGCCCGCCGTCCGAGAAGCTGTCGGGCGTCACGTTCACCACGCCCATGAGG
>JBKOYI010000057.1:0-5470 GCA_046725335.1 Myxococcota bacterium | reverse complement strand
GCCTGGGCCAGCTTCTCGCACAGCAACCGGTACTTGGGGAGCAGGCCGGCGTGGTGCAGGCCGATTCCGTGCGAGAGAAGCCGCTTCATGTCCTTGCCGAAGGGCGAGTCGAACCGGGCGCTGGCCAGAGTGTCCCGGAGCGCCTCTCGCTCCTCGCGGGTGGTGAGGTTGGCCGAGGTCAAGGCCTGGGCCTGCTCCGCTGCTGCCCGCTGGGAGAAGTTGACCAGATAGACCGGGGCCCGACCGCCCTGGACCAGGTCTTCCAGCGTCTCGTGGAGCGGCGTCTCCCGGTACTCGTAATCGAGGGGAACCGGACGCTGGGCGCTGCGTACGGCCACCACGTCCCGGCCGGTGAGGTCGCGGATGCTCTGCTCGATGGCGGTGGTGTCGCCCAGGGTGGCCGACATCAAGAGGAAGGTGGCCCGGGGCAGGGTGAGCAAGGGGATCTGCCAGGCCACCCCTCGATCTCGGTCGCCGTAGTAATGGAACTCGTCCATCACCACCGCGTCCACCTTCGGTTCGGCCTCGCGCACGGCCAGGTTGGCCAGCACCTCGGCGGTGCAGCAGATGATGGGGGCGCCTCGGTTGATGCTGGCATCGCCGGTGAGCATCCCCACCCGCTCGGCGCCGAACAGCTCGCAGAGAGCGAAGAACTTCTCGTTGGCCAGGGCCTTGATGGGGACGGTGTAGAAAGAGGTCTTGCCCTCGGCCAGGGCCTTGAAGTGAAGGGCCACCGCCACCAGCGACTTCCCGGAACCGGTGGGCGTGTTGAGGACCACGTGCTTGCCCGACATCAGCTCGAGCAGCGCCTCCTCCTGGGGGGGATAGAGGGTCAGCCCAATGGCCTGGACCCAGCCGAGGAAGCGTTCGAGGAGGAGGTCTGCGAAGCCCTGTGAGGCCGAGGAGTCGCCTGGGGCGGTGCGATCGGGCGCAGGCAGCAGCGCGGCGAGCGGGGCGGACGGCATCGGCCCGCGCACCCTAGCGCATCTGGTGCTGGCCACCGGCTTCGGGCAGGGTGACCGCCCAGGTGACGACGTTCCGATTCACGCTCGAGCAGGTGGACCCGACCGGGGCCCGCGCCGGAACCCTCCACACCCGACGCGGGGACGTCCCCACCCCGGTCTTCATGCCGGTGGCCACCCATGCTGCCTTCCGGCACGTGAGCGTCGATGAGGCACGGGAGGCCGGGGCCCGCATCCTGCTCGGGAACACCTACCACCTCATGCTCCGGCCTGGCCGCGAGGTGATCGAACGGTTGGGGGGAATTCACCGCTTCATGGGTTGGGACGGCTGCGTCCTCACCGATTCGGGCGGGTACCAGATCTTCAGCCTGCCCGAGGACCGACACATCACCGAGCGCGGGGCGCACTTCCGCAGCTTTCACGACAACAGCCGTCAGCTGCTTTCCCCGGAGACGAGCATCGGGATGCAGCAGGCACTCGGCTCCGACATCATGATGGTGCTCGACGTCGTCCATGACGCGCGGGCTGAGCGTGAGGCAGCCAGCGAGGCCATGGAACGCACCCACCGCTGGGCCCTCCGCAGCCTGGAGGCGGTCCAGGCGCGTGACAGCGGCCAGGCCCTCTTTGCGATCGTTCAGGGTGGCATCCACCCCGAGCTGCGCGATGCCAGCACCGCTTTCCTCACCGCCCAACCATTCCATGGCTTCGCCATCGGCGGTCTGGCGGTGGGGGAGCAAAAGCCCGACCGGGAGGCGATGACTGCCCGGGTGGCGGCTCAGCTTCCGGCCCACCGACCCCGTTACTTGATGGGCGTGGGGACGCCGCTCGATCTGGTGGAAGCGGTGCAGCGGGGCGTGGACATGTTCGACTGCATCATCCCCACCAAGATGGCCCAGCAGGGGTACGCCTACACCTTCCAGGGGCTGCTCCGCTCGACCCGAATGGCCCACCGAATGGAGGACGTTCCACTCGATTCGACCTGTGACTGCAGTGTCTGTGGGAAGCACAGCCGCGGCTACCTCCAGCACCTGATGCGTGGGAAGCACGCGCTGGGCTGCCGACTGCTGTCGATCCACAACCTGAGGCACTACCAGGTCCTCATGGGCAGGATGCGCGAGGCCATCCTGGCCGGCAGGTTCGGCGCCTTCGCTCAGGAGATGCGAGCGCTGTGGGCGTGAGCGACTTCGAGCGGGTGTTGCTCCGCTCGGGTGAAGCCAGCATCCGGGAGCGCCGCTCGGGGGAAGTCATGCACCCGGGTCTGGGACCTCGCCGGGAGGCCGAGCTGCTCTACGTGGAGCAGACGCGCCTGGCCGAGCGGTTGCGCGCTGATACCCCCGACCCAGTGCGGGTCCTGGACGTGGGGCTGGGAGCGGCCACCAATGCGCTGGCGGTCCTGGACTGTGCGCAACGGGTTCGTCGCCGTCGGCTGGTCCTCACCAGCCTGGAACGGGACGACGGACCGCTGCGGCTCGCCCTCGCCGACCCCCAGTCCTTCCCGATTCAGGCCGAGCACCGCGAGCTGCTCGAGTCCCTCCTGGGCGGCGGCCGGGTCGAGCGCCCCGGCGTGAGCTGGGTCTGGAACCAAGGGGATGCGCTGGAGCGGATGGCCGAGCTGAGCGCCCGGCAGGAGATCATCTGCTACGACCCGTTCTCGCCCGACTCCAACCCGGAACTGTGGACGTTGGAGGCGTTCAGGGTGGTGCGGCGGCTCCTGGCACCAGGCGGCATCGTCTCCACCTACAGTGCCTCGACTCGGACGCGGGTGACGCTCCTGCTGACCGGCTTCTGGGTCGGAGCGGGCGTCACGGCGGCAGTGAAGGAGACGACGGTGGCCAGCGACGGCCCCGCGGCGCTGGAGCGACCGCTTGGACCGAGGTGGCTCCAGCGCTGGGCCCGGTCGAGCGCCCGAGCGCCCTACGGAATCGAGCTGACTCCCGAGATCGAGCAGCGAATCCGCTCCCATCCCCAGTTCATCGAGGCTGCCGAGAAAGAGCACTGAAGATGCCCGGGATGGCTCATCGGATGCGGGACGGCCGGCGGACGACGATGGGCGACCCGTCGGCGACGAAGGCGGAATCCGGCGGCGAGTGGAGCGCCTCCCCGAGCGCTGAACCGTAGAGCGAAACGAACTCCCCCGAGGCTTTCGCCCGGACGGCGGGCGCCACGCCCCACACTGGGTGCTCGACCTGATACTCGCGCAGGCCGCCCCCTCGAGCGCGGGAGTAGCCCCAGTGGTGCTGGGTGATGAAGGCTGCTTCCGAGTCAGGCGCGGGCGGAGCCGGAACCCCTTCGAAGTCCAGCGCCAGCGACTCCCACACCCCCTGCCATCGCCAGGCGTAGGAGACATGCCCCGCCTGGGGGTCGACGGCATGTCGCATCGGCACGGCGGAGTAGGGCTCGCCATAGCCGATGCGTGCCGCCGCGGCGAGCGCGGCCTTTGGGACCAGCTCGCGAACGAACACCACCCCCCGACGCCACTCCTCGGCGACCCGGCGACGGACGTAGAAGCGGAGGTTCACTTCGTCGAAGTCGTGGTGGAAAGGGACGGGGACCCCAAGCACTCGGGTGCGCAGGAACCGGAACCCGACCAGGCTGAGGTAGGCCCCTCCGCGCCAGGTCTCCAGCTCGGTGCCAGTGGGGATTCGGTCGGCGAGCAGCGCCGCGTCCACTCGGTAGTTGAGGATCGCCAGCCAGCGCCACTCGGCGGTGAGGAAGACTGGACGCGGCCGATCTGCTCGGAGGGGCGAGCCGCTCGACATGTTGCCTCCCTCGAGCCCGGGAATACCCGGACCCCCAGGACGATCTCATTTCCACGGTCGCCTGGGGGCCCGGTCACCGTCCGGCGGGACAGGTCGGCGGAGCGGAGCGCCTCGCTGTCAGTGCTTGAGCTCTTCCGTGGTGCTTCCCGGGGTCGAGTGAACCTCGAGGCGCCGGGCCTTCGGCTGCTCGGGGAGCGGGATCGTGATCTCCAGGACGCCGTTCTTGAAGCTGGCCTCGGCGGCGTCGACGTTCGCCCCCGGGGGCAGGGGGATGACGCGCCGGAAGCTTCCGTAGGTGCGCTCGGATCGGTGGACCCCTCCGCGGGTGTGTTCCTGCTCCGAGCGACGCTCCCCGGAGAGGATCAGCGAGTTCTCCTCGATGTCCACCCGGAAGTCCTCGGGGGCGCAGCCCGGCAGATCGGCCTTGACCAGCAGGTTGCCCTCACGCTCGGCCACCTCGATTTGCGGGGCGAAACGGCCGCCAAGGGCGAACGGCGCGGCCCCGCCGTGGGCGAGCCGGTCCATGTCCTCGGTCATCCGGCGGAACAAGGCGAAGGGGCTCGTTCCGAAGAAGCTACCGAAGGGTTCCTCCCGCCAGGGATCCCAACGCGACAGCCAGCTGGAGCGGCCACGCTCGACTTCCTGCTCCGTCGTGCTGAGCTCGCCCGAGCCAGCCGACCCACGCCGCGCGGAACCCTCGGCCTCGGTTTCCTGCGGTGTCTGACGCTCTTGTTGTGCCATATCGACCTCCTTGGCCTCGAATGGGAGGGCCACTGAGCGCGCGGGGGGGTGGAAAGCACCAGCGACAGCCCGGCGGAGTGTCGTTGGCCGACCTTCGCTGCGGCTGGTCCGACCGGTGTGCCGGGAGCCAAGCGGCCCCCGGCCTCTCCTCAGGCTTGCGGGATGGCCCGCGGACTTGGACCGGGCGTCTCGGGGGCCGCCACATGGCGCATCACCCCTTCCGGCTTGGCCGTTTCCTGCTTATGCGCCTTTTCCAGGAAGAGCATCTGGCTGCGGAGGCGCGGTTCACCGTCGTGCCCGACTGCCACGTAGCTTCCGTCGGGCCTCAGCTCGGTCGCCTTGACATCGTCCCGCAGCCCCACCCCCAGCACTTCGTCCAGCAGGCGCATGCGCAGGGCCGGGTCCTCCACCGGCACCATCACCTCCACCCGGCGGAGGAAGTTCCGGGGCATCCAGTCCGCGCTGGAGAGGAACACCTCGGCCCGTTCCGGCATCCCGAAGGCGAACACCCGGGAATGTTCCAGGAATCGGTCCACCACCGAGCGGACCCGCACGTTCTCCGAGACACCGCTCAGCCCGGGACGCAGACAGCAGATGCCCCGGACCAGCAGATCGATCCGCACCCCGGATTGGCTGGCCTCGTACAGCGCCCGGATGATGTCCGCATCCACCAGGCTGTTCATCTTGGCCACGATGCGGCCGCCTTCCCCCCGGCGAGCCCGGTCGGCCTCCCGGCGGATCAACTCCAGCAGCCGCTGGTGGAGCCCGAACGGCGCGACCACCAGCCGCTTGAAGCTCGGTGGAACGGCGTACCCGGTGAGCATGTTGAAGAGCGCGCTGACGTCGTCGGCCACCGCGGTCCGGCAAGTGAAGAGCGACAGGTCGGTGTACTGCCGCGCCGTCAGGGCGTTGTAGTTGCCCGTGCCGAGGTGGACGTAGCGCCGGATGCCCTGGCCCTCGCGGCGGACCACCAGGGCCAGCTTGCAGTGCGTCTTCAGTCCGATCAGG
>JBKOYI010000049.1:0-4885 GCA_046725335.1 Myxococcota bacterium | reverse complement strand
CATCTCCGACCGCGAACGGGCCATCCTGGTCGCCGTCTCTCTCGATGGAGATCGCGGCTCGGCCGAAGCCTCCCTGGCTGAGCTGCGCGAGCTGGCCCGGACCGCCGGGGTGGAGGTGCTGGAGGCGGTGTTGCAGGTGCGACGCGAGGCGGATCCCCGCTACCTCATCGGGCGCGGCAAGCTGGAGGAGCTGAACCTCAAGTCGATGCAGCTGGGTGCTGACCTCATCGTCTTCGACAAGGACCTGAGCCCCTCGCAGAGCCGGCACATCGCTGAAGCGACCAGCCTCAAGGTCCTCGACCGGACCCAGCTCATCCTCGACATCTTCGCCCAGCGGGCTCAGAGCGCGGACGGCAAGCTCCAGGTCGAGCTGGCCCAGCTCAAGTACCTCCTTCCCAGGCTGGCTCAGAGCGACGACTCCCTCTCCCGTCTGGCGGGTGGAATCGGAGGCCGTGGCCCGGGTGAGACCAAGCTGGAGATCGACCGCCGGCGGGTGCGCGACCGCATCGCCAACCTCGAATCTCGGATCGACCACCTCTCCAGCGAACGCCAGGTGCGCCGTGGGCGCCGCCAGCGCCGTGAGCTGCCGGTGGTCTCCATCGTCGGCTACACCAACGCCGGGAAGTCCACCTTGCTCAACGCCCTGACGCGGAGCGAGGTGCTGACCGAGGACAAGCTCTTCGCCACGCTCGATCCGACCAGCCGGCGGCTGCGGTTCCCTGCCGAGCGGGAAGTCATCATCACCGACACGGTGGGCTTCATCCGCGACCTCCCCCGGGATCTGCTGGCCGCTTTCCGGGCCACCCTGGAGGAGCTGGATGATGCCTCGCTGCTCCTCCACGTGGTGGACGCGGCCGACCCCGCGCACGATGCGCAGGTCCAAGCGGTGGAGCGAATCCTCGACGGTCTTGGACTCTCCTCGAAGCCACGGCTCCTGGTCTGGAACAAGGCCGATCGCCTCGCCCCGGAAACGGTGGCCCTGCTGCTGCGCACCCGCGGCGGAGTGGCGGTGAGCGCCTCCCAGGGGAGCGGGCTGGAGGCTCTCCTCCACAAGGCGGACCGAACGCTCTTCGCCGAAGGGGCCTCTGCCGCCCCGGGAACCCTGGCCCCGGCGCTGACACGGGTGGAGCGGGGCGAGCCCGCCAAATCGCCGGCAGGGTCTGCGGTCCGGGCCGTCGGGACCTGAGTCCGGGCGGAGGGGCAACGAATCGCTGCCTCCCGGAGGGGAGCGCTAGGCTCTCCAGATGCGGAGGGGCTGCGCTTGAGGCACGACTGGAGGGCGCTGGCACTCCTGGGGGTCGTTGCCTGGGCTGGTTGCGCCGGCCAATCGCGCAGCTCGGGAACGAGCATCTCCCAGTGCCCCAATGCGCCGCTGGTTTGCATCGAGAGCGACTATCGCTGCACCTACGACTCGACGCGGAACTGCGAGGCTTGCTCCTGCGTCCCAGGCGTGCAGTCGCCCACTTCCCCCTTCGTCCCTCGGTGAGCCCGGGCAGTGTCTGCTGCGGTTCAGCGACGCGCTGCGTTGTCCATTGTCACTGTTGGGAAGCGGAGCGTTGTGTCAGCTTCCCGCGCCACCAAAAGTGACTCGTCGTCGTACGTCGTTTCACAACCGGGGCGCCCCACCCAGGACGCCCACCCGGGAGGGAGCCTCGCATGACGTGGACTCAGAACTACAACCCGCTGGGAAACCTGTACCTCTCGGCGTTGGTCGCCGCGCTCCCGGTGGTCGTGCTGCTCGGATCGCTCGCCTTCTTCCACGTCAAAGCGCACGTGGCGGCGCTTCTCGGCCTGGCCACCGCACTTCTGGTGGCGCTCTTCGTCTACCAGATGCCCGGAGCGCTGGCCTTTTCGGCCGCGCTCAACGGAGCGCTGTTCGGCATCCTTCCCATCGGTTGGATCGTCCTCAACGCCATCTTCCTCTACGACATCAGCGTCCACACCGGCGAATTCGAGAACGTCAAGCACACCATCGCCGGCCTGGCCAGTGACCGGCGCATCCAGATCCTCCTCATCGGTTTCTCGTTCGGGGCCTTCATCGAGGGGGCCTCCGGCTTTGGAACGCCGGTGGCGATCTGCGGGGCAATGCTGATCGGGCTTGGCTTCAAGCCGCTGGCAGCGGCCGGACTGGCGCTCATCGGCAACACTGCACCCGTGGCCTACGGCGCCCTCGGGACTCCAGTGACCACCCTCGCCACCGTGACCGGGCTGCCGGTGGGACTGCTCAGCGCCATGGTGGGCCGGCAGCTGCCGTTCTTCTCCGTCCTCGTCCCGTTCTGGCTGGTCTGGGCGATGGCGGGGTTCGCCGGGATGCTCGAAGTCTGGCCCGCCTGCGTGGTGGCCGGGGTGTTCTTCGCCATCCCCCAGTATGTGGTCAGCAACCACGTGGGCCCGGAGCTGGTGGACATCATTGCCGCAGCGGTCAGCATCCTGGCCGTGTACCTGCTCCTCAAGGTGTGGCAGCCCAAGAAGATCTGGCGCTTCGAGGGTGAGGCGGCCGCCCCAACCGCTGGTCCCAAGGTGACGTTGGGCGAAGCCTGGCGAGCCTGGATGCCCTGGCTCATCCTCTCGGTCTCGGTCTTCGTCTGGGGCTACTTCAAGACCGACCTCAACAAGGTCAGCAATCCGGCCTGGAAGATTCCCTGGCTGCACCAGCTGGTGATGAAGGCTCCTCCCCTGGTTCCCAAGCCGACGCCGGAAGGCGCGGTGTGGGCCTTCAGCTGGCTGTCCGCCACCGGAACCGCGCTCCTGGTGGCTGGAATCCTCTCCGGCTTCCTGCTCGGCCTGAAACCCGGGCAGATGCTCTCCCTCTACGGGAAGACGCTCAACCGAGTGAAGTACTCGCTGCTGACCATCGTGGCCATGTTGGCTCTCGGGTTCACCACCCGTTACTGCGGATCCGACTCCACGATGGGCTTGGCCTTTGCCAGCACCGGTCATCTCTTCCCCTTCTTTTCGGCAATGCTCGGCTGGTTGGGCGTGGCCCTGACTGGCAGCGACACCTCCTCCAACGTGCTGTTCGGGAACCTCCAGAAGGTCTCCGCCCAGCAGCTCGGCTTGAACCCCATCCTCACCTGCGCCAGCAACAGCTCCGGCGGCGTCATGGGAAAGATGATCGATGCCCAGAGCATCGTGGTGGCCGGCGTGGCTACCGGGCAGCAAGGCGAGGAGGGAACCATCCTTCGCTACGTCTTCTTCCACTCCCTGGCCCTGGCCATCCTGGTTGGAATCCTGGTCTACCTGCAGGCCTACGTCTTCCCGGGAATCATCCCCAAGTACCCCTAGAGGTCGCGGCGGCGTACAAGGGGAGCGAGCGATATGGCACTCAACGTCCTCACCTCCGCTCCCGAAGGCTCCGAGAAGGTCCTCTCCCGCGAGGCACTGGCCTTCGTCGAATCGCTTCATCGGCAGTTCAACGGACGGCGAGAAGAGCTGCTCGCCGCCCGCGCCGAGCGCCAGAAGGCCTTCGATCGGGGCGAAGCCCCTGGCTTCCTCGAGGCCACCAAGTCCATTCGCGGCGGTGACTGGAAGGTCGCTCCCACGCCCAAGGACCTCCAGAAGCGCCACGTGGAGATCACCGGCCCGGTCGAACGGAAGATGATGATCAACGCGCTCAACTCCGGCGCCGACGTCTTCATGGCCGACTTCGAGGACTCGCTCTCGCCCTCCTGGCGGAACGTCGTCACCGGCCAGCAGAACTGCATCGACTCAGTCCGGCGTACCATCTCCCTGGACACCGGCGGCAAGAGCTACCGCCTGAACGAGAAGACGGCGGTGCTGTTGGTGCGCCCGCGGGGCTGGCATCTCCCCGAAAAGCACGTCACCATCGGCGGCAAGCCGATCAGCGCCAGCCTCTTCGACTTCGGGCTCTACCTCTTCCACAATGCCCGCCAGCTGCTGGACTCCGGAACGGGCCCTTACTTCTACCTGCCCAAGATGGAGAGCCACCTCGAAGCCCGGCTGTGGAACGACGTCTTCATCGCAGCCCAAGAGCCTCTGCGAATTCCGCGAGGAAGCATCCGGGCCACCATGCTCATCGAGACGCTGCCCGCCGCCTTCGAGATGGAGGAGATGCTCTACGAGCTGCGCGAGCATGCCAGCGGGCTCAACGCCGGCCGCTGGGATTACATGTTCTCCTTCATCAAGAAGTTCCGGAACCGGAGGGACCTGGTCCTCCCCGACCGCGCCCAGGTCACGATGACTGTCCCCTTCATGCGGGCCTACACCGAGCTCCTGGTCAAGAGCTGTCACGGCCACGGAGCCCACGCCATGGGCGGGATGGCGCCCTTCATCCCCAGTCGGAAGAACCCCGAGGTCAACGAGAAGGCTCTGGCCAAAGTCCGCGAGGACAAGATCCGCGAGGTGACCGACGGCTTCGACGGAACCTGGGTGGCCCACCCCGACCTGGTCCCCACCGCCAAGGCGGTCTTCGACGAGAAGCTGGGAAGCAAGGCCAACCAGAAGGACCGGCTGCGCAGTGAAGTCAGCGTCACCGCCGCCCAGCTGATCGATCCCAGGGTCCCAGGGGGGACGATCACCGAAGCGGGCTTCCGCCTCAACGTCGACGTGGGGCTGCAGTACATCAACTCCTGGCTGCTGGAGAACGGCGCGGCCGCCATTTACAACCTGATGGAGGACGTCGCGACCGCGGAGATCTCTCGCGCCCAGCTCTGGCAATGGATCCGCCACGGCGCCAAGCTGGACGACGGCCGGCCAGCGACGCGTGAGCTTTACCAGACCACCCGGGACGAGCAGCTGAGACGGCTCACCAGCGACGAACCGGCCCGCTACAAGGACGCCGCCGCCATCCTCGACGGGATGGTGCTCACCGACACCTTCCCGGAGTTCCTGACGCTGCCGGCCTACGCCTATCTCGATTAGGAGC
>JBKOYI010000126.1:0-3849 GCA_046725335.1 Myxococcota bacterium | reverse complement strand
GTACCGGGCGAGGATCGAGAGCTCGCCTCTCTCCAGGGGACGCTCATCTGGAGTCGCATCGACGTGGATGGGAACATGGCGGCGGAGCGCCTGGAGCCACTTCGAGAAGGCCACCGGCTCAGCGAAGACGACCTTGGCCCCTGGCTTGGCGGCAGCGGCAAGCCGGGGAAGAAGGGTGTCCAGTTCCTCGATGAGGTGATGGAGAATCCCGTCCCCCCAGAGGACGTCGAAGCTCTGCTTCGGCAGCGGGAACGTTTCCAGAGGGCTGCAATGGAACTCCGCGCGACCGGCGAGCCCCTCCCGAGAGAGGCGAGCTCGACAGAGCTCGATCGATGCGGGCGAGAGGTCGACGCCGACCACGTAGGCACCCGCCTTGGCGAGAAGGATGGCATTGCTGCCTTCCCCACACCCCAGGTCCAGAACTCGCTGCCCGCGCAGATCGCCGAGCCAGCGAAAGCGGAACTCCTTGCTGTACCAACGCCTGGGCTGGAGGAGGTAACGCTGAATCTGCAGCTCTGGCACCGGACCCGCTGCGACGGACAGTCTCGTTGCCAGCCCATCGAAGAAGGCAGCCTCGGACGCCCAGCGGCGTAACCGATGCGCGTGCTCACCGGTGTGCGGTGCGACTCGGGGCAACCCCCACCTCCGCGCACGCAGGTGCTCACCGCGCTGGAGATGTGCAACTGCCGCTGTCTCGCTCTGAACGGGCGCCCCTGAGCAGAGGCGGTCGGAAGCTTTGCTGCCTCGGCCGGTGCAGCGCTCGAGCAGGGACCCGCCTAGGGCGAGTCGTCCTTGCCCGCCTCCGCCTTGAGCCTCTGGTACTCCTCCCAGTGACGGCGGCCCTCGTCGAGCAGCCGACGCACCTCGCGCTCCTCGGCCGAGGTGAGCGGCGGTGTGGCTGGCACCGGCTGTGCCGGCCTGAAGGGAAGCGTTCCAGCCCGGCCCTCGACGATCCGCAGCTCTCGGAATCCGCCCTCGCCCTCCCACTTCAGCCGCAGATGGAGATCTCCGCGCTGTCGTTGAAAGAGCGGAGCGAGGAAGCGGAAGGTGAAGGCGCCCTGGAGGTCGTCGGCCAGGATCAGCTCGCCCGGTACCAGGGAGGCTTCCTCGCGGCGGAACGACAGCCGGGAAGCTCCCCGCACCACCTCGGTCGCCTCGCCAGAGACCAGCTGCAGGTCCGGCACCCCGGCGTCCTCCACCGCCTGAGCCAGCGCCGCCGCCGAGACGGCCAGGCGGAGGGTGAGCACCTCCCCAGAGACGATGGTGGGGAGCGGATTCACCTCAGAGCTCGACCTTCTTCTCGGTGTGGTTCTGGCCATCGTAGCGCAGGCAGATTCCCTTGCCCTCGACCCGAGTCACCAGGTTGCACGGACGCCGCCAGATGGTTTCCAGGTGCCTCAGCGTCTCCCGGGCGTAGTCGCCCTTCAGGTCCTGCCCGTCGTGCTTGTGGGCCAGGAGCAGCTCGCCCCGGTTGTCGAAGTTCCCGTCCACCACTTCGATGATGGGCTGGCCGAAGTTGGTCAGCTGGGAGAGGAGCTTGTTCTTCACCTTCCGGAACTCGCGGTCCAGGATCTCCCAGCTGTTCCGCTTCTCGTTGAACCCGTAGACGAAGAGCTTCTGCTCCATCGCGAATTCGGGGGTGAGGAAGGTGTCGATGAAGGTGACGTCGTTGTAGTGCTTGCGGACCTCGAAGATCTTTTCCCGCCCCAGGCCCAGGTTCTTGTCCCAGGCCCGCCGGATCCTCAGGTCGTCACACTCGTCCCATTCCTTGCCGAAGCGGCCTTTGTTCCAGCGCTCTTCGATATCCCGGTAGAGCTCGATTCCCAGCTTGTAGGGGTTGAGCGCCCCCGGCCGGGTCCCCAGGGTGCCGGAGTGGTGGTCGGCGTAATCGATGACCTGGTCGGCGGTGAGCGCCTTCTTGGTCATGATGGTGGAGTGCCAGTAGCTGGCCCACCCCTCGTTCATGATCTTGGTCTGGCCCTGAGGGGCGAAGTAGTAGGCCTCCTCGCGGAGAATGGCCAGGACATCGAATTCCCAGGGCTCCAGGGGAGCGTGCTCGAGCAGGAAGAGCAGGACGTCCCGCTGGGGCCGCTCGGGGAAGTGCTTCTTCTTGGCCTTGTCGTCCTCGACCTTCTTGCGCTGAGATTCCAGGAACTCGGTGGGGTTGACGTACCCGCGCATGTACTCGCGGTCCACCCGGAATCCTTCCACCCGCTCGTTGCTCTTCTCTTCCTGCTCGGCCCGTTTCGGATCGGGTGACCGGCGGATGTAGGGCGAGTGGTAGTCGATGAGGTTTTCCAGCGAGAGGGCCCGGTCGATGAAGTCCTCCACCTTCTCGATGCCAATCTTGTCCACCCAGCGCCGGAGCCGGGTGGCGTGGTTGGCCATCTCGTCCATCATCCGGCGATTGGTGTGCTGAAAATAGAAGTTGTTCTTGAAGAAGTCGCAGTGCCCGTAGACGTGGGCCATCACCAGCTTCTGGTCCACCTCGGCGTTGGACTCGAGCAGGTAGGCGTAGCAAGGGTCGTTGTTGATGACCAGCTCGTAAATCTTGGAGAGCCCGTACTCGTAACCCTTGGAGAGCTGCTCGTACTCCATGCCCCACCGCCAGTGCGGATAGCGGTTGGGGAAGCCTCCGTAGGAAGCCACCATGTTCAGCTCGTCGTAACCGAGCAGCTCGAAGACGGTCTCGAAGAAGTCGAGGCCGAACCCTCGAGCGTATCCTTCGATCTCCTCTTTCAGCTGGGCCAGCCGCGGGGTGAGGCTCTTCGGCATCAGCGGCCCTTCCCCAGGAAGTCCTTGATGGACTGATAGATCGCGTCCTTGTCGGCGATCTCCGAGAGGGACACGTTCTGCTCGTCGCCCACCGTCTCCCGCAGGTCCTTGATGAATTGCCCCGAGCCGTAGGGGCTCTCCACCTGCCCGTAGGCGAACTGGTTGACTCCCGGCAGGATGTCCGAGCGGAGCATGTCGATGCAGTGGCGGGTGTCGTCGGCGCTCCAGTTGTCGCCATCGCTGAAGTGGAAGGGATAGATGTTCCAGCTCCCCGGCGGATAGTCGCTGCGGATGATGTCCCGGCAGAGCTTGTAGGCCGAGCTGATCATCGTCCCCCCGGACTCACGGGTGTGGAAGAACGTCTCCCGATCCACCTCCCGGGCCACCGCATCGTGGATGATGTAGCGGCATTCCAGGCCCTTGTACTGATGGCGCAGCCAGGTATCGAGCCAGAAGCTCTCGATTCGGACGATTTCCTTTTGTTCGTCTCCCATCGAGCCCGAGACATCCATCATGTAGAGGATGACCGCATTGGTCTCCGGCAGTGCCTGGAGCTTGTAGCTCCGGTAGCGGCGGTCTTCCCGGGTGGGGATGATGATCGGCGCGGCCGGATCGTAGGTGCCCAGCGCGATCTGCCGCCGCAGTGCCTGCTTGAAGGTGCGCTTGAAGTGACGGAGTGACTCCGGACCGGTGGTGTTCACCCCGGTGTACTTGATCTTCTGGGCGACGACCTGTTCCTTGCCCCGGCGTTCGATGTTGGGAAGCTGAAGCTCCTCGCCCAGGATCGAGGCCAGCTCGTCGAGGGAGACGTCGACCTCCAGGGCGTGCTCTCCTTCACCCTGGCCGGCCTTGTGGCCATCGCCCGGCTGGACCGCGCCGGGGCTGAGCTGCTGCCCGACCTCGCCTTCGCCCTGACCGACGCCCCCCTGTTCCTTGTGCCCGTACTTGAAGTGGGGAATGTCGATGAAGGGAATGGGGATGGAGATGGTGTCCTTCCCCTTCTTCCCAAGCATCTCGCCCTTCTGCACGTAGCGGCGGAGATTGGCCTTGATCTTCCCGCGGACGATCTGTTTG
>JBKOYI010000058.1:0-12265 GCA_046725335.1 Myxococcota bacterium | reverse complement strand
CCGCTCTCCACCCAGGACGACGTGGCCGCCGCCCTGGTGGTCGACCACGGGATCAGCGTCTTCGCCATCAAGGGCGAGGACAACAAGACCTATTACAAGCACATCCACGCCGCCATGGAGCACCGCCCCAACCTCACCATGGACGACGGCGCCGACGTGGTGGGGGTGCTGCACAGCGAGCGGAGGGATCTGCTCTCCCACGTGCTGGGAGGCACCGAGGAGACGACCACCGGGGTCATCCGGCTCAGGGCCATGGCCCGTGAGGGAGTGCTGGGCTACCCCATCGTGGCGGTCAACGACGCCCTGACCAAGCACATGTTCGACAACCGGTACGGCACCGGCCAGTCGACCATCGATGGGATCATCCGGGCCACCAACCGCCTGGTTGCCGGCAGCGTGTTCGTCATCGCCGGCTACGGCTGGTGCGGCCGTGGACTGGCGATGCGGGCCAAGGGGCTGGGCGCCGACGTGGTGGTCACCGAAATCGATCCCCACAAGGCGCTGGAAGCGGTGATGGACGGCTACCGCGTGATGCCCATGAAGGACGCGGCGCGGATTGGCGATTTCTTCTGCACGGTGACCGGCAACGTCAATGTCATCCGCCGCGAGCACTTCGAGTCGATGAAGGACGGAGCCATCGTGGCCAACAGCGGGCACTTCAACGTCGAGCTGGACCTCGAGTCGCTGGGGAAGATCGCCCGCGAGCGGACCACCATCCGCGAGTTCGTGGAGCAGTACACCCTGCGCAACGGCCGCCGGATCATCATCCTCGGGGAGGGTCGTCTGGTGAATCTGGCCGCTGCCGAAGGCCACCCTTCCAGCGTGATGGACATGTCTTTCGCCAACCAAGCGCTCTGCAGCGAGTGGATGGTGAAGAACCACCGCACCTTGGAGAAGCGCGTCTACACGGTGCCGGAGAAGATCGACAAGGAGATCGCCCGGCTGAAGCTTCGGGCGATGGGGGTGAAGGTCGACACCCTCACCGAGGAGCAGGAGACCTACCTCAACAGCTGGAACCAGGGGACCTAGGGCCCCCGTTTCCAAGGCTGGACCTCCTCAACGCCTCTTGATCACCACTTCCAGGTACTCGCCGGGAACAACCAGTGAGTTGAAGCCGACGACGTTCATCCGTTCGAGCAGGGCGGTGATGTCGGCGGCCAGCCCCTTCTGCCCGGCCGCATCGAGCGCGGCGAAGGCTTTATGCGTCGGACCGTAGTACTGGCGAAAGATCTGCAGCCAGTGCGCGGGCGATTGATAACGGAACATGAAGTGCTTGCGCTGGCACTGGATGTCCAGCGCCTCTTTCCCGAACAGCTCGACGATGTGCGGCTCGGTGCCCCACAGGGCGGGTGACTTCAAGCCCGCCGGCGGGGGGAGGTAGGCGCCGATGACCTTGAAGAGCTGGCCGATGAATCCCTCCGGCGTCCAGTTCGCCAGCCCGATGCGGCCGCCGCTCTTCACCACCCGCAGCATCTCCTCGGCGGGACGCCAGTGGCGCGGGGTGAACATCGCCCCGAACGTCGAAAGCACGACGTCGAAGCTGGCGTCGTCGAAGGGAAGCTCCTCGGCATCGGCGACGCGAAACGCGACCTCCAGGCCTTCCGCCTTGGCCCGCGCGGCGCCCTTGTCCAGCAATGCCGGGACATAGTCGGTCGAAGTGACCCGTGCGAACCGGCGCGCCGCGGCCAGGGTGGCATTGCCGTTGCCGGCAGCAACGTCGAGAACGGATTCCCCCGCGCAAACGTCGACCGCTTCGGCCAGCGACTCGCCGACGATCTGCAGGGTGACGCCGATCACGGCGAAGTCGCCGCTGGCCCAGGTGACCTGCTGTTTCGACTTGATTGCCTCGAAGTCGGGCTGCGGTGGTGTGGCTGTCGGCTGCTGGGTGATGCGGGACTCGATCGTCATTGGTGCCTCCCTCGGTCGTCGATCGCCCTGGATATCGGCAATCGATGGACTGAATGTGTCAGGAGCGCCGGGCTTGACGCTTCACTGGGCGTCGCCATTTCTTGCTCACGCATCCGCAGTTGCGGCGTAAGTTGCGCGAGCGTCCACTTCGTTTGCTCAACCGTCCTGGCCGGTCACTCGATGAGCGAAGACACCCTGTCCGATCTGCTCCGAAGCGTCCGGTTGCGCGGGGCGGTGTTCTTTTACGTGAGTTGCCGAGGTGAGTGGTCGGCCGGGGCGGCGGCGGGAGACAAAGTCGCGGCGGCGGTGATGCCCGGCGCCGAGCAGGTGATGGAGTACCACATGCTCGCCAAGGGCAACGCCTGGATCGCGGTGTCCGGTCTTCCCCCGGTGCGATTGGCAGCCGGCGATCTGGTGATGCTCCCGCACGGCGACGCGCACGTCTTGTCCAGCGCGCCCGGGTTGAAGCCGCTTCCCATGGAACCCGACTGGGGGTTTGCGACTCGAGAGGTGCCCAAGCCCATTCCGATCGCCTACCACCGCGGCGTCGTCGAACCTGGCGCGGCATTGCCGGTGAATGATGCGGAAACGGTCATCGTGTGCGGCTTTCTCGGTTGCGACCTTCGCCCGTTCAATCCGCTGGCGGCGGCGCTGCCGCGCCTCCTGCACCTGCCGCGAGCGCGCGCCAGCGCCTGGGCCGACCTGGTGATCGAGCAGGCAGTGGCGGAATCGCGCCAGCGCCGACCTGGTGGCGACGCCGTGCTCCAGCGTCTCTCCGAGATGATGTTCATCGACGCGGTGCGCCGTTACCTCGAGTTACTTCCCGAGGAAAGCTCGGGCTGGCTGGCGGGGCTGCGCGACCGATTCGTGGGCCGGGCGATCGCCCTGCTCCACCAGAAGCCCGCCGAGCCCTGGACCATTGACGAGCTGGGAAGGCAGGTCGGCCTGTCGCGTTCGGCACTCTACGAGCGCTTTTTTCAATTCATCGGCCAGCCGCCGATGCAGTATCTGACCAGCTGGCGCATGCAGATCGCCTCGAATCTCCTACGAACGACCGACGCCAACGTGGCATCGATCGCACTCGATGTCGGATATGACTCCGAAGCGGCGTTTGCCCGTGCGTTCAAGCGCGCCACCGGCAAGCCTCCCGCGGCGTGGCGCCGGTCGAGGGGGAAAGCCTGATCAGTGCCCCCCCACGTCGAACAGCAGCCCAACGCCGAAGGCAAACCACTGCTGGGCCGGACTGCCGGAGGTCTTCCAGTAGTACTCCCACCGCCCGTCGAAGAAGAGGGCGGTACCAGACTTGCGGTCCAGCCCAATGGCAAGGCCCACATGGGGCATCACTCCCCACTGCCAGCCGCTGTGCGAGTACTCGCCGAGTCCAATGTCCACCAGCCGCTCGATGAGCGCGCCGCCGCCGTTGACTCCAGCCCACACCCGGCTTCCGTGGCCGAGGGGCACGTGGAAAGCGAAGCCGCCCATCACCGGTAGCGCGTTGATGTAGCGGAACTGCTTGCCGCTCACGTCCAGTCCCTCGGACGTGGTCAGCACTCCTTGCTTCGCGGCGTTGAAGGTGTTCCAGCCGACCGACAGCTCGAGGTGAAAGGCGGGTGCCACCTCCACCGATCCGTCCAGATGCCCCCCGCGGCTGCTGAACCGGTCCACGAAGTCGTGGGTCGCTCCGCGCGGGACGGCCATCTCGTAGGAGAGCCGCAAATGGCTCTGGGCCTGAGCGGCCGAGGGGAGGAAGAGGACAGCAGCTGCAGCGAGGGCGAGGGCGCGCATCGGAGGGCTCACAGGTAAGGGGATTGCGCGAACGCCTGATCGATCCCCTGGTCGATCCGCTGCAACAAGCTGTCGGTGCTCCCGGCCAGGAGACCCTGGAAGGCGGCACTCCAGATGGCACGCAGCTGCTTACTCGATGGATCCGGATTCCGGGCATCGAGCATGTCGATCAGCAGCGAGCCGGCATCGAAAACGACGACGTCGACAGCTCCCGCCCAGGGGTAATAAACGCCCCACGAGCCGTCGTAACCCTGGAAGCCGGACCAGCCGGGCCAGTAGTCGTAGAACGAATAGGAGATGTAGCTCACGTAGCGGTTGGCGGCGGCCGAGACCAGCACGTCCACGTCGGGCGAAGCACTGGCGGGATCCACCCGCATCCACCCCAGTCCGTCGAAGTTGGCCTGGACCCGGGCCAGGATCTCCGCGTCGTGCGAGTGGTCGATGGGGAGTGCCCCTGGCCCCACCGAGGCGTCGCGAATGCTATCCGGCAAAGCGTAGGTGTGAATGGAGGCGAAGTCTGCCGAGCGGTCGTGCTGGGTGATGACCGAGTCGTAGTCAGTGACCGTCTCTGCGCCGCCGGGGTAGCAGGCAGTGAGCGTCAGCAGCGCTCCGGTGCCAACGAATCGCCACATCCCGACTCCTCCCTCCTTCCCCCGAGGCCCGCTCCGTAAATCTGCCCATCCGGGCGGCGAAGGTCCAATTCGCCCGTAGGATAGCCCTCCGCGGCAGTCTCAGACGGACCGTGGCCCCTGGGTATTCATCGGGCTCCTTGCCGCCTCCGGGCGGTTCGGGCATGACGGGCCGCTCTTCATGGGTCTCCTTCGCGCCGTCGTCCTCGGCCTCGTCCAGGGCATCACCGAATTCCTGCCCATCAGCTCCACCGCGCACCTTCGCATCGTCCCCGAGCTGTTTGCCTGGCCGGACCCCGGGGCAGCATTCGACGCCATCATCCAGCTCGGCACCGTGGCGGCGGTGCTGGTCTACTTCCGTCACGACATCGTGGCGCTGACCGGGGCCTGGTTGCAGGGGTTACGTCGGGGCGAGCCATTCGGCACGCTGGAGTCGCGGCTGGCCTGGTTCGTGCTGATCGGCACCGTGCCGGTGGTGGTGCTGGGCTTCGTCTTCAAGCACGCCATCGAGACGACCCTCCGCTCGCTCTGGGTGGTGGCGGGGTCGATGATCCTCCTGGCCTTGCTGCTCTGGTTGGCCGAGGCCCTGGCCAAGCACAAGCGGTCGGTGAAGGATCTGAACTGGCGCGACGCCCTGGCCATCGGTCTATGGCAGGCGGTGGCGCTGATCCCTGGTTCCAGCCGTTCGGGGACGACGCTCACCGGGGGGTTGTGGCGCGGGCTCAAGCGCGAGGACGCGGCCCGCTACTCCTTCCTTCTCTCCATCCCGGCGACCACCGCCGCTGGCCTGTTCGAGCTCCGCCATCTGGTCCGAAGCGGCACTCCCTTCACCGGCGCCGAGCTGGTCGTGGGAGGGGTCGTCGCCTTTGCCTCGGGGATGCTGGCCATCGGCGGTTTGCTTCGCTACCTCCGGACGCGGACCACTCTGGTGTTCGTCGGCTACCGGCTGGTGCTCGGGGCGGCGCTGCTGCTCCTGCTGGGAACCGGGCGTCTGTTGCCCGATGCCGGCCTGGATCGAGCGGACCGGGCCGGTCGGCCCGAAGCGATGGCCCCCCAAGAGAAGGCCAGCGACTGATGGACCCGCGCTTTGCTCAGCTGGCCAATCGGTTGCGGGAGCGGCCGGGACGCGCCCTGCACCTGCCGGGGCTGGAGCTACGGGATTCGGCGGTGCTGGCCCCCTTCCTGGTTCACGAGGACGTGCCGCGGCTGCTCTTCACGGTGCGGCCGGCGCACCTTCGCCGCCACGCCGGCCAGGTCGCTTTCCCAGGTGGGGCCCGTGACCCGGAGGATGCCACCCCGCTGCACACCGCCCTCCGCGAGCTGCGGGAGGAGCTGGGAGTCCCGGAGCAGTCGGTGCAGGTCCTCGGCGCCCTCGACGAGATCCCCACCACCTCCGAGTTCCGGGTGGTGCCATACGTGGGAGTCCTGGAGGCCGGGGTCACCCTTCGTCCCGACGCCCAGGAGATTGCCGAGCTATTCGAGGTGCCCATCCCCGACCTGCTCGCCCCCACTGCCCGGCGAACCGAGAAGCGTTTCGTTCGCGGGGCGGAGTGGGATGTGTACTTCTATGAAGTGGGCCGACACACCATCTGGGGCGCCACCGCGCGGATCGTGAAGAATCTGCTCGAGGTGCTGGTCGACCTGCCGGCCTGGGCGGCGATGAGGCCGGCGTGACGCTGCATCCGGTCATCATGGCGGGGGGCTCGGGGACGCGCTTCTGGCCTCTGTCACGAAAGGCCCGGCCCAAGCAGTTTCTGGCCTTGGCCACCGAGCAGCCGTTGCTGGTGGAGACCGTTTCCCGTCTCAAGACCCTGGCCCCCTTGTCGCGCACGTACGTCGTCTGTGGTCCGGCGCACGCCCGAGCGGTTCGACGACTGGTGCCCCGTCTCCCCGCGGCCAACGTCCTGGTGGAGCCGGTGGCTCGAAACACCGCCCCGGCCATCGGGCTGGCGTCGCTCCACGTGCAGGCGCGCGATCCAGACGGAGTCCTGGCGGTCTTGCCTTCCGATCACCACGTCGCGGACGTGGCTGGCTTCCGGCGGGTGCTCCAGCGGGCGGCGGAGGTGGCGCAGTCCGGTGCGCTGGTCACCATCGGAATCCGCCCGACCCGCCCCGAGACCGGATACGGCTACGTCCAGGTGGGGGATCCCATCGACGGAGGCGCCGCCCGGGTGCGGGCTTTCGTCGAGAAGCCCGATGCCCCCACCGCCGCTCAGTACGTCTCTTCCGGCGAATACCTCTGGAACGGCGGGATCTTCGTCTTCACCGCGGCCGCCATGCGCGATGCCATTGCCCGCTACCTGCCCGAGCTCTCGGCGGTGCTGGATGCCATCGCCCCCACTTTGGGAACGCGGCGTTACGCCAGCGCGCTGCGGCGACACTTCCCCAGGGCTCCAGCGGTTTCCATCGACTACGGGGTGATGGAACGGGCACGCGACATCGCGGTGGTGCCAGGCGATTTCGGCTGGTCGGACTTGGGGAGCTTTGCCGCGCTGCCCGAGGTTCGGCACGGGGATGCGGACGGCAACGTGGTGGTGGGACGGGGAGTGGTGCTGGTCGACGCCGCTGGGTGCGTGGTGGTTGGCTCCGGACGCCCGGTGGGGGTGGTGGGGATGCGGGAGGTGGTGGTGGTCGATGCCGGGGATGCGGTGCTGGTGGTGCCCAAGGACAGAAGTCAGGATGTGCGCAGCGTGGTGCAGGCACTCCGCAAGCACGGGCTCGGCAAGTTCGAGTAGCGAGGAGCAGGAGCGATGAACGCGCAGATCTTCCGCGAGTACGACATCCGCGGGCTGGTTGATCAGGACCTGACCGAGGAGGTGGTGGAGCTACTGGGCAAGGGCCTGGGCACGGTGGTCCGCCGGAAGGGTGGACACAGCGTGGTCGTGGGCCGGGATTGTCGTGAATCGAGTACCCGGTTCCGGGCCCGGCTGGTGGATGGGCTCACTTCGACCGGGCTGGACGTCCTCGACGTGGACGTGGTGCCCACCCCGCTCACCTACTTCGGGGCCAACACCCTGCCGGTGGACGGGCTGGCGATGATCACCGGCAGCCACAATCCGCCCGAATACAACGGCTTCAAGGTTGGCCACGGGAAGACCACCCTCCACGGCCACGAGATCCAGGCCCTCCGCCAGCTCATCGAAGGCGGGGACTTCGAGCGAGAGCGCCCCGGCAGGGTGACGCCGTTCGACATCGTCACCCCCTACACCCATTTCATCCGTCAGACGGTGCGAGTCGGACGCCCGGGGATGCGCATCGTCATCGACGCTGGCAATGGAACGGGCGGTGCGGTGGCGGTCCCGCTTTTCCGGAGCATGGGCTTCGACGTCGTCCCGCTCTTTTGCGAGATGGACGCCCGCTTCCCCAACCACCACCCTGACCCGACGGTTCTGGACAACCTCCAGGACCTCATCGCCGCAGTGAAGCGAGAGAAGGCCGAGGTGGGCATCGCCTACGACGGCGACGCCGACCGCCTCGGTGTCATCGACGACCAAGGGAAGGTGCTTTGGGGCGACCAGCTGATGATCCTCTTCGCCCGTTCAGTGCTCAGCGAGGCGCCCGGCAGCCCCATCGTCGGGGAGGTGAAGTGCTCGGCGACCCTCTACGACGACATTGCCGCTCGAGGCGGGGTCCCGGTCATGTGGAAGGCCGGACACAGCCTGATCAAGGCGAAGATGAAGGAGACCGGCGCCCAGCTGGCCGGGGAGATGAGCGGCCACATCTTCTTCCGCCATCGCTACTTCGGCTTCGACGACGCGGTGTACAGCTCGGCCCGCCTGCTGGAGATCCTGACTCACGAGAAGCGGCCGCTCTCGGCGCTGTTGGCGGACGTTCCCCGGACCTACGCCAGCCCGGAAATCCGCTTTGACGTGCCCGAGGACAAGAAGTTCGCCATGGTCCGGCGGGCCACCGAGGTCCTGCGGGCGGCCGGGCACTCCATCATCGACGTCGACGGAGTGCGGGTGACCTTCCCGGACGGATGGGGGCTCATTCGGGCCAGCAACACCCAACCGCTGCTGGTGCTGCGATTCGAGGCCAAGACCGAGGCGCGGCTACGGGAGATCCAATCGCTCATCGAGAGCACGGTCCGGAAGGTGCAGCGCGAGGTGGGCGGGTGAAGTTGTTCTAGACTGATGCCGGTCATGCCAGAGCCCTCGCCGCCGCTGGTTGGCATCATCATGGGAAGCTCCTCGGACTGGGCCACGCTCTCGCCCGCCGGCGAGCTGCTGGCCGAGCTGGGCGTGCCCTTCGAAGCTCGGGTGGTGAGCGCGCATCGGACTCCGGACTGGATGTTCGAGTACGCCAGCAGCGCCGAGGGCCGGGGCCTCAAGGTCATCATCGCAGGTGCAGGTGGGGCGGCCCACCTTCCGGGGATGGTCGCCTCCAAGACGCTGATCCCGGTGCTGGGCGTTCCGGTCCCGGCCACTGCCCTGCAGGGCGTGGACGCGCTGCTCTCCATCGTCCAGATGCCCAAGGGTGTGCCGGTGGGGACCTTGGCCATCGGCAAGTCGGGGGCGGCCAACGCGGCGTTGCTGGCGGCGGAGATCATCGGGCTGGAGCGTTCCGAAGTGCGGGAGCGGTTGCGGGCCTGGCGGGCCGAGCAAGCCCGCGAGGCGCAGCAGAGCGTGATTCCGTGAGCGTCATCCTCCCCGGCGCGACGGTGGGCATCTTGGGAGGGGGCCAGCTGGGCCGGATGACGGCCATGGCGGCGCGCTCGCTGGGCTATCACCTGGCGGCGCTCGATCCCGACCCTTCCTGTGCTGCCCGCTTCGTGGTGGAGACCTGCATCACCGCTTCGTTCGACGACGTCCAGGCCGCTCGCGAGGTGGCCGCTCGTTCCAACGTGGTGACGGTGGAGATCGAGAAGGTCTCGGTGGAGGCGCTCCGGGCGGTGCAGGAGCGGGTCCCCATGCGGCCGGGACCAGAGGTGCTCTTCGTGGTGCAAGACCGGGCCCGCCAGAAGGACTGGCTCCAGGCCCACGGGTTCCCGGTGGGTCCGTACCGGAAGGCATCGAGCGAGGACGAGCTGCGCCAGGCGGCCTTGGCCATCGGTGGCCGCTGCTACGTCAAGGCCAGCCGGGGTGGGTACGACGGGCGCGGGCAGGAGATCCTCTCCAGTCCCGACGATGCCAAACGGGTCTGGGAGGCGTTGGGTGCCCTGGAAGTGGTGGTGGAGCGCGCGCTGGAGCTGGAGTCGGAGCTGAGCGTGCTGGTGGCCCGCCGTCCTTCGGGAGAGGCACGCACCTATCCGCCCTCGCTCAACCACCACGTGAAGGGCATTCTGGAGTGGAGCGTCCTCCCCGGTCCGCTCTCCTCCCGGACCGCCGCCGCCCAGGCCGAGGCGATCACCCGCGACATTGCCGTGGCCTTGGGAGTCGAAGGGCTGCTGGTGGCCGAGTTCTTCCTCACCCGCTCGGGCGAGCTCTTCGTCAACGAGCTGGCACCCCGGCCGCACAACACCTTTCACACCACCGAGGTGGCCTGTGCCACCAGCCAGTTCGAACAGCTGACCCGTGCCGTGTGCGACCTGCCGCTCGGTTCGACCGAGGTGCTCAGCCCCGGAGCCATCGTCAACGTGCTCGGCGATCTGTGGACCGGAGGTCTGACCCCGGCGTTCGATCGGGCGCTGGAGATTCCCGGGGTCACCGTGCACCTGTACGGCAAGCGGGTCGCGCGGCCCGGCCGGAAGATGGGTCATCTCTCCGCCATCGCCGCGACTCCGGAGGAAGCATTGCGCAAGGTCCAGCAGGCGCGGGAGCGGCTCGTGCGCTAAGGGGTCGTCCCTTGGTCGCCGAGCAGGGGTGGTTGGATATCGCTTACTCGTGGTGCCCAGAGGCTCGCCGCCTCCGACGCGGGCAGGAGACGGGATGCGCACCTTGTTGATCGAGCTGAGGGCGCGGTTGGAGGAAGCCTCGGCAAGGCTGGCCGACGTCACAGTCCGAAAGATGTTCGGGTGCGAGGCCTTCCTTGCCGGTGGAAAGATCTTCGCGGTCGTCTGGCGAGAGGGGCGCATCGGCCTCAAGCTGCCCGACGCCCAGGCCAGTGCGATGCGAGCCCTTCCCGGGGCAAGTGCCTGGAGGCTAGGTGACATGGTGATGCGCCAATGGGTGCTCGTCCCCGAAACATTCCATGACGACGCCGAAGCGCTCACCGGTTGGGTGGAGCAGGCCCACGCCGCGGCCCTGACGCTCGCCAGGAGCTCCCCACCCGCGAAGCGCCGTTCCCCGGGCCGACCCGCCCCCCGGCAGAAGAAGAGTGCTGGCCGGACCGCTCTCGGGCGTCAGCGCCGCGCCCGCGGGGGACGCCGCTGAGGGTCAGGCGCGTGAGCGCCCCGCCCGGACACCCGAACCCAGGGGACGCTGAGGAAGCCGCCTTGGGCGGTGCGATCGGGCTCAGTTCCCGAGAGCCCAAGGGACGCTGAGGAAGCCGGCTTGGGCGGTACGATCGGGCTCAGTCGTTGAGGCGGAACGTGTACTGGTAGCGAATCTGGGTCTCGACCGGCTGACCCCTCCGCATCGCCGGCCGAAACCGAGAAAGCTCCAGCGCCCGGACCGCCGCTTCGTCCAGCGCGCCACCCGGTCCGGAGATCACCTTCACCGAGCGGACCCGACCGCTCTCGTCCACCAGCACCGAAAGCACCACCGTGCCCTCGAGCCGCTGCTGCCGGGCATCCTCGGGGTAGGGAATCTTCACCTCACCGACGAGCGCAGGTGGGCTGTCCACCTGATAGAGCGGGGTCGCCGCTGGCTTGACCGTGTTCGGGTCGGTGGCCTGCTCGGCCGTCTTGCCAGCCAAGGTGTTTCCCACCGGGGCGGCGAAAGTCCCGGCGGTGGTGGTGGATTGCAGCGTCAGGCCGACCACCACCGGGGGAGGCTCCGCCTGCGCAGGCTCGGGCGGCGGGGTGTCGTTGGGCGGAGGGGGAGCTGCGGGGCGACGGAAAAATACCCTCTCGGACGGCCGCCGAGCCTGCGCAGGCTCGGGCGGCGGTGCCGCCGGCGGTGGCACCGGCTTCGCCACTTCGATCATCACCAGCTCGGTGGCTCGCTTCTCGGGCAGCGGCGGCGGCCGCACGCGCGACACGACCAGCAGCACCAGGCCATGCAAGACCAGCGAGGCGAAGAGGAAGATCCACAGCAACCGCCCGGTCTGCCGCGGCGCTGGGCGCGAAAGGATTGCCACACTCACGGCGGGATGGCCGGCGCCGAGGCCCGGGCCTCCTTCTCGATGTTGAGCGCGAATCGAGAGATGCCCTCGCCCTTCACCACGTCGATGAGGTGCATGATCCGACCGTAGGGCAGCGACTGATCGGCACTGATGATGGCCCGGGTCTGCGGGTCTTCCCGAGCGCCGGCCGCCACTCGAGCGCGGAGCCCCGCTTCATCGGTTTCGGCCCCGTCCACGTAGAGCTTGCCGGCGTGGTCCATCACCACGTTGACCAGCCCCTGCACCGTTTCCCCGGCGTTGGCAGCCCGAGGGAGGTCCACCTCCATCGTCTCCCGGACGATGAAGTTGGCAGTGACCATGAAGATGATGAGCAGCACCAGGACGATGTCCACGAAGGGGGTCACGTTGATGCCGGTGATCTCCTCTTCGCCTTCTTGCCCGCCGAGACTCGCCGCCATCTGCCTCAGCCCTCGACCACTCCGCGTACCGGCCGCGCCGGAGCCATCCCGGTGCTGCCCGAGCGGAGGGTGGCCAGCAGCGCATAGCCCAGCGACTGGGTCCGGGCGGTGAGATTGCGCAGCGCGCGGGTGAAGACGTTGAAGCCCACCACCGCTGGGATGGCGACCGCCAGGCCCACTGCCGTGGCCACCAGCGCCTCGGAGACTCCGCTCATCACCGTCTGCTGGACCGCCGCGCCCCGAATGGCCACCGCTCCCAGGTCGTGGAAGGCCTTGATGATGCCCAGCACCGTCCCGAAGAGGCCGATGAAGGGGGCGTTG
>JBKOYI010000020.1:0-6539 GCA_046725335.1 Myxococcota bacterium | reverse complement strand
CGCCCTCTTCGTTCGGAGCGGTTGAATCCATGCTTGCGATCCATGCAAGATTGCATGGCGATGCCAGGCTGGGACGATGTTCGCTTCTTTCTCGAAGTCTCGCGGGCCGGAACGCTGGCCGGGGCGGCCAGGAGGCTGGGCGTGGATTACACCACGGTGGGTCGGCGGATCCGGGCGATGGAGCGAGACCTCGGGGCCATCCTCTTCGAGAGGAGGGTGGACCGCTTCATGCTGACCGAGGCTGGCGAGGGAATCCGCGCGGCCGGGGAGCAGATGGAGGAGGCGGCACTCGCGCTGGAGCGGCGTGCGCTCGGTGCCGACCGGACACTCTCCGGCGTGGTGCGGGTCACCACGACCGACGCCTTGGCCCAGATTCTGGTCCTCCCCGCCATCCGGGCACTACGGGACCGCCACCCCGAGATCCGGATCCATCTGCTCACCGGGACTGCACGGCTCGACATCGCACGGCGGGAGGCGGACGTGGCCATCCGCTACATACGTCCGGCCACCGGGGATCTCCTCTCGCGGCGACTCGGGCGCGTGGCGGCTGCCTACTATGGTTCGACCGCCTATCTGGCAAGACATCCACCCCCTCCGGCGGGAGCCACGCTTCGCGGGTACGAGGCCGTCGCGACTGAGGAGGGCATTCGAAGCTGGTCCCGACCGTTGCCCGATGCACGGATCGTCCTGCGGGCGAACAACATGTCGGCACTGGTCCAGGCAGTCCTGCTGGGCGTGGGCATCGGAGCGCTGCACTGCTGGATGGCGGCGCCGCACCCCCAGCTTCGCCGGGTCTGGCCGGATGAGCCCCTGGAGCATGATGACCTCTTCCTGGTCCTCCACAGGGACGTGCAGCGAACCGGGCGGGTGCGCGCCTTCGTCGAGGTCGTCGAGGAGCGCATGGCCGACGTCTCGAAAGAGCTCGAGGGATCACCCAGCGCGGCCAGATCGCCCTGACTCCGTGACCTCGGCGGGCCGTCACGTCCGCCGGGCGCTCTGGTGCAGCTCGAGCAGGATGCCGCCCTCCTTGAAGAGGCGAACCGCCCCGGAGGTCTGGCTGACCACCAGGGCCAGGCACTCGGTGGCCGCGGTGATGTTGGCCGCCGCGGCGTGCCGGGCACCGAGGCCGAGGGGGACTTTGGCCTCCTCATCCCCGGCGGAGAGGTAGCGCCCGGCCGACAGCACCACCCCGTCCTCCCGGATGACGAAGGCTCCATCCAGGACCGAGAAGTTCTTGATCGCCTCCCGGATGCGGGGGTCGAGGACGTTCCGTTCGCTTTCCCCCAGCCCCTGGAAGGGGTTGATGGTGATCTGCCGGCTCTTCTCCAGCACGTTGTTGTGGTCGCCGATGGTGATGATGGTCCCCACCGGGTGGCCCTCGTACCCCTCCTGGCCGATCTGGAGGGCCAGCTGGATGAGCGCGTCGACCACCTGGCTGTTGAACTGGTCGCCCAGCCTGATGCCTTCGATGGCCACCCGGTCGTCCAGGGAGCCGCCGATGCGCATCTGCATGAGCGTGTCCGGCGGGCGTCCCACCCGGCCGGTCATGCACAGGACCAGGTCCCCCTCCTTGAACGCTCCCTGAGCCAGCGCGGAGACGAGCGCCACCTTCACCCGCTCCACCCGGCTGTAGTCGTAGGCGGGAATGACCAGGGCCTTCTGCCTCTCGGCCTGCAGCTCGGCGGCGATGGGCTCGGCAGTGACGGCGTAGATCAGCTTGGAACGGGCCTGTTTGCGCCGAAGATCCTCGGCCGGAATGGGCGTGTCACAGATGTAGAGGAAATGGTCGACGTCGCTCTTCCCCGCCAGGGCGAGCGCGGACCGGAGGAACTCGCGGTCGAAGCGAGAGATCTCGACGGTGCGACCCTTTTCTCCGTCCGACATGGGGAGGCCTCAGGTTACCTTGACTTCACTGGGGCGCCAGATAAGACTCCGCGGCCTTTTTTTCCGGACGACGAGCTGCTAGAGGCCCGCCGCTCCGCAACAGGGGCAGTACACGGAGAGTCGAGCCTTTGAATCAGAAAGATCTCAAGCGCTACCGAAAGATGCTCGAGGACAGCAAGACGGCGCTCCTCGAGACCGCGAAGAAGACGCTGATGGAGGAGTCGAATTTCGACACCGACGACCTCCCGGACGAGATCGACCTGGCCTCCAGCGAGTACGCCCAGTCGATGGTCTTCCGGCTGCGAGACCGGGAGAAATTCCTGCTCAAGAAGATCGATCGAGCCCTGCTCCGCATCGACGACGGAACGTTCGGCGTGTGTGAGCGGTGCGAGGAGCCAATCAGCCCCAAGCGGCTGGAGGCCCGGCCGGTCACCACCCTCTGCATCCGCTGCAAGGAAGAGCAGGAGAAGAAAGAGAAGTCCTACGGCTGAGCCGGACCGGGGGGCGGAGGGGGAGCCCGGGGGCCGCTGGAGCCGCCCGAGCGGCTCAGGCGACGCCGGCGAACTCGATCCGCACCAGCTCCCGGCCCACCAGGAACTGATCGCCGCTCTCCACGAAGCTGGGCGCCGACAGGCGCATGAAGGTTCCGTTGGAGCTGCCCACGTCTTTCACCAGCAGCCGATCCCCCCGGGCGTTCAGCACCGCGTGCCGGCCAGAGACGAACCCGTCGCCGGGGAAGGTGATGTCGCCCACCTCCCGGCCAAGCAGGTTTTCGCCCTCCCGAAGGCAGAACGCCGCCCCCCGCATTCCGCTTTCCAGGAGCTGGACGATGCGCAGCTTGTAGCCCGGATCGGGTGACCCCCAGGCCACCGCTCCCCCCTCGCCCGGGGTGACCGCGGGGATGATTTCCAGCAGCAAGCGCTGGCGCCCGAGGCGGAGCTCCCCACCGACCGGGAGCTCACGCTCTCCCTTCAGCCGAGCAAAGACGCCGTTGCCCCCGCCCAGGTCCTCGACTGCCAGCCGATGGCCGGAGAAGAAGAAGCGGGCCTGCACCGGGGCGATGAAGGGGTCATCGGGGAGGGCGAGGTCGGCCCGGGTGCCGCAGGTCAGCGTCTCCCCGGGCATGGGGACGACCATCTCCGGGCCCCCGTCGGCGCGGACCACGCGGAAGCTGACCCGAGGACGCTGAGCGGTCGGAGGGCCCGTCACCAGCGTCTCCCCTCGCAGGGTGGCACCACAGGCCAGACACAACTGCTGCTCGTCGGGGTTCGGCGCATCGCAACGCGGGCAGAAGGCCATCGGGACCGGGCGGCGCCTGGGACACTACCACGCCGCCTTGCGGCTCCGGGCACCGCCGTGTCAGCGTCGGTTCTGGCCGTGAACTGTCCTGCCTGCGCGACCCCCAGCGCCTCGGATGCCCAGTTCTGTGCTTCCTGCGGCACCGTCCTGCCGCGCGAGCTGCAGAGCGACCCGTACCTGGGCCACGTGGTGGCACGGAAATACCGGGTCGAGCGGCTGCTGGGGGAGGGCGGCATGGGCCGGGTCTATCGGGCCACGCAGCTCGTCCTGGACAAGCCGGTGGTGTTGAAGCTCCTCCACCCCACCTTGCAGACCGATCCCCGCACGGTGGCCCGCTTCCAGCGGGAGGCTCGGGCGGCCAGCCGGCTCAACCATCCCAACTCCATTGACGTGCTCGACTTCGGCCAGAGTGAGGAGGGTGGGCTGTTCATCGCCATGGAGTTCGTCGACGGCAAGGACCTCCACCAGATCCTTTCCGAGGAGTGGCCGCTGCCCGAGCCTCGGGTGATCCGGATTGTCGGCCAGGTCCTCTCGGCCCTGGCCGACGCCCACGCCGCCGGCGTCATCCACCGCGACCTCAAGCCCGAGAACGTCATGGTGATGGCCCGGCGCGGCGGTGAGACCGACATCGTCAAAGTCCTGGACTTCGGAATCGCCAAGATCGTCGAGGGGGGCGGCGAGGACGGACCGGCACTGACTCGCACCGGCTTTGTCTGCGGAACGCCCGAGTACATGAGCCCGGAGCAGGCCAAGGGAACCCCGCTCGACGCCCGCAGCGACCTCTACTCGGTGGGGGTGCTGCTCTACCAGCTGGTCACCCGGCAGCTGCCCTTCAGCTCGGACTCGGCCATGGGCTACGCCACCAAGCACCTGACCGAGGCACCACGGTCGCCCGGTCAGGTGCGGCCGGGCTGCTGCAGCCGCGAGCTGGAGGCGCTCATCCTCTGGTCGCTGCGCAAGGCCCCGGCCGACCGTCCTCAAACCGCTCAGGCCTTTCTGGACGCCCTGAATCTGCTTCCCGCCGCCGAAGCGGTGCACACCCCCCGCACCGTTCGAGTGCCGATTCCTCTCGGTATGGTCGACCCGGCCGGCCCTGCGGCGCCCGACACGCTCGGCCTGGCTCCTACCGTCGCCTCGCTGCGAAGACCGACCCGGCGGTCGCGCCCGGGACCCATCCTGGGGCTGCTGGTGGGTGGTTTGGCCGCCGCGGCAGCGGTGGGGGCCGTGGTGCTCCGAAACCATCCCCAGGCCCGGCCCAGCCCGGCGACCGTGGCAACGCCGGTGCCCCAGCCGCCCTGGCTTCGCCAAGTCCCGGCCGGGCAGCGCGACGGGGCGCGGGCGATGTCCCTCTCCCAGGATGGGGACAACCTCTACCTGGCTGGAGACCTGGCCCGGGCCCGTGCCAGGTACCTGGAGGCCTTCGAGCTCGATCCGGCGCCGGCCCTGGCGGTCAAACTCGGGACGTTGGCCCATCTGCGCGGGGCGGAGGGTGACCCCGAGGCGCGGGGGTTCCTCTCCCGAGCCCTGCGGGACGCCCCAACGTCGCCAGCGCGCTCGGTGGTCCAGGCCTGGTACCCGGACCTGGACCCGCAGCTCTCGGCGCGGTGAGGCCAGCCGACGAGGCCGCACACCATCATGATCAGGCTGCGGCGACTTCCACGGCGAGGGTCTGCTGTCCGATGCGCACCCGGTCGCCCGATTTGAGCGGACGCTCCTGAGGACCCAGGCGCACGAAGGTTCCCAGGCCTCCGGAAAGGTCTCGGAGGATGGCGCCCTGCGGGGTCGGGCTCAGCTCGCAGTGGCGAGGGGCGAGCTGAGGGTCCGGCGCAAACACCAGATCCGCGCCTGACGAGCCCAGGGTCAGGGTGGGCTGGGCGGTCACCACCGCCCGCCCGGGCCGGAGACCGATGAGGACCTCCTCCAGACCCCACAGACTTCCAGCCTGGGGGACCGCTGCACCGTACGAGCGCGGCTTCCCCGGTTCGGCAGCGCGGGGCAAGAGGATCCCCGAGTACCGCAGCGCATGGGGCCCCACCGCGAACAGCGCCCCGGGGGTGAGCATTTCTTGAAGGTGGATGCTCACGTAGACCCCGGACACGCTCTCCTCGTCTTTCACCGTGAGCTGTCCCTCGCGGATGCGAAAGGCGGCGTGGTGGGGGGAGACGAAGGGATCGTCGGGGAAGAGGATGGCTCCTCGCTGACGTCCCACGCTGCAGCCGTTGGCCATCAGGCGAAAACGCTGCCCCCGCGCCGGGCCGGCGATGACGCTGAGGATGAACCGGCTCGGGACCGGAGCGGCCACCGGGGGCCGCACGGGAGCCATCGGCCCGGTGGGAGAGGGGCCGGGCGCCACCGGGGCAGTGCCCGTCATGGGCGTGGGAGCGGCCCATGGCGTTGGAGGGCTTGCTGGAGCGGGGGCCGCCGGACGGAGACCGGGGGCCCCGTGGCTGGCCACCGGCGCCGGGCTCGGGGCCTGGGCGATGGCCGGCACCGGGTTCTGGACGCCCAGCGGAGGGGCTTGCGGGCGGCGGGCGGAGGCACCCCAGATCGTGCCGCAGGCTTCACAGCGCGTCGCTCCCGGCGTGCTGAGCACGTCACAACTCGGACACACGACGCCGAGCTGACTCACCAGGAGGCGGGACATGGGACGGGCGTCGGTCAGTGTAGGAGGCCGACTCCTCGAGGGTCAACGTCGGGGGAGGCGAGCGAGAGGTCGGTGCGTTGAACACCCCTCACCGCACAGTTACGATTGTGCAGTATCGATGATCCGCCTCAACGACATCTTGAACCAGGTCAAGTCCTACCATCCCGACCCGGATCTGGACGTCATCAAGAAGGCCTACGTCTACTCTGCCAAGGTGCATCAAGGGCAGCTCCGCCACTCCGGAGAGCCCTACCTGGTTCATCCGCTGGAGGTGGCCGGGGTGCTGGCCCAGCTGAAGCTGGACGAGGCCAGCATCGTCACCGGGCTGCTCCACGACACCATCGAGGACACCCTGGCCACCCCGGAGGAGCTGACCGAGCTGTTTGGCTCCGAGGTTACCCAGCTGGTCGACGGGGTGACCAAGCTCTCCAAGTTCCAGGCCAGCGCCACCTTGAGCCAGGAGGAGAAGCAGGCGGAGAACTTCCGCAAGATGATCATCGCCATGGCCCAGGACATCCGGGTCATCCTGGTCAAGCTGGCCGACCGCACCCACAACATGCGCACCCTGAACTACATGCGCGAGGACAAGCGCCAGCGCATCGCCCAGGAGACGCTCGACATCTACGCGCCCCTGGCCAACCGGCTGGGCATCAGCTGGATCAAGACCGAGCTGGAGGACCTCAGCTTCCGCTGGCTCAAGCCGGCCGAATAC
>JBKOYI010000119.1:0-4806 GCA_046725335.1 Myxococcota bacterium | reverse complement strand
CCGGTCTGGGACGAGATCGCAAAGACGCGCCGGGTGGTGATGTACGACCAGCGCGGGACCGGCCGATCGACGCCGGTGAAACCCGGCACGCCGCTCACCCTGAAGGATCAGCTCGCGGACCTGGAGGCGGTCCGGAAGAGCCTCGGCGCCGAGGAGGTCGATCTGCTCGGCCACTCGTATGGAGGGTCACTGGTGATGGCCTACACCGCCCGGAACCCGAACCGGGTGAAGCGACTGCTGATCATCGATTCCGCCGCCCCGAAGTGGAGCGAGACGGTCTTCCTCTTCAATCAGGTCTACCCGGACATCGCCGAGCGGATGGATGGCTTCGAGTTCGGGTCGCAGCTTGGCGATGCCGCCGCGATCGACGGCGGGATTCACGAGTACCTCCAGATGCTGTTCTGGGCTCCCGAGCACCGCGACGCCTTCCTCCGCCAGTTCTCCCCGGGGGCCTTTCGGCGGCACGTGAACGAGGTGCTCGATGCGGACATGGCCCACTACGATCTGAACCCGGAGATCAAGAAGTTCCGGATGCCGGTCCTGGTGATGACCGGCCGCTACGACATGAACGTGGCGCCGGTGGTTGCCTGGAAGATCCACAAGGCGATCCCGGGCTCACGGTTCGTGATCATCGATCGGAGCGGACATCTCCCTTTCTACGAGGAGCCCGAGCGATTCAAGCAGGCCGTCGAGGAATTCCTGAACGCTCGCTGACCGTGTGGTCGATAGAGGCTTTCGTGTAGAGGCTCGTCAAATTCGAAGGGTTAGGTGCTCAGCCGCGTCTCAGCCTCGCTGCGCGCCCTTGGGCGGTCCCTCGCTCCCCAACGGCGACAGCTTCCCGGTCATCGCTCCGGCCTGCTCGTGCGGCATCCGGTCGCGCTGCGAGCGCAGGTACTGCATCGGGGAGAGGTAGAGGAAATTGCTCACTCGCGAGGTGTAGAGACAGGCGTACTGCTCCACCTGGCTCCCGAAGCGACTGTTCTCGTTGCCTTCCTTGAACATCAGACCCCAGAAGGGGTTGAAGCCCAGCTCCACGTCGCGCTCCAGGACGCTGGCGATGGAGGTGCAGGAGCGAAGTGCCCGCCGCAACCGGTCCAGCTGGGCCTTGGCGGCCCGGCGCTCCTCCTCCAACTCGGCCCGGGCGCCGCCGGAGAGCTCTTCCCGTTCCAGCCGGCGTTCCAGGGCGTTGAGGGCCCCCTTGCGGACGTTCAGCTCGTCATCCAGCCGCGCGATGAGCAGCTCCACTTCGCCCAGTCGGGAAATCTCCTCCGCCCGACCCTCGGTGTAGCGAATCTCGTCCTCCAGCTCCTGCACCACCATGCAGGTACGCCAGAGCGAAGCCTTTCGGGAGCGGAGGATGTCCCCGTAAATGTGGTCGCCGACGTAGAGCACCCGCTCGCCGCCGATGCCGGCCATCCGCTCGAGGGCGGGGAGGTTCCCCCCCTGGTAGACCTTCCAGCGATCGAGCGAGAGGGCTTCCCCGCGCACCGAATTGTCGTGGGTGTCGGTGTCGATTTCGAGAAAGGGTCGGGACTCGGTGAAGAAGGCCGGCTTGGACGCCCCGGTGATGACGATGTCGAAGTAGTTTCGCCAGGAGGGGTACTCGGGCACCATCCCGTCGAGCAGGAAGGACATCACCCCGTCGGTGTAGTCCCAGAGGGAATTGGTGAGCAGGAAGAGCTTCTTGCCCCCCGAGCGGAGCTTGTGAAGGGCCGGCCCGAGCTCGGGATCGCGGAAGATGTAGAGGCCGATGTCCTTCCGCACCTCGTGCTTGAGCGAGTTGTCGGCATGAACGGCGTCGATGGCCTCTCGCACGTCATCGTAGAGCCGCCCGTAGTCGACCGGGCGCTGCTGCCTCTCCAGAAAGTCGATGATCGCCGCGTAGAGCCAGGCTTCGGGCAAGGAGAACAGAGTGTCGATCCAGGCGTAGCGGTCGCTGGTAAGGCGGATGCGAGCGTTCCGGTAGAGCCGCTGCACGTCCTCGTCACGCAGCGGAGAAAGCCCGTGGTAGGCGCGACCCACGCTGCCGAACCGGTCCAGCTTGATGAGGTTGCCGTGCGCCTTGTCGACCACCAGGCCGCGCATGACGAACCCATGGTCGTAGTGGAGCAGGCCCAGCTCGGCCGGATAGCCGAACTCGGTCACCAGGCGAGAGAGGGTCAGATCGAAGGAGAGCTGCTCGATCCGCCGCAGATGGTAGATGGCCAGGGTGTAGTCCATGTCGAAGCCGACCATCTCCACGTTGGCCATTCGGAGATTGCGGTTGACGAAGACCTGCCGGGCCCGCTCCACGGTGGTGCGCTGGCCGCCCTCCAGAAGCGCTGCCAGGCTGGCGTCGGAGAGCACCCCCGCGGCCTCCTCCAGCGCTCGCACCGCCTCCGGCAGGGAGGGGCGGGTATGGACCCCGTGCAGGGCGGGTGAGGGCCGGGGTCGGGGATTGTCGTCTCGTCGGAGCATGGCGCTTCAGGGTTGTACCAAGGCGGCTGCTTTCTTGCGGGAGGGGTCGCCGGCTGGCAGCTTCGACCGGTGGTGAACGCCCGCGCCCGAGCAGCTCGATCCCCCGAGCGGGCGCTCCTGGAGCGGATCGCCGAGCTGGAGGACCGGCTTCGCACCCTGGAGCGGCAGATCGCCTCCGGTGCTGCCCGGCCCTCTCGACGCTCGATGGCCGAGCGAGGTCCACCGCTGCCCTCCGCCGGTCGCTGCCCGGGCTGTCTGCTGGAGTTGCCGCCCGGACCCCGAGGGGCCGAGTGCGTCTGGTGCGGCTTCGTCTTCGCCGCTGCCCGCCCGCCTCGTTCGAAGGGGATGCGGCGGCGCCGCCGGGGCGGTATGCAGGGCGGCGGTGCCAGCCAAGAAGACACTCTTCCCCGTCGATGAAACCACGCTCTCCAACGGCCTCCGGGTCCGGATGGTTCCGGACCACGATGCGCCAGTGGCCAGCCTGTACACCTTCTTTCAGGTCGGCTCTCGCAACGAGCGGCCGGGCATCACCGGCATCAGCCATCTCTTCGAGCACATGATGTTCAACGGGGCGGCGAAGTACGGCCCCAAGAAATTCGACGAGGTGCTCGAGTCGAACGGGGGTCGGTCCAACGCCTACACCAGCCACGACGTCACCGTGTATTACGAGGACTTCGCCGCCGAGGCCCTGGACACGGTGCTCGACCTCGAGTCGGACCGGATGCGCTCGCTCACCATCGACGACCGCTCGCTGGCCAGCGAACGGGAGGTTGTCAAAGAGGAACGGCGGCTCCGGGTGGAGAACGAGCCGGCCGGTCTGATGGATGAAGCCCTCCACGCCCTGGTCTACCAGGCCCACCCGTACCGCTGGCCGGTCATCGGCTTCATGGGGGACATCCAAGCCATCGGCCGGCCCGACTGCGAGAGCTACTTCCGCACCTTCTATGCCCCCAGCAACGCGGTGATCTGGCTGGCCGGGGACTTCGATCCCCACCGAGTGCTGAAGCGCCTGCGCCAGGCCTACGGAGACATTCCTCGCGGTCCGGCGCTGCCCAGGGTGCCGGACTCCGAGCCAGCCCAGCGCGGCGAGCGTCGGGCCGAGCTCCGCCACCCCGCCCAGGCTCCATCGCTGCTCGTTGCCTACCGCGGTCCAGGAGTCGCCCACTCCGACACCCTGACCCTGGACGTGCTGCAGTTCATCCTCGGGGTGGGGGAGGGGAGTCGACTCAACCGCGCGCTGGTCTACGACAAGCGGCTGGCGGTCAACGTCGGGGTGGACTGGAGCTGGAGGAAGGACCCCGGGACCTTCGTTTTTCACCTCGAGCTTCAGCCGGGGGCGGACGTGCGCACCGCCGAGGACGCGCTCTACGCCGAGCTGGAGCGGGTGGCCGCCCAGGGGGTCGAGCCCCGGGAGGTGGAGAAGGCGCGCAACAACCTCCGGGCCCATCTGCTGCGCGAATTCACCTCCAACTCCGGCCGGGCCCATTCCCTGGGGACCTACGAGACCTACCTCGGCGACTGGCGGACGGGGTTCTCTTTGCCCGAGCGCTACGGCCGCATCGACGCCGAGCGCGTTCAGGCCGCGGCCCGGAAGTGGCTCGACCCGACGCAACGTTCGGTGGTGACCCTGGTCCCCGACTCGGGGCGCGCGTGAAGCGGCGCCGGACCAGCACCGCCCGAGCGGCTCCGGTTCCCGAGCGCTCGTCGCTTCAGCTCCACCGCTTCCAGACGCCCAGTGGGTTGTCGGTCACCGTGGCCCGCCGGGGGCGGGTGCCGCTGGTCGCGGTGCGGCTGGTCATCGAGGCGGGCGCCTCCTGGGATCCACCCGGACAGGAGGGCCTGGCCGATTTCACCGTCCGGTTGCTCCGTCGAGGGACCGCCCGGCGGGACGCCCATGCCATCGACGAGGCGGTGGAGTTCGTGGGCGCCTCGCTGGGCCTGTTCGCCGGCGAGGACCATCTGGCACTCACCCTCACCACGCCTTCGGAACATCTTCCATCGATGCTGGAGGTCCTGGCTGAGCTGGTCTCCGAACCCAGCTTTCCCGAGGAGGAGGTCCGGACCGAGCGGGAACGAACCCTGGGGCAGTTCGCCAACGACATCGACGACCCTTCGCTGCTCGCCGATCGGGCCGTGGTCCGGACCGCCTGGTCGGGCCACCCTTACGGACACGACGTCTCGGGAACCCGGGCCTCCGTTGCCCGCTTCGTCCGGCAAGACGCGGTCGACTTTCATCGACGACGCCTGGGCCCCCGAGTCGCACAGCTCTTCGTGGTCGGTCCCGTCGACGAGGCCCAGGTGGAAACGGCCGCCAGCCGCGCCTTCCAGGGCTGGACGACAGGCCCCGAG
>JBKOYI010000056.1:0-11441 GCA_046725335.1 Myxococcota bacterium | reverse complement strand
GTGTCGACGAGGCCACGGTCCGCAAGGTGCTCAACAGCTGGGGGCCGGGCAAGTTCGACGCGGAGCTCAACCTCGACGGGAAGTCCTTTCGCCCGGACGGCAAACCCGCGGCAACGCTCATCCCACCGGCTTTCGGCCTCGCGGGGGACAACAATCATACGTGGACTGGTGCTTGGGGAACGGTCACCTACTGGAACGCTTACGTCGCGAATCTGGAGATGCACGGCAAGGGAAACTTCTATGATCCCAGGTTCGACAATGCGGCGAAGTACCCGGTGGCGGCAAGGACACAACAGGGCCACAAGCATGATGCCGAAGACCGCATCACAGCGAAGCTTCCCGCTCTCCACTTCTATCAGCTGTCTTTGACAGGCCCGAAACCTCCTCGAGAGTCTTTCGACATGGCGGCCGCTGCCCGCGGTGAGGTCCTCTTCAGGGACAAGGCGCGTTGCGCCAGCTGTCATGTCCCGCCGCTATTCACCGATCCAGGCTGGAACTTGCACACAGCCGAGGAGATTGGAATCGACGATTTCCAGGCGAAGAGAGCGCCCGATGAGCGCTATGTCACCTCGAAGCTTCGCGCGTTGGGGAACACGAGCAAGGTCCACAAAGGCGGCTACTACCACGATGGTCGTTTCACGACGCTCACCGACGTGGTCAATCACTACGACGCGTTCTTCAAGACAGATCTGAGCGACCAGGAGAAGGCGGACCTGATCGAGTACTTGAAGTCGATCTGACCACCCTCGGGTAGCGCCACCCCCGGCCGCCCCGCTTTTGGGCGACGAGCTGCATGCAAGCCACGGCCTTGACGACGGCTAGGCTGCGAGCGCACCGGCGAAGTCGGGATAGATGCGGACGCCGTCCTCGGCGCGGGGACGTCCCTGCTCGCGTGCCAGGGCCCGCTCCAGCGCGAGCAGGGCGATCTCCAGCTGGTCGTCGCTGGGCTCGATGGTGGTGATGCGCTGGAGCCACAACCCGGGCGCCACCAGGGCTCGGAGGAGCGGGGGACAGTCGGCTCGGGCGGACCGCCGCTGCAACTCGTAGGCGATGCCTGCCACCGGAAAGGCCAGGGCCACTTTGACCAGCAGCACGAGCAACGTCTGAAGCACACCGAGCTGAAACACCACCGGCATCCAGGGCAAGACCAGGATGTGGAGCAGCACCGCCACGCCCACCACCACGAAGAGAAAGCTCGTTCCGCAGCGGGGATGCAGAGTGGTGAAGCGCCGGGCGTTCTCCACGGTCAGCGGCAGCGCCGATTCATAGGTCCAAATCGCCTTGTGCTCCGCCCCGTGGTACTGGAAGAGCCGCTTGGCTTCCGCCGTCTGACCCACCAGGGCCAGCCAACCGCCCAGGATGGCGATGCGGAACAGTCCGTCCACCAGATGGAAGGCCAACCCGCGCATCCCGGTGTCGAGTCCGAGCAGCTTGAAGACGCCCAAGGTGAGCAGGTGGGGCGCGACCACGAACAGGGCGACCATCAGGACAAAAGAGAGGGCCAGGAGCAGGCCGCGGGCGGCCTTTCCCGAGCCGGGAGCGCTCCCGGTTGCATCCGGCGATGGTGCAGTCCCCCGCCCCAGCGGTACGCCTGAGGAGCCTCCGGCGGGCCGACCAGGCTCAGCCTGCTCGGCGCTGAACCCCAGGGCGGTGAATCCGTTGAGGAGCGACTCCACGAGGACCACCGCCCCGCGCAGGAAAGGGCGGCGGAGGAACTTGGCCCGGGGCCACAGCGTCTCCCAGGCCTCCTCGCGAATGGCGATGCGCCCGTCTGGGCGACGGACCGCCACGACCAGGCTGCGGGGAGAGCGCATCATCACGCCCTCCAGCACGGCCTGCCCGCCAATGTAGGGACGTTCGCTCAACCCCTTCTCAGGCCTTGGCCTTGGGAGCCTTCTTGGCGGTCTTCGCCGGGGCGGAGGAGGGCTTGGTCTCGTACTTCTTGCGGAAGCGCTCCACCCGTCCCTCGGTGTCCACCAGCTTGTACTTGCCGGTGAAGAAAGGATGGCAGTTGGAGCAGATTTCCACGTGGAAGGAGCCCCGGGTGCTGCGGGTCTCGATCACGTTGCCGCAGGCGCAGATGATGCGCGCGGGCGGGTAGACGGGATGAAGGTCAGGCTTCATGGTGAGTTGGGACCTCGAGGCACCGCCTTGCCCCAGGAAAGGCCCTGGAGGAGTGGCGGGCGAAGCGGGGTCTGATAACAGCCGCTCGGCCCCGGCTCAAGTCCAGGCACAGGCCTCCAGCCCCTGGCGCCTCCTTTGCGGCCTCGAGTGGGCTAGGGGCGCTTCTTGCCGCTGGCCGGCGGGGCCTTCTTCATCTCTGCCAGCCGCCGCTGGGCCGATTTGGCCTCCGGAGACTTGGGGTAGTCGCGAACGACCTGCTCGAAGGCGAGCCGGGCCGCCTCCGAATTCTTGAGCCGCGCGAAGCAGTCCCCGCTGCGCACGTAGGCCAGCGGAACCGAGGAGCTCTTGGGGAAGTTCTTGATCAGCTGACCGTACTCCGGAAGCGCATCGGGGCAGTTGTCCAGGCTGAAATAGGACTCGGCCAGCGCGAAGTGCGCATCCCCGGCCAGGTCATCCCGCGGCCACTTGCGAATGAACTCCTGGTAGAGGGTTCGGGCGGTGGTCACGTCCCCTGCCTTGGCCTTGGACTGAGCGAGCTGGAAGAACTCGCGCTTGTCAGTCGGGCGGGGGGTGTCCGGGCTGGCCTTCCGGTCTGCCGAAGAGGCCTGCTGGGAGGAGGCCCGGCCCTGCAGTTCGTCGAGGGTGTGGGTGTAGGCTTCCACCTGACCCCGCAGCTGCGCCACGTCCTCGTTCAGCTTCTGCACCTGCACGCTGGTGTCGGCCCCGCTCCGGCGCGAGGCCTGATCGAGCGAGTCCAGCGCCTTGGTCACCTCGGCGACCTTCTGGTCGATGCGGGGCAGTTGCTGCTCCAGCTTCTCCGACTGGGCCTTCTGCTCGGCCTTCAGGGCGTCGTTGTCCTTCTGGAGCTTGTCCACCCGGAGCTCCAGCGCCTTTCCCGATTCGGTGGAGTAGAAGCAGCCCTGGAGGAGCGTTGCCAGAAGTGCCGCAGTCGGGAGTGCTGCCGGTCGAAGCATCTACCGCTTGAACTCCACCCGTCGGTTGGCCGCCCAGGCCGCCTCGTCATGACCCTCCACCGCCGGGCGGTTCTCGCCGTAGCCGACCGTGTCCAGCTGCTTCGGGGACACCCCCAGGTCGGTCAGGTACTTGCGGACGCTGGCCGCACGCCGATTGGAGAGCTGCAGGTTGTACTCCTCGGTCCCGCGCTCGTCGGCGTGGCCTTCGAGGGTGAGCTTCTTGACGTCGCCCTTCTTGATGCAGTCCGAGAGCTCGTTGAGCTGCGTCCGGGAGGCGTCATTGAGCCCACTGTCGTTGAAGGCGAAGTGGATGGGGTTCCAGTTGCAGCCGGCCGCGGCCTTGGGGGCACAGGCGCCCGCCTTGCACTCCTCACCCGAGCCACAATCGTCGTTGGTGGCGCAGGTGTTGGGGACGCAGAGGTTGTTCTTGCACCGGGCACCGGGGCCGCAGTCCCCGTCGGCGGTGCAAGCCTTGGGGGTGCACTTGCCGGCCTGGCAGGTGGCGCCCGCCGGGCAGTTCTGATCGGTGGTGCACTCCGGCTTGGGAGCGCACTTGTTGGCCTGGCACACGAAGCCGGCCTTGCAATTCTGGTCAGTGGCGCACTCCTGGCATTGACCGTTGACGCAGACCTCGTTGTGCGACGTGCACTGTTCGTCGTTGTCGCATTTCGGGTAGGTCGGAGGACACCCGGTGAAGAAGGCGACCGCCAGCGCTCCCAGTGCCCAGAAGCCAATTCGTCGGTGCATGCGTTCTCCTGACCGGCGGCCGGGGCCGCCCGGACGAACCCCCGAGCACATCGCTGTACCGTCATGGTGTGATGGCAGTCAAAAGAAATTCGGCGGAACCGCGGTCCGGGGCCCTCGCCCCGAGGGTCTCCGGCCGCGGCCAGAGGTCGGGTGATGTCCTCGTGTGTGCTCGTCGTCGATGACGAGAAGAACATCCTGCTCACGCTCAGCCAGGCTCTGCAGCTGGCCGGGTACCGGACCGAGCTGGCCGGAACGGGTCAACTGGCCCTGGAGGTGGCGCTGGCCCGGCCGGTGGACGCGGTCCTGATGGACGTCCGCCTTCCCGACCTGGACGGCATCACCGTGCTGGAACGGCTGCTGCAAGCCCGGCCGGGTCTCCCCGTCCTGATGATGTCCGGCCATGGCACCATCGAGACCGCCGTCCGGGCCACCCGGTTGGGGGCCCGGGACTTCCTGGAAAAGCCCATTGCCCGGGACCGCCTGCTGCTGGCCCTCCGCAACGCCCTGGAACACCAGGCGGCGCTCGACGAGCTGGAGACGCTTCGGACCGAGGCCGGCCGGTACGAGATGGTGGGGAGCGGCCCGGCGATGCAACGCCTTTACGCCTTGGTGGCGCGGGCGGCACCGAGCGAGGGCCGGGTCCTCATCAGCGGGGAAAACGGCACCGGCAAGGAGCTGGTCGCCCGAGCGCTCCACCGCCACAGCCGCCGGGCCAGCGGGCCCTTCGTCCGGGTCAATTGCGCCGCCGTCCCCCAGGAGCTCATCGAAAGCGAGCTCTTTGGCCACGAAAAAGGGGCCTTCACCGGAGCCCTGGCGATGCGACGGGGCAAGTTCGAGCTGGCCAACGGAGGCACCCTCTTCCTCGACGAGGTGGGCGACATGCCTCCGGCCATGCAGGCCAAGCTTCTCCGGGTGCTCCAGGAAGGGGAGTTCGAGCGGGTGGGCGGGACCGAGACCCTGCGGGTCGATGTGCGAGTGCTCGCCGCCACCAACCGAGACCTCGAATCGGAGGTGGCCGCCGGCCGGTTCCGGGAGGATCTCTATTACCGGCTGGCGGTGGTGCAGCTGCGCACACCGCCCCTGCGCGAACACCGGGAGGACCTGCCTGACCTGATCGGTTCCTTTCTGGAGGAGGCCTGCCGGCGCAACGGGCGGCGGCCGCTCCAGCTCAGCCCCGAGGCGGTGGCGGTGCTGTCGGCCCACGACTACCCCGGCAACGTCCGCGAGCTGAAAAACCTGGTCGAGCGGCTGGCCATCCTCTGCGAGGGGCCCGTGGTCAGTGGCGAGGAAGCCCGTGAGCTGCTCCCTCCCCCGCGGGCGGTGAGGTCCGCAACCCCTGCGGTCCGACCCGCGGAGGCCAAGCTCGCCGCCGCCACCCGCCCGGTGGGAGAGAAACCCTTCCGAGATCTGATCGACGACGCCGAGCGGGAGATCATCCTCAGGACCCTGGCCTTTACCCGTGACAACGCCACCGAGGCAGCCCGACTGCTCGACCTGGAGCGGGGGCACTTCTACAAGAAGATGAAGGCCCTCGGCATCCGGCGGCCGCGGGCACTCGATGCCGGGTCGCGCGAGCCCCCCAACGAAGAGGACGAGTCGGGGCCGGTGGAGTGATGGGGCCGGCCATCACCAGCCGGCATGCGCTGTCCGCAGCCTCTATTCACCGAAACGATCCTCCCGCTGCTCCGGCTCTCCCTCCAGCCGGAAGCGGGACCAGATCGGGGCATGGTCCGAGGGCAGGGTGCCCTTGCGCGCCTCCCGATCGATGCCCGCGGCGACGCAGCGCTCGGCCAGAACGGGCGTGGCGTAGAGATGGTCGATCCGCAGCCCGCGGTTCTTGGGAAAGCCGAGCATCCGGTAATCCCACCAGCTGTAACGCCCGCCCTCCGGGTGGAGGCGGCGGAAGGTGTCCGACAATCCGAAGTCGACCACATGCTTGAGCGCTGTCCGCTCGGGGATCGAGAACAGGGTCTGCCCCTCCCAGAGCATGGGGTCCCACACGTCCCGGTCTTCCGGAGCGACGTTGAAATCCCCGGTCAGGACCAGCGGAGCATCGGGCTTGTGGCGCAAGTCGAGCCAGCGGCGGAGCCTGGCGTACCACTGGAGCTTCTCGTGGTAGGCGGGTGAATCCACCGCCTGTCCATTGGGGGCGTAGAGCGAGGCGATGCGGATGCCGGAGATGGTGGCGCTGATCACGCGGGCCTGGTTGTCGTCCTCGCCGTCGAGGAACCCGCGCTCGACCCGCTCCGGCTCGCTGTGGGCCAGGATGGCCACCCCGTTGTAGCTTTTCTGTCCAAAGACCACCGAGTGGTAGCCGAGCGCCCGCACTGCCAGCGAGGGGAACTGGTCCTCGGTGCATTTCAATTCCTGGAGGCAGAGGACGTCGGGGCGGCGTTCGGCGAGCCAGGCCAGCAGCCGGTCGGTGCGGGCCCGGATCGAATTGATGTTCCAGCTGGCGGTGAGCATCGAGGCACCGACCCTCGCACACTTGCGCGGGCCGGCGGGGGCAGTCCAGCGGCCGCTGGCGCGGGCGGAGTGCCACAATCCGGAACATCCGCCCCCAGCGGGGCGGCCTGGCATGGTGGACGCAACGGCGCTCCGGAGCCGACCGTCCGGAGCCTGTCCGCGACGCCGGCGAAAGGACGCCTCTCATGCAACGCCTGCTCGCCCTCCCGCTGCTCGCCCTCTCCGTCTTGGCGACGGCCTGTCAGAAACCCGCAACTGAATCACGGCGACCCGCGCCGGCACCGAACCCGGTCTCAACGGCTCCCGCCGCGCCCGTCGCCCCCCGCCCTGCGGCGCCCACCACGGCTCCAGCGCCGCCCCGCGACACCCTGGCCCTGGCACACAACGACCCGCCCGGGACGAACCACCTCGCCCGAGCCGACCGGCTGCATGACGAAGGTGACACGGTGGGTGCCCTGGTGGAGGCCCGCAAGGCACTCGCCGACGACGGCCAAGACGTCAACGCCCTGGAGATGGTGGCTCGGTTGGCCAAGGCCTCCGGACAGGTGACGCTGGCCGCGGAGGCCTTCGAGCGACTCGGTCGCATCGACGACGAGGATGCAGTGCCCCTGGTCCAGGCCGCCCGGATGCGGCTGAGCAGCGGTGCATTGGAGGCCGCCGAGGCCCTGGCTCGCACCGCGCTCGTCCGCGACGACGAGAACGTCGAGGCCTGGCAGGCCCTGGGCCGGGCCCAGCTCGGCCGGGGCGTTCTCGCTGAGGCCATCCAGAGCCTGGAGCAGGCTCGCACCCTGGCCCCCTCGCACGGCTGGGTGCTGAACAACCTTGGCTTCGCCTACCTCCGCGCCAATCGCAACGCCGAGGCATTGGAGGTGCTGGAGCGTGCCACCGAGCTGCTCCCCGAGGCGGCCGTGGTGCACAACAACCTCGGAGTGGCGCGCGAGCGGACCGGTGATCTGGATGGAGCTCGGCAGGCCTACGCTCGCTCCACCGTGCTGGCCCCGCGCTACGTCAAGGCGCAGATCAACGGACAACGCACTGCCATGGCGCGCACCGGCACCGATGGTGGGATGGACGAGGCCCACGTTCCGGCGGACGACGACGCGGACGACTGAGCGCTTGCCGAGCTGGGGCGGAGTGGCCTGCCGATGTCGGGGCCGCTCCGCTCCAGTGTTACGCTCCGCCCCAGCTCCTCGGATGCCTCCTTCTTTGCCGAAATCATCGTGGCTCCGCCGGGCCGTCATCGTCCTCGGGGCGTTGGCGGCGGCGGTCGTTCTCAGCGCAGTGGCGGTGTTCGCCTGGTTCAGCCGCGGCCTTCCCTCGGTCGAGGCGCTCCGCGACTACCGGCCGCCCCAGGTCACCAAGGTGACCTGCGCCGATGGAAGCGTGTGCGCCGAGTACTTCCTGGAGCGGCGCACCTGGGTGGAGGCCTCGGCACTGCCGCAACACGTCCGCAACGCCTTTCTGGCTGCGGAGGACGCGGATTTTTACCGACACGAGGGGCTGGATTACCCGGGGATGATCCGCGCCGGCCTCAAGGCGCTGCTCCCGGGTGGGCACCTGACCGGTGCCTCCACCATCACCCAGCAGGCCTGCCGGAACCTCCTGCTCAGCCAGGAGCGCAAGCTGAGCCGGAAGATCCGGGAGTGGATTCTCACCCCGCGGATGGAGCGGGCGCTGACCAAGGACCAGATCCTCAACCTCTACCTGAACCAGATTTACTTCGGGCACCTGCGCTACGGGGTGGAGGAAGCGGCGCTCTACTACTTTGGTAAGCACGCTGCCCAGCTCACCGCGGCCGAGGCCGCGGTGCTGGCCGGGACCGTGCAGCGGCCAGAGCGCATCAACCCGGTGACCAGCATGACCGGGGCTCGGAAACGGCAGACCTACGTCCTGGGGCAGATGGTGAAACACGGACTGTTGTCACAGTCCGCCGGGGACGCCGCGCTCAAGACCCCCATCGTGCTTGGACCGAGGCCTACGCCGCCGGTCGGCCCCTACTACGTCGAGGACATCCGGCGCCTGCTGGTCGCTCGCTACGGTGAGCAGGCCGTCCTCACCAGCGGGATGCGGGTGGAGATCGCCATGGACCCGAAAATTCAGGCCATGGCCGACTCGGCCCTGCGCCAGGGGCTGGAATCGCTGGACCGGCGCATGGGCTACCAGGGGCCGCTCGGAACCCTGGAGCCGAAGCGCTTCGGCGCGCTCCGCACCGTGCTCGAGCATCGCATCGCCGATTCCGGAAAGCGCAGCCAGGAGGGGGCGCTGGTGGCGGACCTCTCCCGCCTCGCCGCCCCGCGACCGAGTGGGGTCGAGGAGGAGGGGGCGGAGGAGAAACCGGAAGCTGCTGCCGCGGATGAGCCAGCTCCCGACGCTGACCAGGTGCTCGCCCGCGCGGTACCGCTGGTGCCGCTCAAGGAGGGCATACGGCTGGGCGGCTACGTCACTGAGGTCGACGATGCCAAGAAGGTGGCGGTGCTGGATTTCGTGGGACGGACCGGAACGCTTGCCTTCTCCACCGTCACCTGGGCTCGCCCGCGCGGCGTGGGCAAGTGGACCGCAGCGCCGAATCGCCTCTCCGACGTGCTCCGCCCGGGGCAGCTGGTCCGGGCGCGGGTGCTGTCCGTCCCCGCCGGGACCAAGCCGCTCGAAGTGACGCTGGACCAGGTGCCGGAGGTACAGGGAGCCCTCACGGTCATCGACCCAGCCAGCCGCCGGGTGCTGGCGCTCAGCGGCGGCTACGACTTCGCCCGTTCTTCCTTCAACCGTGCCACCCAGGCCCATCGGCAGCCGGGGTCTTCCTTCAAGCCCTTTCTCTACGCAGCGGCACTTCAAAGCCAGAAGTTCACCCCGGTTTCGGTGCTCAACGATGCCCCGGAGGCGGTGCGTGATCCCTACACCGGAAAGATGTGGAAGCCTCAGAACTACGAGCGGAGCGGCTTCGAGGGCCCGATGACCCTTCGTCAGGCGCTGACCAAGTCGAAGAACACCATCTCGGTGCGGCTCATCGAGGCCCTGACCCCGCAGGTGGCCATCGAGTTCGCTCACCGGGCTGGCATCCGCTCGGAGCTGCCCGACAACCTCACCCTGGCCCTGGGCACGGGGGAGGTGACCCAACTGGAGATCGCCAACGCCTACGCCACCTTCGCTGCCATGGGGAAGTACGCCGACCCGATTCTCCTGGTGCGGGTGACCGACGCCAAGGGCATGGTCCTGGAGGAGCACCAGGCGCTGTTCGAGGAGACCATTCCTCCGGCGGTGGCCTACCTGGCCACGTCGCTGATGCGCAGCGTGGTGGAGGAAGGAACGGGGGCCGCGGTGCGTGAGCTGGGGCGACCGGCCGCAGGCAAGACTGGAACGGCCAACGAGTACCGCGATGCCTGGTTCAGTGGCTTCACGCCCGATCTGGTGGCCAGTGCCTGGGTTGGCTTCGACGACCACTCCAGCCTCGGCACCGGAGAGACCGGCGGCCGGGCCGCGCTCCCCATCTGGCTGGCCTTCATGCGCACTGCGTTGGAGGGCAAGCCCCTGCGTGATTTCGAACCCCCCTCCGGAGTGCAGACGGTGCGCATCGACCCCGCCACCGGTCTGTTGGCCGGGGCCCACGTGCCGGGGCGAGCCGAGAACTTTCTGGAAGGCACGGCACCCACCGCCGAGGCGCCGCCCCCGGGCGAGGCCAGTCCCGACCGCTTCCTGATGGAGGAGCCCGGCCGGGGTCGTCTGTGAGCGCAAGGGCAGCCTGGGCGCTAGGGCTGGCCGGGACCGCTCTGCTCGCCCAGCCCGCTCCGCCGCAGTCGGCAGCGCTGACCACCCTGGTCGACTCGCTGTCGCAGCAAGTTCTGGCCGCCCATCCCGAACCGCCGGTCGCGCTCAACGTCAGTGCTCCCTCCCCCGCCCTGGCGGAGGCAACCGGGACGCTGCTGGCGAGCCGGCTTGCCCGTGCTCGGCTGGCCCCGGTGGTGGTGGCGAATGCGTCGGATGCTGCGGGCCGCGCCGCAGCGGAAGGCGCCCGCTCGGTGGTGAGAGTCCGGCTCTGGCTCGACGGAGAGCTGCGGGCCGCCGGGGACGTGCACTCGCTGTGGACCAACTTTTGGGCCGGCCGAACGCCAGTCCGGGCCCCGGACCCCGCGGCGGCCCTGGCCGCTTCCACTCCGGCCGACCCGGCCGTGCGACTCCTTGCCGCGGCAACGGCGCGCGCGGCCCTGGTGGCAGATGCTGAGCCGCTGGTCCGCTTGGGCGAGCGGTTGGCCGCGCTCGCTGCCGGAGACCTCGACGGGGATGGAAGGCCCGAGGTGGTGGCGCTCACGGCTTCGGCGCTGCGGGTGTGGGCAACCGATGGCCACCTGCTCGCCACCTCGAGTCTGGAGACGCTCCCACCGGTCGCGGTGGCGACGCGCGAGCCTTTCGGCACGCTGTGTATCGTCAACGGACGGATCGAGGTGGCACCGGCCCGAGCGGCCTCGGGCGCGGTGCTTCGATTCGAGCGAGGAAGTCTCGTCCCGGTGGCCCGCCTTCCTGGTCCCGCGCTGGGGTGTGGTCCGGAGGCCTGGGGGGCCTCGTTCGTTTCCGGCTTGGCGCGCTTGAAACCAGCCGGGGGTGAGTCGGGCGGAGGCAGCACGACGAGCTTCGCCGGGCTGCCGGGGACGACTGGGCGCGAGCTGTTCTGGGGCGCGGATGCACGGTCCGGTCACCGGCTTCTGCTGCGCCCCGACGGCACCGCGCTGTGGATCCTGCCCGGAGGCCAGCTGCGGATGCTCTCGGACGTCGGGGCCGGCGCGGCGCTGGTGCCCTGGGACGGCGGAGTGCGGGTGGCGGCCAGCTCGGGGGCGGCCGCCCCGGAGCGGGACCGGCTGCGCATCCTCGATGCGGACGGTGAACGGGCCAAGATCGAGGTCGCTGGACGCATCCTCCAAGTCAGCGTGGCAGCGTTCGACGCCGAGGCGCCCCCGGCGCTGTTGCTCGGCATCTGGACCGCGGACGGCGGCTCCGAAATCCGGGTGGTGCGGAGGACCGAGTGAAGGCTCACGGCCGCCACCACCGCGTCGTGCAGCGCCGCGTCAGCCGGACCTGTGCGGTCATCGTCGCGCTCCTCAGTGCCACCGCCTTCGCGGCGGGACGGGCGCGCGACGGAGG
>JBKOYI010000116.1:0-13277 GCA_046725335.1 Myxococcota bacterium | reverse complement strand
GAGTGGCGGGGGCGGGCGGAACGTGCCGACGGATGTTCAGAACCAGGTTCCCGCGACGAGGCATGCCGAACTGTGCCGGCTGGGGAGTGGGGGAAGGCGCCGCAAGTGGACCGCGCGCCGACGGTGTCGGAGGGCTCGAGGGCGAGCAACGGCTGAAAAGAGGTCGCTCAAGCTCCGGCCGTGAGTGGCCTCAGCCGGTCCGGTTGCTCAGCGTTTTCCGCATGCTCTGGTGCGGAATACCGACTTCGACATAGGGCTCCCCGAAGGCCTGGTACCCCAGCCGAGCGTAGAACCCGACTGCGCTGTCCCGGGCATGGAGGGTGACTTCGTGGAAGCCCCGGCGGGCCACCTCGGCCTCGAGCGCGCGCACCAGCCGTGTGCCCAGCCCGCTCCCCTGTCGGTCCGGTTCCACGGCCATCTGGAAAAGCCGCCCGGTTCTCGGGCCTTCCGGGTGAAAGAGCACGCAGCCCACCACCCGCTGCCCATCCAGGGCGACGAGGTGCAGGCTCTCCGCCTCGAAGGGGAAGGCCACCGCCTCTCGTCCGTGGCCCAGTGGCTTCCGCAGCACTCGCCAGCGCAAGTCCAGCTCGCTCGCGTAGTCGGGCGAGTCGTTCCCGATGAACATCAACCGCTCGGGGGTCATGGCAGAAACTACCCTGGAGGGTCAGAGGCTCGTCATCAGATGTCGAGCTCCTCGCCTTCGACCTCGCGCGCCCGTTCCATGATGAACTTGAACCGGGCCGAGACATCCTTGCCCAGCAGATCGTTGATCACCCGATCCGTTTCCAGCTCGTTGGCGATGGTGACCCGCAGGGAGTTGCGCCGCCGGGGATCCAGGGTGGTGGCCTTGAGGTCTTCCGGCTGCATCTCGCCCAGGCCCTTGAAACGCATGATGTTCGGCTTGGCGTTGCCCTTGGCCTTCTCCTTGACGAGTCGATCTCGATCCGCCTCGTCCAGGGCCCAGTAGGTCTCCTTGCCGATGTCGATGCGGTACAGCGGCGGCTGAGCGATGTGGACGATGCCGTTCTGGATGAGCGGGCGAAGGTGCCGGTAGAAGAAGGTCAGGAGCAAGGTGGCAATGTGGTGCCCGTCGGAATCGGCATCCATCAGGAGGAAGACCCGGCCGTAGCGGAGTCGCTCCAGCTTCAGATCCGGGCCGATCCCGCACCCCAGCGCGCTGACGATGTCCTGCAGCTCCTTGTTGCTGGCTACCTTGTCGGTCGAAGCCTGCTCGGCGTTCAAGACCTTGCCGCGCAGCGGGAGGATGGCCTGGGTGCGGCGGTCCCGCCCCTGCTTGGCCGAGCCACCTGCCGAGTCCCCTTCCACGATGAACAGCTCGCTCTCCATGGGATTGGTCGAGGCGCAGTCGGCCAGCTTCCCCGGCAGGTTGAGCTTGTGGCTGACCGCTCCTTTCCGGGTGATGGCCTGGGAGGCAGCACGGCTGGCCTCCCGGGCCCTGGCCGCCAGGGTGATGCGTGCCACCACCGACTCGGCGACCGACTGGTTGTCGTTGAGCCACTTCTCCAGGGCTGGACGGACGGCGTTGTCCACCAGCCCGGCCATCTCCGGGTTGTTCAGACGGCCCTTGGTCTGTCCCTGGAACTGGGGCTCGATGACGTAGCAGGAGAGGATGGCCACCATCCCCTCGCGGATGTCCTCGGCGGTGAGGGTCACGCCCTTGGGGGTGAGGTCGTGCGTCTCGATGTAGTTGCGCACGGCTTTGACCAGCCCGGAACGGAGTCCTGCCTCGTGGGTGCCTCCGTTGGGAGTGGGGATGCCGTTGACGTAGCTCCGGACGTGCTCGTCGGTGGACTCCGTCCAGGCCAGGGCCAGCTCCAGTCGCGGCTCCTCGCGGGCGACATAGAAGGGCTCGGCCCCTTCCGGGACCAGCGCCTTGGCCCGCTCCCGGGTGACCTTGGCCAGGTACTCGGCGATGCCCCCATCGTGCCGGTAGATGACCTCGGTGTGCGGGGAGGCGGTCTGGTCCCGGAAGATGACCTCCATCCCCTTGTGGAGGTAGCTCTTGGCCTCCAGACGGTCGCGGATCAGCTCCGGGTCGAAGCGCAGCTTCTCGCCGAAGATCTCCGGGTCCGGGGCGAAGGTGATGGTCGTGCCCGTGCCCCGGCCTGGCCCCTCCGACTTGAGGGCCGAGGTCGCCTTCCCGCGGGAGAAGGTCTGCACCCATTTCTTGCCGTCCCGGCGCACCTCGGCGGTGAGCTTGGCGCTCAAGGCATTGACCACCGAGCTGCCCACGCCATGCAGACCGCCCGAGTGCAGGTAGTTGCCCTGGTCGAACTTTCCGCCGGAATGCAGGGTGGTGAGGATGATCTCCAGCGCCGGCTTCCGGTAGCGCGGATGGACGTCCACCGGGATGCCCCGGCCATCGTCACTGACCGTGACTGTGTGTCCGTCCCTGTGGAGGGTGACTTCCACCCGGTCGGCGTAGCCGTTGATGACCTCGTCGACGCTGTTGTCGACGATTTCCCAGAGGAGGTGATGGTAGCCGCTGGGGTCGGTGCCACCGATGTACATCGCCGGCCGCTTGCGGACCGGCTCCAGACCTTCCAGGACCTGGATGTCGGTGGCGGTGTAGCTGGTCCGCTTGGCGGTGGCCTTCCGGGCGGTGGCCATGGTCACCGGTCCTCCTTGTCACCGGGCAGCGGCGTCCATTCCACCGGAGTGGCCACCACCTTCACCGTTTCCCGCTTGGCCATCTCCCGGCCGCGGCCACCCCGGGCGCTGACCTCGTACTTCGCCGGGGAGAGGACCAGCTTCCGGCCCTTCGAGGTCTCCAGCTCCAGGGTGGCTTGTCGGTCCGAGGTGCAGAGGAATCCGATGACGCGGTCCTCCTTCTCCACCTTGATCACCGTGACCCCCCGGCCAGGGCCGGCCAGCTCGTTCACCTCGGAGGCCCGAGTGACCAGCGCCCGAGCGTGCTCGGTCACCACCGCCAGGAGATCCTTCGGGCCTACCGGAACCACCCCCACCAGCTCGTCCCCTTCACCGGGACGGGCGTAGCGCCGCCCGGAGCGGGTTGAGGCCTCGCTGTGGGGCGCCAGTGGAAAGCGCAGCCCGTAGCCGCGACGACTCAGGCCAATCATCAGCTCGGGGCGCGGCAAGCGAGGGTCGAGCGACAGCGCCCCCACCACCCGCTCGCCGTCGTCGAACTTGAACAGCTTCTGGATCGGGTCGCCGTAGCCAGTCGAGGCCGGGACGTCGTTGAAACGGGTGACGTAGGCCGAACCGAAGTTGGAGAAGAAGACAAGGTTGCTCTTCAGCGACCCGGCCAGCACGGCCATCACCTCGTCACCCTCGCGAAGGCGGGTGGTGCTGGGGTCCTTCATCTCCCGGACCCGCTTGACCCACCCGTCGCGGGTGAGGACCACGTGGGCGTCCTCGTCGGCGATGAAGGCCTCCTCCGAGTACTCCACCTCTTCTCCCCCGCCGCCGAGCTTGGTGCGCCGCGCGTCGGCGTACTTCTCCTTCACTTGGGCCAGCTCGTCCTGCACCACCGCCCAGCGCTTCCGGGGGTCTTTGAGCACACCGGCCAGCCGGGCCGCCTCGGCGCGCTTTTCCTTGGCCTCCTTCTGGATGACCAGGATCTCCAGCCGCGCCAGCTTGTACAGCTTCAACTCGAGGATGGCGTCCACCTGTTCGGCGTCGAGCTCGAAGCGCTTCATCAGCTTTCCGGCGGCGTCCTGCTTGCCCTCGGACTTGCGGATGATGCGGATCATCTCGTCCAGGGCGTCGTAGACCTTCTCCAGGCCCTCCAGGATGTGGAGGCGCTTCTTCACCTGCGCCAGCTCGAACTCGTGGCGCTTGGTCACCACCTCGAACCGGAAATCGAGGAAGTGCCGGAGCAGCGACTTCAAATCCAGCCGCTCCGGAGTCCCGACCTCGGGGTCCTGGGTCGGCACCAGCGCGGTGAGGTTCACGTTGAAGTTCGTCTGCAGCGGCGTGTGCTTGAAGAGATAGGCCATGACCATCTCGACCCCGGCGTCCCGCTTCACCTCCATCACGATCCGGACGTCGGTGGTGCTCTCGTCACGGACGTCGGTGAGTGGAGCCAGCTTGCGCTCCCGCACCAGGTCGCCGATCTTGGCAACCAGAGTGGCCTTGTTCACCGCGTAGGGAATGGAGGTGATGACGATCTGCTGCCCGCCGCGGGGAAGCTGTTCCACCTTCCACTCGCCACGGACTCGGATCGATCCCTGCCCGGTCTCATAGATCTCCCGAAGCTCCCTCTTGCCGTTGAGGATCTGCGCCCCGGTGGGAAAGTCCGGGCCCTTCACCCACTTGAGCAGATCCTTCGTCTCCAGCTTGGAGTCCTTGACCAGCGCGACCAGCGCCTCACACAGCTCGCCCAGGTTGTGGGGCGGGATGTTGGTGGCCATGCCCACCGCGATCCCGGTCGTCCCGTTCATCAGCAACTGTGGCACCAGGGCGGGGAGGACGACCGGCTCGCGCGTGCTCCCGTCGTAGTTGGCCCGGTAGGGGACGACGTTCTTGTCCAGCTCGGACAGGAGATCCGTGGACAACGGCGCCAGCCGGCATTCGGTGTACCGCATGGCCGCCGCGGTATCGCCGTCCAGCGAGCCGAAGTTGCCGTGTCCGTCCACCAGCGGGTAGCGCAGCGAGAAGTCCTGGGCCAGCCGGACCAGGGCGTCGTAGACGGCGGTGTCGCCATGGGGGTGGTAGCTGCCCAGGATGGTGCCCACCACCTTGGCGCACTTGGCGTACTTGGCATCGCTGGTGAGCCGGTGGTCGTGCCACATCCCATAGAGGATGCGGCGCTGCACCGGCTTCAACCCGTCCCGCACGTCGGGGAGCGCCCGGGAGGTGATGACGCTCAGGGCGTAGTTCAGGTAGCGGCGCCGGGCTTCCTCGTGGAGGGCAGCCGGAACGTCCTCCCCGCCCCCGCCCGAGTCGGCGCCCCGTCCCTTCCCGGGCGGCCCCTTGCCGCCCGTCTTCAAAGCCATCGTCAGCTGTCGTGCCATCGTCTTGCTTCCGCAGCGCGCCCGACAGGAGAGAAGGCGAGGAAATCCGCGCGGTTCAATCCTGTAGCAGCCTGCAGCAGCATCGGCATCCTAACGGCCGGACCCGACGTGTAAAGAAGTCGTCCCCCTGGCGGAATCTTGCTGCGCCCGGCTCGGCATCCAGGGCATGCAGGCGAGGCGTGACCCGCGCCACCGCAGCCGTCGTCCTGCTCCTCCCGGCTGTGGCCTGGTCGCAGGCCTCTGCCATCGGTCAGCTGCGTCCCACGCTTCCCCCCACCAACGCCGCCTTGAGCGACGAGGTGACCGCCCCGGAAGTGAACCCCGCCGGTCTGCAGCGCATCGGCGGGCCGATGCTCATCTACCAGCACGAGCGCAACCTCCACCTCGACTCCATCGTCGACGGGCTGTACCTGGGGACGACCCTCTTCGAGGTGATGGCCTTCGGGTTGTCCCTGGACTGGGTCCGCGGACCGAAGGCGGGCTCTGAGCGCGACGGGTACCGGCGGACGTCCTACGCCTTCTCCGTCGGCGGACCGCTGCTCTCGCTGGGCACGGCCTACAACGTCTTCACTCCCTTGCTAGGCACCGCCCCCGGGCCCAACAGCTGGGACCTGGGTCTGCTGACCCGGCCTATCCGCGCGCTCTCGGTTGGGCTGGCCTGGAAGGACGTGGGCAACGATGCCGGGACACGGACCTGGGAGCTGGCCGTGGGCGCCCGCCCCTGGGGCGAGTGGCTGACGCTGGGGGCCAGCTGGCAGTTCCCCACCTTCCACGATCTGGGGGGCAGCCGGGTCGGCGGGGTCGTCCAGGTGGAACCCGTCCGGGGCATCGTCCTGGGCAGCTCGGTGTCCAAGGCCTTCCGGGCGCCGGACGACGGCTGGTTCTGGCAGGTGTCGCTGACCCTGAACACGGCCCATGCCGGCCTGGGCTACGCGCTCGGCGGAGGGCCGGACGGCACCGACCACCTCATCTCGGCACGACTCTCGCTGGCTCGGTACCGCGCCATTTCCTTTGGCCCCCGCAAGGTTGGCCTGGTGGACGTTCCCGATGCCCTGGCCGGCGGCTTCACCGCCCTGGGGCTGCTCGGGCTCCGGGAGGAGGACCCCTACCTCCGGCTGCTCCGGCGGCTCGATGGGGCGGCCCGGGATCGCGAGCTGGGGGCGGTGGTGGTGAAGCTGGATCGGCTGCCGCGGCTGGGATTCGCCCAGGCCGAGGAGCTGCGCCAGCAGCTGATTCGGCTCCGCCGGGGGGGCAAGACAGTCGTTGCTGTCTTGATGAACGGCGGCGACAAGGAATACCTCATCGCCACCGGCGCGGATCGAATTTGGGTCGCTCCGCAGTCCCTCCTCACCATCAACGGGCTCACCGCCGACGTCATCTTTCTCGGCGAAACCATGGAGAAACTGGGCGTGCACTGGGACGTGGCCCGGGTGGGCGCCTACAAGAACGCCCCCGACCAGCTCACCAGGGCCAGCATGAGCCGGGAGCAGCGTCAGTCGCTGGACGCCTTTCTCGACACCGGGGCCTCCCACTTCGAGACCCAAGTCTCGGAGGCGAGGGGAGTGCCGGTTGCCTCCGTCCGCCAGGCGCTCGCCGAGGGACTGCTTTCGCCTCTGGCCGCGGTCCGGTGGAAGCTGTTCGACGAGGTGGTCGACCCGGCAATGCTCGACCGGGCAGCTCCGGCGCTGGTCCCGGGCGGCGTCTGGGTGCGGGACTACCGGCCGCCCGAGCCAGAGCGACGCTGGGGCGAGCGCCGGCGCATCGCCATCGTCCCGGTCCTGGGAACCATCACCGGCGGAAAGAGCCGTAGCGACCCCCTGGGACTGGCCCAGTCGGCCGGCTCGGAAACGGTGGAGAAGGCACTGCGCGCGGCCACCGACGATCCGCGGGTGGCGGCCATCGTGGTGCGGATCGACAGCGGCGGGGGGGACGGAACGGCCTCGGACGTCATGTACCGGGCGGTGTTGCGAGCACGGGCCAGCAAGCCGGTGGTGGCCAGCATGGGAGATGCGGCGGCCTCGGGGGGCTACTACGTGGCGATGGGCGGGGACCGGGTCTGGGCCGAGCCGACCACCCTCACCGGAAGCATCGGGGTGTTTGTCCTCAAACCCGGGCTGGAGGGGCTGGGGAAGAAGCTGGGCGTGCACGTGGAGACGCTCAAGCGCGGGCCGATGGCGGACATCCTGGGGATTTTCAGGCCCTGGACTCCGGCCGAGCAGGCCACGGCCCAGCGCTGGGTGGATGCGTTCTACGAGGACTTCGTCTCCGAGGTGGCCCAGAGCCGCCACCTCCAGCCCGCCCAGGTCGATGCCGTGGCCAGGGGCCGCATCTGGTCCGGGGCCGACGCCCAGGCCCGAGGACTGGTCGATGCCCTCGGCGGATTGCCGGACGCCATCGCCGACGCCCGCCTTCGGGCCGGCGTCCCCGAGGAGGAAGATCTGGCGCTCGTCACGTACGGGGGAGCAGAGGGGCTACTGGCGACCTTGGGCGGTGAGGACGGGGTTCTCACCCAGGTGGGGCTGCGCGGCGAACCGCCCGGTGCCCCGGCTCCGCTCCGACAACTGGCAGAAGAGGTGGGACTGCCCTCACTCTTTCTCCTCGAGCCGGGATTGAAGGCCGAGCTTCCCTTCGAGGTCCGTCTGCAATAGGCCGGACGGCCTCACGTCAAGCCCTCATCGGGGAGGTTTCAGCCATGCGATCCGGCCTGGCGGTGCTGGCCATCCTGGGGGCACTCGGGTGTGCGAGTGCCCCGGTGGCGCCTTCCGCCTCCGTCGCCGATGGCGGACCGTCCCTGCCCCCGGTCGCCGCTGCGGAGCCTGGCTCGTCTGGGGCGGGCCTCCTCTTTCGTCTGCCCAAGGACGTTCACCCAACACGTGAGCGCGTGGCCCTGGAAGTGGCTCCCGACCAGGAGCGGTTCCGGGGACGAGTCGAGATCTCGCTCGTCCTCGATTCCCCGCGGGACATCCTCTGGGTTTCGGCACGCGAGCTGACCCTCCGCAGCGGAGTCTTGAACCGGGATGGACAGATCATCCCGGTGACCGCCGAGACGGACGACGCCAAGGGGGCGGCCCGGATCCACCTCGGGCGCACCGTGCCAGCTGGACCGGCCACCCTGATGCTCGATTTCGAAGCCCCCTTCCATCCCCGGGTGGTGGGGCTCTACCGGGCAAAGGCTTCGGGCAGCTGGGCCGCCTACACCCAGTTCGAGGCACTCGACGCGCGGCGGGCCTTTCCTTGCTTCGATGAGCCCTCGTTCAAGATCCCCTGGGAGCTGGAGCTGACGGTTCCGGCCTCTCTCCAGGCGTTCGCCAACACTCCTCCGCATGAGGAGACCCCGCTGGCGGACGGGCGAAAGCGGATCCGCTTCGAGCCCACCCGCCCGCTCCCAAGCTACCTGGTGGCTTTCGCGGTGGGCGACTTCGACGTGGTGACCCCGCCCCCGCTTCCCCCCAACGAAGTGCGTGCCCGCCCACTGCAAGTCAGGGGCATCGCTCCGAAGGGGCGCGGGCCCGAGCTGGCCTACGCTCTGAAAACCGGGGGCGAGCTGCTGGTGCGGCTGGAGCAGTGGTTCGGCATTCCCTTCCCCTACGAGAAGCTCGACCACCTGGCCGTTCCCGACTTTGCCTACGGGGCGATGGAGAATGCGGGCCTCATAACCTACGTGGATTGGTTCCTGCTGATCGACGACAAGCGCGGCTCCGAGAACGAGAAGCTCACCGTCGCCGGGGTGATGGCCCACGAGATGGCCCATCAGTGGTTCGGGGATCTGGTCACCATGCACTTCTGGGACGACAAGTGGCTGAACGAGTCCCTCGCCAGCTTCATGGAGCCCGAGGTGGTGGGGCCCTGGCGGCCCGAGCTGCGGTTCGACGTCGACATCCTGGAGCGAACCCACGCGGCCATGCGGAACGACGAGCTGGAAACGGCCCGCCCGATGCACCAGCCCATTCGCAGCGAGAACGACATCATCGGCACCGACGATGCGGTGCTCTACCCGAAGGGCACCGCGGTCATCGCCATGTTCCGGACCCTCCTCGGAACCGAGGCCTTCCGCAGCGGCATCCAGAGCTACCTGGAAGCCCACGAGGATGGGAACGCCAACACCGACGATCTCCTCTCCGCACTCTCCGCCTCGCAGGACATCGGGCCGGCCTTTCGCACCTTCGTGGAGCAATCGGGGGTGCCGCGCGTCGAAGGTCGACGGCTGTGCGATGGAGCAGGAGCGCGCATCGCTCTGAGACAGTCCCGGGCCCTACCGCTGGGGTCCCTGGCCGCCCGGGACACCCTCTGGAAGGTTCCGGTCTGCGCGCGGGCGGAGGGTCGCAGATGGCCCGTTTGCACCCTCCTCACCTCGGCCGAGGGAACGTTGCCGCTTCCGGGCGGATGTCCGCGCTGGGTCCATCTGAACGCCGGCGCCCAGGGTTACTACCGCTGGCTCGAGCCCACCGAGGATCTGGATGCTCTCCTGGGAACGGGCTGGAAGGCCCTCAGCCCGCCGGAACGGCTCTCGGCCGCCGAGGCGCTGCTCTCCGCGGCGCAAGACGGCAGCCTGCCGGCGTCCGACGCGCTCGACCGGCTGGGCCCCCTGGTGCGCGATGAGGAACCCGCGGTCATCGCCGCCGCCCTCCGCTTCCTTTCCCGGGCCCGGCGCTTCTGGACGTCGGACGAGAATCGGCCGCAGTTCGAGGCCAGGATGCGAACCCTGCTCCGGACGCCGCTGGAGCGCATCGGCTGGACCGTTCGCCCGGGTGAGTCCTCCCGGGTGACTCGGTTTCGGCCCCAGCTCATCAAGGTCCTGGCGCTGGAGGCACAGGATGGGCAGGTCCTGGCTCGGGCTGCCCAGCTGGGGCGCCGCTGGTTAGGAACGGACGGGCGCTTGCACCCCGAAGCGGTCAGCCCAGATCTCCGGGATGTGGCCGCCGCCGCTGCTGCCCGGTTGGGCGATGCCCAGCTGTTCGAGACCGTTCTGACCCGGCTTCGAGCCTCCGAGGATGGTCACATCCGCGGGGCGCTGGTCTCGGCGCTGGCAAACTTCCAGGATCCGCAACTGGCGGCACGGGCTCGGGAGGAGACCCTGTCGCCCCAGATGCGGGTGTGGGATCGCTACGGTCTTCTCTTCACCCAGGGCCTCAACCCAGAGCAGTGGAAGGCCGCATGGCGGTGGACCCTGGCGCACCAGGATGCGCTGGTGACGCTGCTCCCCGAGAATGCCGCTCGGGACCTGCCGGCCATGCAGTCGATTTGCAGCCCGGAAGGGTCGGCGGCGCTGCAGACCGCGTTTGGGGAGAAGGCCAAAGCCGTTCCGGGGTTGGAGTACCAGCTGAGGAAGTCCGTGGAAGTCGCCCGGGTGTGTGCCGCAGGTCGCGCCGCCCAGGCTCCCAACCTGGCCGCCGCCCTCGGACGTCGGGGTGGGAAAGCCCCGAGCTCAACAGCCCAATAGTCGGTCGTCGGCCGTTCCGGCTGCAGGACGGCGGGGACTCTGCTAAGAGTCCCGTGGCACCTGGCAGGTCGGGCCCACTTCCCGGGCTGGCCAGCCAGTGATGCCTCGCGAGGAGCGCTCTGCCGCTCGGACCAGGACCCCTGGTGCCGGCGGGGTCGTCCAGCGAGGCACGCTGAGGACCCCCATCCCTGGAACATCGAATGAACAACGACAACGAACTCTCCCCCCCGCCGACCATTCTGGGCGCCTCTGCGCCGGAACCGGGCGACGCAGGCCCTGAGGAGGGCGGCGGCGACGAAGATTCGGACGGGCCTGACACCGAGGTGGCCACTGCCACGCCCCAGCCTGTCGGTGGACCCGCTGGGGCGGTGCCTGGTCGCCGCCGTCGTCGACGACGCCGCCGCGGCCGGGGCGCGCCGGTACTGTTCACCCCCGAGGGGCAGCCCTATCGGATGGTGACCGGCCCCGACGGTCAGCAGACCCAAGTCTTCCTCTCCCCCCAAGAGCTGCAGTCCTGGCAGGCCCGACAACAGCAGCAACCGCAGCCTGGCGCCGGCCCGCAAGCGCCAGCGGGCGCACCCAGGCCCCCCCCGGTCCAGCCGGTGGTCAATCTAGTGGCGGTGGAGGGCGTCCTCGACACCGAAGCCAAGGGGCCCAACGCTTTCCTGCGCCAGATCCGCCGCAACCTCCTGCCCGCCCCGGACGACGCCGAGCTGCCCAAGAATCTGGTGCAGAAACTCCGACTGCGGCAGGGCCAGTTCATCACCGGCATGGCTCAGATGCGGGGACAAAAGGGCTTCCTGCAGCGGGTGGAGACGGTGGACGGGCGCCCCGCCGAGGGAGCCCCACGGCTGCCCCATTTCAACGACCTCACCAGCATCGACCCGGTGGTGCGAATCAAGCTGGAGCATGGTCACCGGGAGATGGTGACCCGCGTCCTGGACCTGATCGCCCCGATGGGCAAGGGTCAGCGTGCGCTCATCGTCTCCCCGCCCAAAGCTGGCAAGACGATCATGCTCCAGCGGATCGCTCAGGCGGTGCTCACCAACCATCCCGAAGTCCACGTGATGGTGCTGCTCATCGACGAGCGCCCCGAGGAAGTCACCGACATGCGCCGCAGCATCAAGGGGGAAGTGCTGGCCTCCAGCAGCGACCGGGCCACCGGAGATCACCTCAAGGTGGCCGAGCTGGCCCTGGAGCGGGCCCGTCGGATGGTGGAAAGCGGCAAGGACGTGATGATCCTCCTCGACTCCATCACTCGGCTGGCCCGGGCCTTCAACAAGGAAGTGGACAGCTCCGGCCGCACCCTCACCGGCGGCGTGGACAGCCGCGCCCTGGAACGCCCGAAGCGAATCTTCGGCGCCGCCCGTGCGACCGAGGAGGCGGGCTCGCTGACCATCGTGGGCACCGCGCTCATCGACACCGGGAGCCGGATGGACGAAGTCATCTTCGAGGAGTTCAAGGGCACCGGGAACAGCGAGGTCACCCTGGATCGGCTCCTCTCCGAAAAGCGGATCTTCCCGGCGATCAACATCCCCCAGTCCGGAACGCGAAAGGAGGAGAAGCTCTTCACGCCCAAGGAGTACGAGAAGGTGAAGAAGCTCCGACAGATGCTGTTCAGCGTGAAACCGGTGGAGGCCATGGAGGCCCTGGTCAAGCGGCTATCGCGCTACACCTACAACGACGAATTCCTGGACGAGCTGTAGTCGTCGGCCTCGCGCTCCTCTCGCCGGAGCCGACGCTGGCGCGCTTCCTCGGCCTGCCTGGCCAGAAGCTGCTCCACCACCGCCAGGCGCACCTCGGCTGAGCGGAGTGCCTGGGCGGCCAGATCCCGGCCCGCGGAGCAGGCGTGGCACCGTCGGTCGGCCAGCTCCCGACCAAAGCGGAGGAGCTGTTCCTCGGAATGCAGCCGGCGCTCGCAGCGGGCGGCCATCGCCGCCTCTCCGAGCGGTGAGCCGGCCGCCAACCGGTGAAGACGCTCGGTGGCCACAGCCGCACGGTGGTTCCGTTGGGGGGCGAATCGTTGTGCCGCCCGCGCGAGCGCCTCCTCCGCCTGGCGTAACTCGGCCAGCCGCGCCGAGAAGCGAGCTTCGGCAACATCCCGGGCGTTCTTCCGGAGGCGACGGAGCGTGTCCAGCGAGGTGGCCATGGCTCAAACCGGTCGGCTCAGCTTCATTCTCCGACTGCCCGAGCCAGGCGCTCGAGCGTGTCCTCGGTGGAGGTTCCCGGCGACTGGGCCAGGAACTCCTCCAGGGCCGAGTGCCTGTCGATGGCTTCGTCGGTGAGCGCATCGCTTCCCCGCTCGTAGGCTCCGAGCAAGATCAGATCCCGCCGCTGCTCGTACGCCGCAAGGAGCGAGCGCAGCCGCGCTCCCAGCCGCCGATGCCGGGGAGAAGTCACCTGGGGCATCAGCCGCGAGAGTGATGCCAGGACGTCGATGGCCGGCCAGCGGCCTCGCTCGGCCACCCGTCGGTCGAGAACGATGTGCCCATCGAGGATGCCGCGAACCTCGTCGGCGATGGGATCCTCGAGGTCGTCGCCGGCCACCAGGCAGGTGTAGAGCGCGGTGCAATCCCCCCGTTCGGAATTGCCGGTTCGCTCCAGCAGCCGCGGGAGCATGGAAAAGACGCTCGGCGGGTAACCCTGGCGTGCCGGTGGCTCCCCGGCGGCGAGGCCTACTTCCCGTTGGGCTCGCGCCAGCCGGGTCACCGTGTCCAGCATGAAGAGGACGTTGCCTCCCCGCTCCCGGAACCACTCGGCAATGGCGGTGGCCACGAAGGCCGCCCGCAGTCGAACCAGCGCTGGCTGATCCGAGGTCGCGCAGACCACCACGCTGCGGC
>JBKOYI010000157.1:0-5724 GCA_046725335.1 Myxococcota bacterium | reverse complement strand
CTGCGGCGCTCGCCGGAACGGGCCGCCTTCTTCCGAGTGAATGCCGACGGAACGCGGTGGGTGTGTGACGCGATGCTCCGGGAGGGGGCGCGCCGGCTGGTGCTGGCCGGGTCGATCGCCGCCGTGGGCCCCTCGGTCCCGGGAAGGCCGCACGTGGAGACGGACCCCTTCGCCCCCGAGGAATGGTACGGGGCGAGCAAGGCCGAGGCCGAGCGCATCGCCTTCGGCGCCGTGGGTCTGGAGGTCTCGGTGGCCCGGCCTCCCCGCATTCTCGGCCCAGGGGACCGGGAGAACCTGGTCTTCTTTCGGCTGGTGAAGCGGGGGTTCCGACTTTCCATCGGTGGAGGGCCCCGGCCGCTCTCGGTGGTGGACGTCGACGACGTGGTGGAGCTGCTCCTCTTGCTGGCCACCCGCCCCGAAGCGGTGGGGGAGGCCTTCTTCGCCCCGGGGCCGGGCGAGACCACGCTGGAGGAGATCCAGGAGCTGTGCGCCCGCGCGCTGGGGGGCCGACCGCGCACCCTGCACCTGTCTCCGCTGCTGCTGCGGGCTCTGGCCACCGCGGCGGATGGGGTGAGCCGCCTCACCGGCCGTCACCTCCCGCTCAACCGGAAGCTTGCCCGACAGCTCCTGGCCCCAGCCTGGACCTGCAGTGGGGAAAAGGCCCGCACCCGTCTGGGCTGGATCCCCCGCATCGACGTCCCCAGCTCGATTGCCCGGAGCGCTGCGTGGTATCAGGCCCAGGGTTGGGTATGAGCGTCAAGGCGGCTTTCTACGACGTCGACGGAACTCTGGTGCGGACGAACATCGTCCACGCCTATGCCTACTACGCCATGAACCGCGGGTCGCTGTCGGGCATCGCCGGCCGGACCCTGGCCACCCTAGCCAAAGTGCCCCTCTATGGCGCACTGGATTTGATCAACCGCAAGGTCTTCAACGAGTTCTTCTATCGAGCCTATGCGGGACTGAGCGAAGACCGGTTGATCGTTCTCGGCGAAGAGCTGCTCGATGAAGTGCTCAAGCCGGCCATCTACCCCAAGGCTCAGGACCTCATCGACGAAGCGCGCCGGGCCGGGTGCCGGATCGTGCTGATCACCGGTGCGCTCGATTTCACCGTGCTCCCGCTGGCGCGCCATTTACGGGCGGACGACGTCATCGCCAACAAGATGCAGTTCGTGGGCGGCATCGCCACCGGCAAGGTGATTCCTCCGGTCATCGAAGGGGCGAACAAGGCGCACGCCATTCGCGAGTACTGCGTGCGGCATCAGCTGCAGCTGGACAAGAGCCACGCCTATTCGGACAGCTTCAGCGACTACGCCATGCTGGCGATGGTCGGCCGGCCGACGGCGGTGAACCCCGACGTGCGGCTCCGGTCGGTGGCCCGCAGCTATCACTGGCCGGTGCTGGATCTGCGCTAGGGGACGACCGATGCGCCAACTCAAGACCCTGAAGCGCCTGTACGACGAGGAGAATCACATCGTCGTGACCGAGAAGGGCAGTCCGCCTCGGGTGCTCTTCTTCGGCGAGGACTTCCTGCTGGAAGACCTGCCCCTGGGCACCCGGGTCATCTTCCCGCGGCTACCGCTGCAGGGCGTGCCCAACGTGAAGGCAACGGTGCGCTGGGCGCTCAACCACCCGGAGGGGATGGACCCTCTGCTCGCGCTGCTCCGTCCGGGGATGTAGGTCACGGTGGCGCTGGACGACATCTCGCTGCCGCTGCCACCGATGGTGCTGCCGGACGTGCGGCAGACGATCCTGGAAGTCGTGCTGGAGCTGCTGACGGACAGTGGTGTGGACGACGTGCAGCTGATCATCGCCAATGCGCTCCACCGCCGAATGACCGAGGCGGAGATGAAGCGGATGGTGGGCTCGAAGATCTTCGACGCCTACTACCCCGACCGTTTCTACAACCACGACGCCGAAGACCCAGAGGGGATGGTGGAGCTGGAGCGGACTGCGCACGGCGAGGTGGTGGCCATCAACCGCCGAGCGGCCGAGAGCGACCTGGTCATCTACGTGAACATCAACCTGGTGCCGATGGACGGCGGGCACAAATCGGTGGGGACCGGGCTTGCCAACTACGAGTCGCTGCGGGCGCACCACAACGCGAAGACCATCCGGGAGTCGGAAAGCTACATGGAGCCGAGCCGGAGCGCGCTCCACCGGAGCACCGAGCGCATCGGCCGGATCATCGACAAGCACCTCAAGGTGTTCCACATCGAAACCACGCTGAACAACCGGATGTTCGACGGTGCGACCGGGTTTCTGGGGAAGCGGGAAGAGGACTACACCGAGGTCGACCGGCTCAAGTTCCAGGGGCTGAAGTACGCGCTGAGCAAGCTCCCCAGGGCGGCGAAGCGGAAGCTGTTCATGGGAATTCCCGCGCCCTACGACGTCACCGCGGTGCACGCCGGAGCGACCGAGCCCTGCCACGAGAAGACGCTGGAGATGTGCTGGAAACAGTACTCGGTGCCGGTGGAGGGGCAGAGCGACATCGTCATCTTCCCGGTGCCGTACATCTCACCGTACAACGTGAACTCGATCCTGAACCCGCTGCTGGTGCAGGTGATGGGGCTGGGGTACCTCTACAACCTGAACCGGGGCGTGCCGCTGGTGAAGAAGGGCGGCGTGCTGATCCTCTGCCACCCGGCCTACGACGAGTTCGATCCCGAGCACCACCCCAGCTACATCGAGTTCTTCAACCGGCTCCTCCCCGAGACCCGGGACGCGATGAAGCTGGAGCACATGTACGAGCGGGAGTTCGCCGAAAACCCGTCGTACGTGCATCTCTACCGCAAGGGGAACGCCTACCACGGGGCCCATCCCTTCTACATGTGGTACTGGGGCGAGAACGGGCGGCAGCACGTGGGGAAAGTGATCTGCGCCGGCGCGGAGAACAACCACGTGCCCGAGCTGCTGGGCTGGGAGCGGGCCGACACCCTGGGCGAAGCGATCGACATGGCCCGGGGGTTCATGGGGCGGAGCGCCAGCATCAGCTGCGTGAAGACCGCGCCCATCGTGCAGTGTGACGTGCGGATCTGAGCGCCCGGCGCGCCTTCGACCGGGCCTTGTCCCGGGTACGCTGGCTCGCACGGGCGAGCGAGCCGCCGACGTCGTCGCGGACCGGATTGACGCTCTGCTTTCCGAGCTGTCGAACGAGCTACCGAATGTCCTCCCCCACGGCCAGGACTTCCTTTCACTTTCTCTTGCCTCACGTTTCTCTTGGCGCCCGACCCTCCGCGCGATGACGAAGGCGTAGGGTACGCGTAGGAGGCGTGAACAATGACCGCCGACCTGGGGCGCACGACTTCGATGGCGATGATCTCTGCGCTCCTCCTCGTGGGCCCCGTCCGTGCGGAGACGCAGGTTGCCGGGTACCTCGGCGTGTCCTGGACCGCCGCCTCCAACGTCACGCTTGGCGGTCAGACCTTTCACGGCGTCTCTTGGGAATCGCGCTCGCTGGAGATGCCGCCGTACTATGGTTTGCGCGTCGCCTACTTCTTCGCTGAGAACAGCGGATTGGGACTGGCGCTCGACTTCTTCCATGACAAGGCCTATTCGACGGACGGCAGCCTCGCGCCGGCGTTGCGGCGGTTGAGCTTCTCCCACGGGCTGAACCACCTCACCATCGATGTCGATTGGCGTACCCACCTCGGCCCGTTGCGTCCGTACGTGGGAATGGGCATCGGGACCCTCGTTCCCCATGTCGAGGCGACATCGGACACCGCTTCGACCGACGAGTACCAATGGTTTCGGGGGGTCTCGGTGAAAGTGCAAGCCGGCGCTCAGTGGCGCGTGGTTGGGCCTGCAGGCATCTTTCTCGAGTACCGACTCACCTTCGCGCATCTGGGCGTGTCCGTGCCGGGAGGAACCCTGCGGACGTCCCTGTGGACGAACCACCTCGCGTTGGGCGCATTCTTTGCGTTCTAAGAAACGAGCGCACCTACTTCAGATCGCGGAGTAGGCGGTCAACGCCCCAAAACCCACATGGGCAGGGCGTCCGGGGTCTGCCAGAGTTAATGGCCCGTCCTCGACGGGCTCCAATCATGAAAAAACTCCTCGCCACGCTGTTGCTCGGTGGCCTCGGACTTACGGTCGGAATCGCCGCGGGCTGCCAGACCTACGACTTCGAGCCGGTGACGCCATTGTCGGTGGCGCAGGATGCGCGCGTCGTTCCGCTCGCCTTCAACCGCCCCAAGCCGAACATGATGATCCTCGAGGACAAGTCGGGTTCCATGGGCAGCCCGGTCACCACCGGCGGACCGAGCAAGATGGATGTGCTCAAACAGGTGATGGGTGACTTCCTGACCAACGACCCGACCGTGGCCCGGGTGGGGTTGACGAAGTTCCCGAACTCCGCCTGTGCCCCCTCCATCAGCACCGACGTGCTGAGCCAGGTTCCCCCAGGGAGCGCCGGGGACGCGGACCCGGTCCTGATCGCCGCTTCGCAGTCGACGAACACGGCACTTCAGACGCTGACCCCCGAGGGCGGAACCCCCACCGCCGGGAGCCTCAAGTTCCTCTACGACAACCCGACGCTGGTGGCGGATCCGCCCCGCGACAACTTCGTGCTCCTGCTCACCGACGGCCTCCCCAACTGCAACGCCGCCCTCGACGGCAACAGCTGCGTCTGCACCAGCACCGCCAACAATGCTCCCCCCTGCTCCGCCACCGACTGCCTGGACAACGTGGCGACGGTTTCGACGATCACCAGCTTGCAAAGCGACCACGCCATCAAGACCATCGTCATCGGCTTCGGTGGGGACGTGGTCGGCGGCATTGCCCAGACGACGCTCGAGGCCATGGCCGAGGCCGGTGGATTCGTACGCAAGTGCCCGAACACCAACCAGAGCTGCGGCACCAACAACCCCTGCAACCTGGCCACCGCGCTGTGCAGCAAGCAGTACTTCGAGGCCACCGACGGGCAGGCGCTGGCGGACGCCCTGGCGGAGATCGGGAGCAGCCTGACCCAGGAGTCCTGCAAGTACAACTTGGTGGATGTGCCCTCCGACCCGAGCCTGATCAGCGTGGTGGTCAACGGAACACCCTACCTCCCGGGCCCGGACACCTGGCGGTACGATCCGCCGCCCGCGAACCAGGTCGTCTTCCAGGGGAAGCTCTGCGATCAGATCAAGGGCAACACCCCGGACAATCCGGTGCGCCTGGAGATCCGGCTGTTGAAGGTGCTCTGAGCCGGTCTCGATCAGCGGCGGAACTGGGCGGTGGTATGCAGCGAGAACGGGGCCGGAGCCGGGCCGGATTGCAGCGCTCCGTCCAAGGCGATCGGCACCCTCCCCCCACGAAGGATGGCCGATCCAGCCTCGACCGCGCCTGCCAGGCGGATGGTGAGCGGGAGCGAGACCGTCCGCGTCCCATGGGGGTCCAGCGTCCCCAGTCCGGTGGCGGACACGTCACTCACCTGCGCGCCAGCCAAGGAGACACCCGCAGTGATTCCGTGGATCGGGAGGGGGTAGGGGCTGCGGTTGGTCAGGACGAGGGGAAGCTCGACGGTGGCCTGGTCCAGCGCGGCATGGGTGATCCGCGGCACGCCGAGCGAGATGGCGGGGATCTTGGGGACCGGAAACGTCCCTTCGTGTGACATGGGCACTCGGACGATTCCCACCGGCGTGTTCAGCCCGACGGTGCCCTCCGCCTTGGACTTTGCGCTGTCCTGGGTGAGGAACGTCGACAGCGCTTGACCGAGCTCCGCGAACTGCACCGTGGCTG
>JBKOYI010000114.1:0-8105 GCA_046725335.1 Myxococcota bacterium | reverse complement strand
GCCTGGAGCTCTGGAGGGGGTGCGGCTCTCGGCGTGCCACTCCCGGCCCTTCTGGAGCGCAATACGCCTGAATTTCAGCGTGTTACTCATCTACCTACCGTTCGGTTTGACGCGCTGCTTCTCGCCCGCCTAGCCTGTGGGTCCATGTCCTGAAACCCATTCCAAAAGGGCCGGCCATGGTCAAGACAGTCGCCTGCAGCATCCTCGTCGCGGTCACGCTTGGTTCGAACGCCGCGCTCGCCGGACCGCCCAAGCATCACCGGCTGAAGGCGACCCCCGACACTGTCCAGTGGGGATGGCTCGACCCGAAGGAACCCCCCAAGCTGACCGTCGCGTCGGGCGATCTCGTCTCCATCGAGACGGTGATGCACGCCAAGGATCAAATTCAAAAGGGCACCTCGATGGAGCGCATCGTCGAGCTCCGGAAGGCCAACCCCGGCGGCGGCCCGCATTCGATCACCGGTCCCATCTTCGTCGCCGGCGCCGAGCCGGGGGATGTGTTGGAGATCCGGATCCTGAAGATCGTCCCCAAGAGGGTGGGAACCAACTTCAACCTCCCGGGCAAGGAGTTCCCGACCGTCGGCGCGCTGGCCTCCCAATTTCCGGAAGGGTCGGTGCGCTACTTCGACATCGATCCTCACAAGGGGACCGCCGAGTTCAAGCCGGGTATCGCGATTCCCATCAAGCCCTTCCCTGGGATCCTCGCGGTGGGCATCGACCCCGAGGACCCGTCACCTCGGAAGGGCGGCTCGAAGGACTCGCTGGCACCGGTGAGCACCCTGCGCCCGTGGAAGAACGGATCGAACATGGACATCAATGAGCTGACCGCCGGCTCGACCATCTACCTCCCGGTGTTTCAGAAAGGCGGCCTCATCTGGACCGGGGATTCTCACTGCGCCCAGGGCAACGGCGAGGTCAATCTCACCGCCATGGAATGCTCCTTCGAGGAAATGGAAATCCAACCCATCATCCGGAAGGATCTCAAGCTCACCTGGCCGCGCATCGAGACCAAGACGCACTGGATCCTGGTCGGCTTCGATGAGGACTTGGGCAAGGCGATGGTGAATGCCATCACCGAGACCGTTGACTTCCTCAGCACCACCAAAGGCCTCTCGCGTGACGAGGCCTACTCGCTCACGTCCCTGGCAGCGGACTGCCGGGTGAGCCAGGTGGTGGACATCCGTAAGGGCGTCCACTGCATGGTTCCCAAGAGCCTCTGGGTGGGCAAGGCGCTCTCGGTCCGCTAAGCGCCTCGGGGAGGCCACCCCTCCGTGCTGTTGGGCTTTGGGGAGCGCTCGGCGTTGCGATCATCGTGGGCATACGCCTTGAGTCGATACTGGATCTTCCGAGGACTGATGCCGAGCATTGCCGCCGCGCGGGTGGTGCTCCCGTCGACGACCTCGAGTGTGCGGAGAATGGCCTCCCGTTCGATCTCCCTCATCGTCGCGCCTGGGATGAGGCCTCCCGGACGAGGGCCAGCCGGACCTGGCCCGCTGAGGACGGGCGGGAGCTCGTCGGTGGTGAGATCCGGGCCCCGAGCCAGAACCACCGCACGTTCGATCACGTTTTCCAGCTCGCGGACGTTGCCGGGCCAGTCGTACCGGAGCAGGACGTTGAGCGTCCCGGGAAGTAGACCGCGGACGGATTTCTCGTAGGCCTTGTCGAATTTTTCGATGAAGTGCGAGACCAGAACAGGAATGTCTCCCTTGCGGTGGCGGAGCGGCGGGAGAGTGACGGCGACGACGTTCAGTCGATAGTAGAGATCCTCTCGGAAGCGCCCGGCCACGACCTCGGCAGCCAGATCCCGGTTGGTGGCCGCCACCACCCGGACGTCGACTTTCAGGGTTTGCGTCCCTCCCACCCGCTCGAACTCCCGTTGCTGCAAGGCGCGAAGCAACTTGACCTGAACGGACGCGGGAATTTCACCGATTTCATCGAGGAAGAGCGTCCCACCGTCAGCCAGCTCGAATCGCCCTTCTCGCCTCCCTACCGCTCCGGTGAAGGAGCCACGCTCGTGGCCGAAGAGCTCGGATTCCAGCAGGCTCTCCGAGAGCGCAGCGCAGCTCACCTTGATGAAGGGCTTGTCCCGGCGGGTCGATTCCTGGTGAATCGCCTGGGCCACCAGTTCCTTCCCGGTTCCCGACTCGCCCAGCAGGAGAACGGTGGCCTTGGTGGGCGCAGCACGCTTGACCACGTCGAAGACGGAATGCAGCGCCGGGCTTTCGCCGATGATGGCCTCGAACCGATAACGCTGGCGGACCCTGTCCTTGAGCAGTTCAGCGTCGCGGGTCAGCTGCCGCTTCTCCAACACCTTGTCCAGCACGACCAGGACGGTGCTCGGCTCCAGCGGCTTGACCAGGAAGTTCTCGGCTCCGGCCCGCATCGCCTCCACCGCGGTCTCGATGCTGGCGAAGGCGGTCATCATCACGAAGAGGGCCGGGATTCCCTCCTCGCGCGCGCGGTGGACCAGCGTCACGCCGTCCATGTGCGGCATGCGGATGTCGGCCAGCACCACGTCGGCGCCCTGCTCCCGGAGCAGAGCAAGCGCTTCGACTCCATCGGCCGCTTCGGAGACCGCGAAGCCCTCCTCGGTCAGGATGGTGCGGAGGGCGTCTCGGGCATTGGGCTCGTCGTCCACCACCAGGATGCGCGCCTTGGCCATCGGCACGGAGGGTAGCAGACGACCGCGGCCCGCTTGCCCGCGGCTCTCGGCAATGTCAACTGGCTCTGAAACCACAGCAAATTCGGATGCACCCGCCGGGCCGTGCCTCCCTGAGGCTGGCCGGAAGGGCAATACCCGCAAGCTTTGCGCAGGATCCGGTGAAAACGCAGATCCTGCAGTACTCATCATCATGATGAGACCGGATTTGCGCTCGGGGGAACCGCCAGCTCAGACCGAACTGACGAAGCAAAGCCATCATCCCGATGTTCGCCACCCGCAAGCGCTGGTCCGATTGCCACCAACCTCCAAAGTGGCGGATATCCTCGACGACATGGGCGAATCGATCCTCGAGGACCTCCAGCGTTACGTGGGCTTTGGCCCGGCGGATACGCAGGCCTTGCGCGGAATGCATCCCTACGCTCAGCCTCACTTCGCTCGGATCGCTGAAGTGTTCTACGAGCGAATCCTCGCGCATCCAGAGGCGCGACGAGTGCTCGAAAGCGGGGAGAGCCAGGTCGGACAGCTCAAACGAAAACTCGTCCAATGGATGGAGGGGCTGTTCCTCGGGCCGTGGGACAACGCCTATTTCGAGCGACGGTGTCGGATCGGGCGAGTGCACGTTCGCATCGGACTTCCTCAGCACTACATGTTTGGAGCGATGAACGTCCTGCGGCGGGAGCTCGAAGACCTCGTGAAGCTTGCCTGCGGCCGGGACCTGGTGGCCATCGTGGCCGCGCAAAACGCCATCGGGCGGATTCTCGATATCGAGCTGGCGATCATGCTCCACACCTACCGCGAGGACCTCGAGGTCCAGCGGATGGCCGCGGTCGGAACATTGACTGCCGGTCTGTCCCACGAGATCCGGAACCCGCTCAACGCCGCTATCTTGCAACTCTCGGTTCTAGAGCGCCGGGTTCGCCGTTTGCCTGCCCCTGAGCAGGCTGCTGCGCTCGAGCCGCTGGTGCTGGTGCGCGACGAGATCCGCAGGCTCGACCACTTGCTCGAAGACTTGCTTCAGTACGCCCGGCCTCGGGAGCTACAGCGGCGGCCGGTCGATGTGGCCTCCCTGGTCGAGCGGGTGGCCCAGCTACTCACTTCCGACGCCGACGCGCGCGGGGTGACGCTGGTCCGAGCAGTTGAAGCAGGGCTCACCGCCAGCGGAGATGAGGCTCGGCTGCGCGAAGTGATCATGAACCTGGTGCTCAATGCGCTCGACGCCAGTGACCGTGGCGGCGAGGTCCGGGTGAGAGCGAAGCAGCTCGGACCCACCGAGATCGAGCTGTCCGTGGAGGACGACGGCGCGGGGGTGGAGCCCGACCAGCGCGAGGAGGTCTTCCAACCCTTTTTCACCACCAAAGCCCAGGGAACCGGGTTGGGGTTGGCCATCGTACACTCCATCGTGACCCAGCACCGGGGTTCGCTGCGCCTCGAGTCCTCGGCCAAGGGCGGAGCGGCCTTTCGGATCCGGCTTCCGGCGGCCTGAACGGATAGTGGCACCCCGGAGAGGCAGGTCCAGTCCGCAAGCCTTGCGTGGACGCTGACCAGGTCACGCACCCGCTGCGGCGAACCTGAGAATTCCCGGGTTGGGACCCTCTGGTCCGTCCCTTGCTTCAACCGTTTGCTTGAGTTGGGTGACACGGTGACGTCCTTCGAGCACAGCGTCCGCATTCGTCTCATGGCGATGCTGGAGGGCCTCCTCAGGACGAACCCCTCACTCGGGTCGGACGGACCCACCCCCCGGGAGATCGAGGAGATCGAGGCGGCCCTCCTGCGCCTGGGTCAGGGAACGTACGGAATGTGCGAGGAATGCGGCCGGGCTCTCGGAAGGCAGCGCCTTCTCGCCGAACCCACAGCCCGACGGTGCATGCCCTGCCTCCATGCAGCGGGCGTCTCAGCCTGAGGCCGATCCGGCAGGCCCCCCTGCCTCTCAACCCTCGACGGAAGGGCTGCCCTCGGAGCGGCGGAGCCACGCCCAGAGTCGCTCGACGAGCGCCAGCTCCGGCATGGTCTCCCAGAGGAGCATCGCTCCCACGGCCATGACGAGGGTGGCGGGGAACGCTGAACCAAACCCAAGCGGCACGATGGCGAGGAGAAACACCGTCGCACCGGAGGCACCGACTCTTGCCACTCGCCTTCCAGCGAAGGCCAGCATGGCGCCGCAGAGGATCTGTCCGGCAGCGATGGGTAGGACGAAGCGAGCCGGATCGGCTGCAAACGGGCCCTCGATGAAGTTGTAATACGGCACCGTGGCCCACTGGGCATAGTCCAGGTAGGTGCCTGGGCTGATCATAGCCGTCCGCGCGTTGACCACGCCGGCCGCGAGGAACATCAGCGAAAGAAGAGCGCGGGCAACAGCGGGCGCTTTCCAGGCCAACACGAACAACGTGGCGGCGATGATGTTCGAGGCGATGAAGGCATGACCCCATTCCACCCAGGTGGCATCACTCACTCCGAAGGGATGCATCGGGACCCTCCCTCATGGGCTGGGAGCAAGATCCGATCCGGGAGGCAGCGAGCGGCCTCGAGGGACCGCACCGATAGGCCTGGCGCCGCGCAAAGGATGCGCGCTCGGTGCCGAAGCCGCAGGGCTTGCGGAGCTACGGTGACGAAAGTGCGCAGGTTGTGGGCACATGGGATGCACAGCGGGTCCCCTGGGCGTGCTGCGCTCAGGACGCGGGCGACAGCTGGAGCGTGCTCATGTCGCTGATTGATCGATTCATGCCTGACTATTCGCTCCGGCAGCTGGATCGGGTGGCCGTCGCGGCGGGCCCGGAGCGCACCTACGAGACGGTGCGCCGCCTCGACATCCAGCGGCTGGCCTTCGCTCGAGCGCTGTTCGGCCTGCGAACTCTTCCCCAGCGGGTCTTGGCGGCTCTCGGGGGTCGGGCCGAGCGCCGGGGAGTCTCGTCTCGAATCGAGGACATCACCCGACCCGGCTCTGGTTTCCTCCTGCTCGGAGAGGAGCCCGGCCACGAGGTCGTCGTCGGCTCGGTCGGAAAGTTTTGGCAGCCCTCCATCGAGTTCGTGACCCTGACTCCGGAGACCTTCCGGACCTTCTCTCGGACCGGCTTCGGCAAACTGGCGTGGTGTCTCAGAGTCGACCGTCGAGAGGGTGGCGGGGCCTGGATCGCAGTGGAGCTCCGCGTCGGCGCGACCGATGCGGCGTCCCTCTCGCGATTCCGGCGTTACTGGTTGCTCGTGGGATGGTTTTCACACGCCATCCGTCGCGGCCTGCTGCGGACGGTCGTTCACGACCTCGGGGCAGCCGACGAAGAGGCGCGCATGGTCCCGGGCGACCGGATTCTGCCGGAGAGGAGGTTCCAGAAGACGCACGTCGTCACCATCGAATCTCCCCCCGAACGGCTGTGGCCATGGCTGGTCCAAATGGGCTGTCGCCGGGCCGGCTGGTACAGCTTCGATTGGGCGGACAATGGCGGAGTCCGGAGCGCCGAGCGCATCGTTCCGGAGCTTCAACACCTCTCCGTGGGGGACGTCCTCCCCGCGCGGCCGAAAGGCCCGGATGGCTTCGCCGTGCTCCAGCTCGAGCCGTCGCGATCATTGGTCCTCGGCTCACCATCGCCTCTTCCCGGCGGCTCGGCTTCCGGAGGGCCTCCCTGGCGCACGACCTGGGCTTTCCGGCTCGAGCCCATCGGCGATGAGGCAACCCAGCTCACGGTCCGGGTTCGCGCCGATTACCGGCCCGGGCTGAAGATGGCGGTGATCCGGCCCGTCATGGCTGCCGTTCACGGGCTGATGGAGCGCCGGCAACTCGAAAACTTACGGAAGCGCGCCGAAACGGGCGTGAGGATCTGAGACGGCCGCACTGCGAACGCCGCTAGTTCGCACGCCAGGATTTCAGCGCGCGGAGCTGGGCGGTCTTCTTGGACTGGTGCTCCTCCATCCGGCGGAGGATGTCGTCCAGCGCGCTCACTGCCTCGAGGATGTGTGAGCCCTTGTTGAGCATGACGCATTCGGCGCGCTCACCCATCGCGGCATCGGTCACCTCCGCCCGGGTTGGCACTCCATTCTTTGCCAAGCCCTCGAGCACCTGGGTCGCCCAGATCGCCGGGAGGTGGGCCGCCTCGCACAGCCAGAGCAGCTCTTCCTGAACCTCGGCAAGGCGTTGATATCCGCATTCGACCGCAAGATCGCCGCGGGCGATCATCACCCCGACCCGTTTCTTCTGCATCGCTGCCCTGAACAGCGCCGGGAGCTCTGCAAAAGCCCGGGTCGTCTCAATCTTGAGCACCAGCCCGAGGTGTGTGCCTCCCAGCCGGTCCAGCTCGGCACAGAGGTTCTGCACGTCCTCCGCTCGCTGGACGAAAGACATCCCCACCAGGTCAGCCAGCTGGACGACCGACTGAAGATCACCCTCGTCCTGCACTGTGAATGCCGGGACCTCCAGGCCTGTCTCGGGAAAGTTGATCCCTTTTCCTGCGCCCAGCTTGCCCCGAGGCAACGGGCCGCGGGTGATTCGCAGCTCCAGCCACTCCGGAGCGACCTTGACGACCTCGGATTCGAACTTTCCGTCATCGAGGAGCACCGGCTGGCCCACCCGGACCTGATCGAAGATGCTCGATTCGGTGCACCCGATCCGGCCCGGCTCGCGGATCTGGCCGGTCTGGTCGCGCACTTCCGGCCGTCCAGGCTCCATGGATCGGGTGAGGATCAGCGACTCACCCGGAGCCAACTCGATGGACATCTCGACCGGAGGCAGACCGACCGGGGGGACCTCCCGATCCTCGTCCGTTCGACGGAAGAGGGTCTCCTCGACGATGTAGGCGCGCCGGTCGGTTTCGGTGCGCACCACGTTTCCCTCGCGCTGGACGACTCGCAGGGCCCGCCGGCGGCCACGGGCGTCGCGGAACGTCAGCAGCTCTCCTTCCTGGAGCGACTCCAACCACTCCTCCGGGAAGTGAAGAGTGCTCCCTGCCCAGGGCGGAGACTCTTCCGGCGGGACGAGCCAGACCGTGGTGGGGACCAGCACCTGCCCGCGCAGATCGCGATGCACCTTCCAGGTCACCACCTTCGGGCCGGGAGCCATCGGGCCAGTGCGGATCTTGGGGCCTCCCAGATCCATGAGCACTCGGCAGGGAATGCCGAGCTCCCGTTCTGCCGAACGGAGGTTCTTCACGATCCGCGTCCAGGTCGCCGGGTTGTCGTGCGCGCAGTTCACCCGAAGAATCGTCATCCCCCGCTTCAAGAGTCCATGGACGATTTCCGGTGACTCAGCGAGGGTGGCGTCGGCGGTCACCATGATCCGGACGGCTCGTCCGGCGGGAGCAGGGCCCAGAACTGCATCGGCGTTGTGGGCCAGGGCAGACTGGGCCGCTGCGAAATCCGGGCCCTGTGACAACTCGGTCCCCGTCGACGCGCCGCAGAGACGCCGGAGCGCGCGGCGCACCGAAAGGAGTGTGGCTTCGACGTGCGCTTCGGCCCGTCC
>JBKOYI010000026.1:0-3018 GCA_046725335.1 Myxococcota bacterium | reverse complement strand
TGCGCACGCCGAAAGGTCTCCGAACGCCATGGCCGAGAAGTTGACCCCTCGGGAGAAGGGTTTCACCGAGTGGTACGTGGACGTCGTCCTCAAGTCGAAGCTGGCCGACTATTCCGACGTCAAGGGCTGCATGGTCATCCGCCCCAACGGCTACGCGCTGTGGGAGAACATCCAGCGGGCCCTGGACCGGATGTTCAAGGACACCGGCCACCGCAACGCCTACTTCCCGTTGCTCATCCCGGAGAGCTTCCTGCGCAAGGAGGCGGAGCACGTGGAGGGCTTCGCCCCTCAGCTGGCGGTTGTCACCCATGCCGGGGGCAAGAAGCTCGAGGAGGCCTACGTCATCCGGCCCACCTCGGAGACGATCATCAACTCGATGTTCGCGCGGTGGATCCAGAGCTACCGGGACCTCCCGATGCTCCTCAACCAGTGGGCCAACATCATCCGCTGGGAGATGCGCACCCGCCTCTTCCTGCGGACCACCGAGTTCCTCTGGCAGGAGGGGCACACCTGTCACGAAACGGAAGCCGAGGCGCAGGAGGAGACGCTACGCATCCTGGAGGTCTACCGGACCTTCGCCGAGGAATGGATGGCCATGCCGGTGCTGGCCGGCCAGAAGTCGGAGAGCGAGAAGTTCGCCGGTGCGCTTCGCACCTACAGCATCGAGGCGATGATGCAGGACAAGAAGGCGCTCCAGGCCGGGACGAGCCACAACCTCGGCCAGAATTTCGCCAAGGCCTTTGGCACCCAGTTCCAGGGTCGCGACGGGCAGCAGCACTTCGTCTGGCAGACGTCCTGGGGCGTCTCGACGCGGCTCATCGGGGCGCTGATCATGACCCACTCGGACGATGCCGGACTGGTGCTGCCACCCAAGCTCGCGCCGACCCAGGTGGTACTGGTAGTCATCGGCAAGGGGCCCGAGCGCTCGGCGGTGGCGGAGAAGGCCCAGGCGGTGGCGGCCGACCTTCGCCGGGCGGGGCTCTCGGTGCTGGTGGACGACGACGAGAGCAAGGGGCCGGGATTCAAGTATTTCGAGTACGAGCTGTTGGGGGTCTGTCTGCGCCTGGAGCTGGGGCCCAAGGACCTGGCCAAGGGGACGTGCGTGCTCGTCCGCCGCGACGACCGCACCAAGGAGCCCGTTCCGCTGGAGCGGGTCGTGGAAATCGCTCAGGCGAAGCTCGATGACATGCAGGCCTCGCTCTTCCGGCGGGCGCGCGAATTCCGGGAGGCGAACACCTTCGAGGTGAGTTCCCTCGCCGAGCTGAAGGCCCGCGCCGACGATGGGTTCCTGGTCGCGCAGTGGTGCGACAGCCCGGCCTGCGAGGCGCGGATCAAGGAAGAGACCGGCGGCGTGACCTCGCGGAACCGCCCTTTCGGCCTGAAGCAGAAGCCCGGCAGCTGTGTGGTGTGCGGGCAGCCCAGCCCGGCTCCAATGGTCTGGTCCAAGGCGTACTAGACCCGCGCGCGGCACGGTCGTTGAGGTGGGCCTCCCTACTCCCCAGCAAGGTGCGAGGAGGGGAGCTTCCGTCTAGAGTCCGGAGCAGGGTGCGCCTGTTCCTTGCCGGAGCGCTTCCGGAATCCCTGACCGTCCGCCTGGCAAAGCAGCTCGAGCCGGTGCGGGTGGCAACCCCTCAGGCCCGCTGGGTGCCGGCGAAGTCGCTCCACCTGACTCTGGTCTTCCTGGGCGAAGTCGACCCAGCCACGGTCCCCGACCTGGCCTCGGCGTTTGCCGCGGTGGCCCATCGGCATCCCCCGATGGCGCTCCGCATCGCTGGGCCAAACACCTTCGGCCTCCCGCGCCGTCCGCGCGTGCTCGTCGCCGACCTGGCCGGGGAAGTCGCGGCGCTGGGTGCCCTTTGCGACGATGCCATTCGAGAAGCGCGGCAGTGGGTGGCGCTGGAAACGGATCGTCCCTTCCATCCTCATGTCACGCTGGCTCGGGCGAAGTCAGCGGGCGGTGATCCGCTCCTCGGCCGCTGCAAGACCGCGCTGGCCGAGGCACTCTCCGGCGAGTTCGTCCTGGAGCGACTCACCCTCTTCCGCAGCGAGACGCTGCCAGGGGGAGCGAGCCACATCCCACTCGCAGTCTGGCTGCTCGGTAAACATACAAGCGAATAGGCGTCTGTTTGGATCAGTCGCGCACCTCCTTCCCAGAAGGGGCGGCGTGACGAGGTGTTTGACATCTCGCCGACGTGCTTGAGGGGCATTCGGGCAGGCTAGCGGTCTGTCGACCGAGGTCCTCCTTTGACGGGAAGGCTCTGGCATCACCGCTCGAACTCCGCACGCTTGAGCACCGCCTGCTCGAGCAGCACCGCTCGAAAGTCTCTGGCACGACCCTCTGCCACCTCGGAGTGCACCGCCGAGCGCGTTGAAGGACGGGCGAACGAAATTCCTGCGGCACCTCGCAAATCGCCGAGGCGCTTGGGCATCGGGTCGCCTTGACGAGGTCGATCGCTGTCTTACGTTCGTGCTGAGTTTCAGAGGAGGAACGAAAGACGATGACGACCACATTGCAGCGTTGGCACCCAGTCCGCGATTTGGCGCGGATGCAGGATGAAGTGAATCGGCTCTTCGAGTCGGGATTCGGAATCGGTCGGCAGACCGAATCGTTCGGCTGGACCCCGGCCGTCGACGTCTTCGAGGACGCCGAGGGCGTGACGTTCAAGTTCGAGCTTCCCGAAGTGGAGGCCAAGGACGTGGACGTCCGCGTGGAAGACGGCACCCTCACCGTCCGCGGTGAGCGGAAGCTGGAGCGGGAGGACAACCGCGACGGCTACCACCGCATCGAGCGCAACTACGGGATGTTCGCCCGCAGCTTCACGCTCCCGGCGACGCTCGACACGGACAAGGTCAACGCCGAGGCCAAGAACGGCGTGCTTCGGATCTTCATCCCCAAGCGGGCCGAGGCCAAGCCGAAGAGCATCAGCATCAAGGTGAACTAACCTTTACATCGAAGCGGCCCCATCCGGGTCGCCAGACGACGCCCGCCCGGGACGGTCCCGCGGCGGGCGTTCCTCT
>JBKOYI010000105.1:0-10754 GCA_046725335.1 Myxococcota bacterium | reverse complement strand
GCGCTGGACGCGGTCGGCGGAGTGGGATGCGCGGAGGGGCAGTTCGTGGACGACATGTACATCGGCCGCCGCATCCACGCCGCGGGGTGGAAGAATGTCGTCGTTCCTGCACCGCTGCGGGTGGTGACCGGGGGAATGGGGCCCTGGAGCTTCGTGCGCACCTTCCGGCGGTGGATCCTCTTTTCCGAGGCCGGGCTGCCCTTTCGTTTCACCTGGCCGAACTGGGTGCGCGGGGTGGCCTGCTGGCTGGCCTGGGGCGCGGGATTGGCGGCGCTGGTCCTGGGCGACTGGGTGAGCCTCGGGCTGGCGGTGGTGACCATCGGCTTCTCGGTGTGGAGCCAGAGCTGGCTCCAGCGCGCCTGCCACGGTCCGCGCATCGCCCTGCGGCATCTGTGGGTTCCGGCGGTGCTTCCGCTGGTGGCCGCCCTGGTGGCCCTCTCCGCACGCCTCAACCGCCGGGTGGACTGGCGCGGCCGGAACTACGATCTGGACGCCGAGGCACGGCTGGGGCCAAGCGGCTCCCCCGCGACCGGGACGTGAGCCGGCCGTGCTGCCAATCGGTCCTCCACCGCTCCAGCCACCGCCCCTGCAAGATGCGGGACCGCCGAGGCCACCAGCAGAGAGCCGGCTCGCACGGTAGCCCCTGCGCCGCGCACGCCGGGGACCCCTCTTCCGCCGAGGGCGACCAGACCGTGTCTGACGACGCGCGCGTACTCACGGGCCATCACCCACATCCGCGTTTCCCGCGTCGAGAGCAGGGCCATGGAGAGGCGAGCTCCGGACGGAGCACGCTCCCAGTAGCGGAAGAGTCCGCTGCGCAGCGCCGCCATCTCCGAGCCTGGGCTGGAGAAGGCCCGGTAGAGGGCCGAAGCCAGTGCAATCCGGGTGCGGTTGGCCGGACGGCGAGCCCGGGCATAAGCCCCGAGGGCCCGAGGCACGTCCTGCGGGTAGGCCCGAAGGGCGTCGCGGAGCGTGCGGGCATCCCGCGCCGCCGAAGCCAGCCCGCTGGCGCTCAAGGGATGACAGCAGCCTGCGGCATCTCCCACCAGCACGGCGCGGCCGCGCACCACCGAGTCTGGAAGCCGGGTGTCGTTGGAGGCGATCAGCGGAGGCTCGCGGGCGAGCGCATCCAGCACTGCCTGGCGCAGAGCCTCGGGCAAGCCACGGAGGACGCCGGGGTCGGTGCGGAGCCGCTCAGCCGTCGATCCGAGCGGCAAATCGACCATCACCCGCGCCTGCTGGGCAGAGATGGCATAGGCCAGCACCGGCGCCGGACCGCCGATGAAGAGGTGGCCACGCCCTGGGTGGGGAAGGAGCGAAGCCTCCACCAGGACGCCGATCATGGTGGAGAGCCGCTGGTTGTCTTCGCCAATGCCCAGCGCCCGCCGGAGCGGCGAGGACCGGCCGTCGGCGGCCACCAGCAGACGGGCCCGAACCCGCTCGCTCCGGCCTTCATGGACCAGCGTGGCTTCGACGGACTCCAACCCGTTCTGCGCCTCGCTCACCCGGGTGCGCACCCGCCGCTCGAGGCCCAGGCGTCCCTCCAGGGCCCGGAACAGCGGCTCCACCAGGGCATGGTGCTCGAGCCCGATTCCCCGATCTCCGTCGGGATAGGGCAGCAGGGCCGTCTGCGACCCGTCGGTGATGGCGAAGCCCACGACGGGCGTCGCGCTCTGGACCACCGGGGAGAATCCCAGCTCGACCAGGTCCTGGACTCCGGCGGGATGGAGCAGCTCGCCGGCCAGTTGCTTCTTGCGATCCTGCCCGGCGTCGGCCACCAGGACGCGCAACCCCAGCTGGGCCAGGGCGGCGGCGGTGGCCGATCCGGCCGGACCCCCACCAGCGATGAGGACATCCACTTCGGTCAACTCATTCCTCCGGGGGTGTGTCTTATAGAGTGTGGCGCGCGTCGGCGCACCTTGGACATGGGTGTCTCGTGACTGGACCCGAAGCCTTCTGCCGCAGCGCCCTCCCGGAGGTGTCTCGCACCTTCGCCTTGAACATTCCCGTCCTGCCCTCGCCGCTCGATCTGGTGGTGACGGTGGCTTACCTCCTGTGCCGGATCGCCGACACGCTGGAGGACGAAGCCCAGGGTCAGCTGTCGGAACGGGCGGAGTTGTTCCGGACTCTGGGAGAGCTGACCGCCCTGAAACCGGGTTGGCAGTCTCGTGCCGATGACTTCGCCCTCCGTTCGGCAGAGGCGCTGCGGGCCTCTGCTCCCTCCGCGGAAGTGCAGCTCATCCAGGGGACCCGCACCGTGCTCGAGGCCATGGCCGAGCTGCCGGAGTGGACCCACAAACACATCGAGGGCTGCCTGCGGGAGATGACCGCCGGGATGGCCGAGGTGATGGCAGAGCTGGGTGGGGTTGCTCCCCGCGGCTTGCCCGAGCTGAAGGATACCCTTCGCTACTGCTACTACGTGGCCGGGACGGTGGGGGTGATGCTGACCGGCCTCTTCGCCGACGGCTTCGAGAGCGTCGTACCGTTGGCCTCCGAGCTTCACCCACGCGCCCCAGCCTTTGGGCGGGCCCTGCAGCTCACCAACATCCTGAAGGACATCCGCGAGGACCTGGACCGCGGCAGCTGCTGGCTCCCCCGCTCCATGATGGCCGAGTACGCACTCTCCCCCGAGACGCTTCTCGATCCCCAGCGCCGGCAGCAAGCGGTCGAGCTGCTCGATGCGCTGGTGGGCGTGGCCCGCCGGGAGTGTGACGTGGCGTTTCAGTATGCGCTGCTGCTTCCGGTCTCCGAACCGGGGCTGCGTCTGTTCTGTCTCTGGCCGCTGTTCTTCGCCCTGCGCACCCTGGCACTGCTGAACCACAACCCGGCGGTGTTCGACCCCACCCCGGTGAAGATCGATCGGGAGACGGTGATGCGGATCATGGTGCTCACCCGGGAGAGCGTGACCGACGACGAAGCCCTTCGCGCGCTCTACGCCGAGTGCGCCCGCGGGCTGCCAGAGGCGCTTCCGGCGTGACCGCTTCCCAGAGGCTGCAGGCGGAGGACCCGATTCGCCGGGGATTGACGGTGCTGGCAGAGACCCAGGACGCCGGTGGCTCCTGGAAAGGGGACTATGGCGGGCCGCTCTTCCTGGTTCCGGCGTACGTGGCCGGCCTGCAGCTGCTCGAGGCTCCTCCCGATGCGGCCACCCGCGAGGGGTTCATCACCTATCTGCGTAACCACCAGAACCAGGACGGTGGATGGGGGCTGGATGTGGAGTCGCACAGCCACGTCTTCACCTCGGTGCTGAACTACGTGGCCCTGCGCCTGCTGGGCCTTCCCGCGGACGACCCCGGCCTGCAGCGCGCCCGGACCTGGTTTCTTCCCCACGGCGGCCCGCTGGGCAGCGGCTCGTGGGGGAAGCTCATCCTGGCGCTGCTCGGCCTCTATTCCTACGAGGGATTGGTCCCGGTCCCCCCGGAGCTGTGGCTGCTGCCCGAGGCGCTACCGCTCCACCCCTCCCGGCTCTGGTGCCATTGCCGGATGGTCTACCTCCCCATGAGCTGGCTCTACGGCCGGCGGATCCGGGCCAAGGAGACGGCGCTGCTGGCGGAGATTCGAGGCGAGATCTACGCCCAGCCTTACGAGTCGGTGGATTGGGTGGCCGCTCGGGAGCGGGTGGCCTCCACCGACGCCTACACGCCGCGGACGGCGCTGCTTCGGCTGGCCGGTTCGCTACTGGGGGCCTGGGAGCGCCTCGTCCCGGCGCGGTGGCGGGCACGGGGCCTGGAGGTCACGCTCGATCAGATCCGGCGCGAGGACGCCGCCACCCAGTCCATCTGCATCGGGCCCATCAACAAGGTGCTGAACACGGTGGTGTGGCACGTGGTCAATCCGGGGGGACCGGAAGAGCAGGCCCACCGGCGGCGGCTCCCGGACTACCTCTGGCGCGCGGCCGACGGCCTGAAGATGCAGGGCTACAACTCCTCCCAGCTGTGGGACACCGCCTTCGCGGTTCAGGCCATCGTGGCCACCGGCGAGGTCGAGGGTTGCCGACCGATGCTGGAGCGGGCCGCCAGCTACATCGAAGCCAATCAAGTCCTGGAGGATGTTCCGGAGACCGAGCGCGCCTACCGGCACCCCAGCCGCGGCGGTTGGCCCTTCTCCACCCGGGCCCATGGTTGGCCGATCAGCGATTGCACTGCCGAGGGAGTCAAAGCCTCTCTCTTGCTGGAGCGGCTGGGGTTGAACCGGGTCAGCCGGGAGCGGTTGCGACAGGCGGTGGATTGCATCCTCTCCCTCCAGAACGCCGATGGCGGCTGGGCCACCTACGAGCTGCAACGCGGGCCGCGCTGGCTGGAACTGCTCAACCCGTCCGACGTCTTCTCCACCATCATGGTCGATGTCAGCTACGTGGAGTGCACCTCGGCCTGTCTCCAGGCGCTGGCGGCCTGGAGTTCCTTCGAGCCATCCGAGGCGGCCCGGGTGCGCCCGGCAATACGGCGAGGCGAGCGATTCATCCGCGCAGCCCAGCGGCCCGACGGTTCCTGGGAAGGCTCATGGGGAGTCTGCTTCAGCTACGGGGCCTGGTTCGGGACGGCAGGCCTGGTGGCGGCGGGGGCAACTCCCGGCGACCCCGCGCTTCAGCGGGCCGCGGCCTACCTCCGTGCGCATCAGCGAGCCGATGGGAGCTGGAGCGAGACCTTGCAGAGCAATCGGCAGCGCCGCTGGGTGGAGGGGACGGGCGGACATTCGGTGACCACGTCTTGGGCCCTGCTCTCGCTGGCGGCTTGTGGCGAGCGGGACTCGGAGGCGGTCCGGCGCGGGGTGGCCTGGCTGCGCGCACGGCAGGGGGCCGATGGACGCTGGCCACCCGAGCCCATCGCTGGTGTCTTCAACCGGACCTGCGCTGTGCACTACGACATCTACCTCCGCGCTTTTCCGGTCTGGGCATTGGCTGTCTGCGGCTGAGGAGGCATCCTCCGGCGGGCAATGCGCGCCATGGTGCTGGAGAGAGCGCGGAGCCCGCTGGTTCTGCGCGAGCTGCCTGATCCGCCGCTCGGCCCGGAGCAAGTGCGCATCGCCGTCCACACCTGCGCCGTGTGCCGCACCGACCTGCACGTGGTGGATGGCGAGCTCCCCCAGCCGAAGCTTCCGCTGGTGGTGGGCCATCAGATCGTCGGCCAAGTGGTGGAGGCCGGCTCGGCGGTCACCGCGCTGACTCCCGGGCAGCGGGTGGGAGTGCCCTGGCTGGGATGGACCGATGGGACCTGTCGCTTCTGCCACAGCGGCCGGGAGAACCTCTGCCAGGCGGCACGTTTCACCGGCTACACGCTGGATGGGGGCTATGCCGAGCAGGTGGTGGCCGATGCCCGGTTCTGCTTTCCGCTCTCCGGCACGCTCGACGATCTGCACACCGCCCCGCTCCTGTGCGCCGGGATGATCGGTTTTCGCGCCTTGCGTCTAGCCGGAGAAGCCCCCCGAATCGGCTTCTACGGCTTCGGCTCCTCGGCACATCTGCTGGCCCAGGTGGTGGTGGCCCAGGGCCGCGAGCTGTATGCCTTCACCCGCGACGGCGACCGTCGAGCCCAGCAGTTCGCCCGCCAGCGCGGCGCGGTCTGGGCGGGCGGTTCGAGTGAGCCACCTCCGGTCCCGCTCGACGCGGCCATCGTCTTTGCCTCGGTTGGAGAGCTGGTGGTCCGGGCTCTGGCGGGGCTGGCCCCGGGTGGAACCGTGGTCTGCGCCGGCATCCACATGACCGACATTCCGGGCTTTCCCTATCGACAGCTCTGGGAGGAACGGAGCATCCGGTCCGTGGCCAACCTCACCCGCGAGGATGGACGGGAGTTCCTCCCCCTGGCGGCAAAGCTGGGCATCCAGCCGGAGGTGACTGCCTTCCCCTTGGCCCAGGCCAACGAAGCGCTGGAGGCACTCCGCGCGGGCCGTTTCACCGGGGCGGCGGTTCTCACGGTTTCAGGGTGACCCTCAGGCTGCCTGCACCTGGGGGGGTGGTTCCGATTAACCGGCACGGCCCAGGTAGCGCTCCAGCCACTCGAGCACTTCCTTGGTCAGGACCTCGTTCGGCGGTACGTGCCCCGCCTCGAGGATGACGTGTCGCTTGTCCTTCGGCGGCGAGCCGAGGAGCTTGAAGAGCGGCACTTGGGTGCTGTCGATGGGAAAGAAGAAGTCGTAGCGCCCGTTGACCATCAGCATCGGTTGCCGAACCAACGGCGCGAAATGAAACGGGTCGGCCTCCGGCATGCATTCCTGAAGCCCGAGCCCTCCGCCCACCAGGATGCCCACCTTGATTCGGTCCTCGACCGCCAGGAACAACGGCGCGAGCTGGGCCCCCCAGCTCATACCGTAGAAGGCGATGCGCTGTGCGTCCAGGTCCTTGCGCGTCTTGATGTAGTCGATGGTCCGCCCCAGGTCCTTGGACCACATGATCACGTGGTCGCGGTAGAACGCCGTGGGGGCCGGGTAGTCGGTGTTGAGGGCGTCGCCGCGCTCGAAGGTCGATTTGTAGACTGGGTAGAGGAAGGCTCGCCCGCTGCGGAGCACGGGGCTGATCAGGCGCATCGCCGGCAGGTCGGCGCTGGATCGCTCGTGGATGGCGTTCGAGCCCGGGAAGAAGACCACCGTCTGGTACGGCGGAACGCCTTGCCGCGGCGTGAAGAGGTAGGCGACAACGCGCTCGCCGCCGTAGGCAGCGGCGAAGCTCACCTTCTCCTTCTTCCACCGGTCTGACTTCTCGTCGGTGGCCTCGATCCGCGTATCGAGCGGCGTCTTGTCGTAGGCGTACAGCCGCCTGAAGACCTGGACGATCTCGGGACGCGCCGGCTTCTCCTTGGTGTAGTCCCGGGTCCACCAGGCGACGGGAGCGGCGGCGGCGGTTGCCGTCCTGTCATCGAGCGTTTTTACGAGGCGGAAGCCGAAGTTGGTCTCGCGGGAGAGAGGCGCCTGGGCGTCGGCGTCGTTGAACATGTAGGACGGCTCGTTCCAGGCGCCGCCGAGGATGTAGCGTTTGCTTCCGCTCGCGTTCCAGCACCACTCCTTGGCGTTTCCTGCCATGTCGTAGGTGCCGTACGGGCCGACGCCCCGGTAGCTTGCGACCGGCGCGAGCGGGTTCCCCCGAAAGTTGCTGAGCGGGACGATCTGGTGGCTGGCCCAGGCACCGGCCGCACGGCTCCACTGGTAGACGTTGGGCAGCTCCTTGCCAACGTAGGCGGCGTAGGCGGCCGCCTCGTACCAGCTCACGCCGGTGACCGGCAGGTCGCCCCGCCCTTCGGGATAGTCTCCCGCCTCCCAGGTCGCAGGCCCCGGACGACCGGTGCGGTCGCGGAAGAGCGCCATCGCCTCGTCCCAGCTGAGCACGTGCCCGTCCTTCGAGAACGGCTGGCGCCAGAGGTCGCGATTCCGGTAGCCGCCGGCGTCGACGAAGCGCTTGAAATCCCTGTTCGTCACCTCGGTCCGATCGATGAGGTAGTCGCCGAGCTGCACTGCGGGCAGGTGGTCGAGCCCCGGGATCTCGATCGGCGTGCTCTCCCCAGGGACATGCACCATCTCCGGGGGAATGCTGCCCACCCTGTCCAGGGTGAAACGCAGGGCCATTCTCTGCGACGAGAGAAGTGGCCTCGGGACTGCCTCGATTGTCTCGAAGCCCTGCTTCTCGATCCGCCAGCGCTGCAGTCCGAAGGGGAGACGGACATTGACCAGCGGGGATCTCCCCAGGTGGCGCCATTCGCTCTCGGGGGCGGCGTAGTCCTTCACCGACACCTCGGCGCCTTCGGGGCTGGTCTCGACCGTGAAGATCCGAGCCATCTCAGGCCAGAGCTTGAGCAGGCGTGGGTCCCGGGGGATCACCTGCTCGACCTTTTCTGCGAGCGCCACCGCAGCCGAGTACTTGCTCAGCTCGACCAGTTCGGCGATCTGGGGAAGCGCCTCGTCGCGAGCCCATCGGACACGTTCCTCGCGGCGCAGGTACCAGACCGCCAGGATCCCGACAGCGAGCAGGAGGAGCCCCGTCCCACCGAACAGGGCCAGCCGGGGCACTGCCTTCTCGCGCCGGACCAGTGCCGCCGCGACGTCACGGGCGCTCCGGAACCGGCGTGACGGCTCCCGGGCCAGGCAGCGGAGGATGACCCCGTTCCATCGCGGGTCGAGGCCCCGGACGGTCCGGTCCGGCGGCGGTGGGGGCTCGTTGATCCGCTTTGCCGCGGACACCAGGGGGGTGTCGCCGGCGAAGGGCAGCGTCCCGGTCACCATCTCGTACATCACCACCCCGAGCCCGTAGATGTCCGTGGCCGGCGTGACGGTCCCCCCGGTCACCTGCTCCGGGGCCATGTACTCGGGGGTACCGAGGATGCCTGCGCCTCCGGTGAGGGGAGCGTCCGGTGATTCGGCGCTTCCGGGCAGAAGCGCCCGAGCGATGCCGAAGTCGGTGATCGCCACCCGGGTCGACTGCGTCACGGCCTCGCCGCCGGCGTCGCGGTGAGGCACGAGCAGCACATTGCTGCTCTTGAAATCCCGGTGAACGACTCCTTCGGCGTGGGCGGCCGCGAGTCCCTCGCACATCTGCTGGACCAGGGGGAAGGCCTCGGCCGTCGTCAGCCGTCCCTCGCGTCGGATCCGGGCGACGAGCGTCTCCCCATCCAGGAGCTCCATGGTGAGGAAATGAATGGGGACACCCCCGGCGGTCTTGGCGTCGTAGAGCTCATAGACGTGACAGACATTGGGGTGGGCCACCCGCCGGGCGAGCAGGACTTCTCGACGGAATCGCTCCATCGCCGATGCGTCGGTGGAGATGCGTCCGCGGATGACCTTGAGGGCCACCCGGATCCGGAGCATCGAGTCGTCCGCTTCGTACACCGCTCCCATTCCGCCACGGGCGATGAAGCGGACGACGACGAAGCGGCCGGCCAGGACCTCCCCGGGCTGAAGGCGCGGGAGATCCGCCTGGCCACTGCCAGAGGACGCAGGGGTGAGGGACTCGTCCAGGCCCTGAGTGCCATCGTCCGACCTGGGGCGGACCAACGTCGCTTCCGATGCCCCGGCCGAGGCATCAATGCGGTCCGACGCATCCTCCGGACGGTGCGGGTCTTCGCTCATCCGCGAGGGTGCCCTCCGCCCTCTTCCCGCGGAGAGCGTCGCACCGAGCTCTCCGCGCGGGCAAGCTGAATCGGATGGCCCCTGCGCGCTCCCTACCTGGCCAGGACGAAGGCACAGACTGAGTCGAGCTGCAGGGTGAGACCGGCCAGCGCCTCCTCCAGCTTGGCGTAGTGACCGCGCTCGGCAGCCAGCTGGGCGGCGATGGCGCTGGCGGCCAGCCCCTGATGGCGCAGCGCCTGCTCCGTCCGCTCCAGCACCCGATCCCGCTCGGAAGTCAGGGCCCGGCCAGCCCGCATCTGCATCCGCTGCAGCTCGGCGCTGGCGGCGCGCATGGCCTCCTGGATGGCCGGATCGACGAAAGCGGCCAGATCGGGGAAGGCGAGGCGGAGGGAGTCGCCCACCAGCGAGCGACCCTCCTCGTTCTGCAAGGTCGGCAAGATTGACGGATCCAGCGCTGGCCGACCGCCCGGGCCGGCCACCACCGCGAGCTGGAGGAGGCTCCGGTCGAGCACCCGGGACAGCTGGCGGGAGGGAACGCGAGCGCCCGGGCTGGTGTCCTCCGGCTCGGGAGGGATCACGTGGAAGAGCACCTCCAGACCCCGCGCCGCTTTTCCCCGATGCTGGATGGCCCGGGCACCGTTGCGACCGTAGGGACCATCCCGGAGAAATCCGAAAAGCGCCTCCACGATGGGGTGGCCGGTGGCGAAGAAGTCGATCTCCTCCTGCTCCACGGCGGTGTCGCGCCAGAAGGTCCCCAGCACCGTTCGCTCTTCGCCCAGCGAGAGCCCGGGAAGTGCTTCCACCTTGAGCGCATGGCCGAAGTGGAAGGCACACTGGAAGGCCTCGACTTGCTCATCGGTGTCGACGCCAATCCCCAGCCGGCGCGCCAGGTCGGTGACCGTCTCTTCCAGCCGCTCGTCCAGATCGCGAGCCACCGCCCACAGGCCGTCCTCCAGCGATTCGTCCTCCTCGCCATCCAGTCCCAGCCGAACCCGGGCTCGCTCCACCAGGGCCTGCACCGCGGTCCGGTCGAAGCTCCGTTCGTCGAGCAGCGGGTCGTAGGCCCGGCGAACCGCAGTGCGGGCTTCGGCCACCCGGGCGGCCAGCTGGGTGCGGTATTCCAGGCGCTGCGACTGCGGAGCCAGGGCCAAGTCCAGGATGCGGGGCTCCACCTCTTCCAGGACCGCGTCCAGTCCGCCCACGGTCTCGCCAAACACTCCCACCGCATCGGCGAGAAGCTGCAGCACATCGGAGGCCAGCGTCCCGCGGACGTCGAAGACGTGGATGTCCACCGGTTGGCTCTGGCCGATGCGGTCGAGCCGCCCGATCCGCTGTTCGACGACAGCCGGGCTCCAGGGCAAGTCGTAGTTGACCAGGTGATGGGCAAACTGGAAGTTCCGTCCCTCGCCGCCCACCTCGGTGGAGATCAGCAGCCGAGGCCCATCGGGGTCGCGAAAGCGCGCCACCTGGCGGTCCCGCTCCACCAGCGGGAGATCCCCGTGGTAGCCGAGCGCCTCGATGCCGTCTCCTCGGAGCAGCTCTCGCAGGCTCTCCAGGGTGGCCAGGGCCTCGGTGAAAAGCAGCACCTTGGCGGACGGCTCCTCCTCCCAGACCGAACGGAGCAGGGCCCGCAAGGCCTGGTACTTGGAATCGCGCGGCGGCAGAGCCGGCACCGGCTGGGGCAGCGTCCGCACCACCTGGGCCAG
>JBKOYI010000094.1:0-5802 GCA_046725335.1 Myxococcota bacterium | reverse complement strand
GAGACGAGGTGTTTGACACCTCCGAGACTCGATAGGAGGTGTTTGACACCTCGCACGGGAGCGTGAACCCCGGTCCGCCTTCGCCGTCGCCCCGGGGGTCGCCGCCCTGGATGACGAAGTCGGGGACGACACGGTGAAAGGTCAGCCCGCGAAAGAAGCCGGCGCGAGCAAGCCGGCTCAACTGGGCCACCGTGTGGGGAGCCTCCTCCACCAGGGGATGGATGAGCACTGGGCCGCGGGCGGTCTCGATTCGCCAGAGCGTGCCGGCGGCAACCGGCGGAGCGGGAGGATCCTCCGGACGGGCCGGCACCATCGGGGCCTGCACCGGAGCACCCTCCAGCGCGGTCAGGGCCCGGGCCGCTTCTTGGCGGACGTGGGCGTGTGGATCCGACAGCCAGCGCCGGAGCAAGGGCCCCGCCCCCTCGGGTCGTAGCGCCACCAGTGCGTCGGCGAAGCTGGTCACCACCTCGACCGCAGGGGGATGCTGACCCTCGGCAATCAGAAAGATTTCCCGGGCCGAGGCCTTGTCTCCGAGCGTCGCCAGCACCTCGACGGCCGCTCCTCGCACCACGGCATCGTCGTCGTGGAGCAGCGGTTGGACATCGCGCGCCAGCTCCGGCTTCCTGGCGCTCTTTGCCACCTGGACCGCCGAGGCTCGCACCGACGGGGATTGGTGCCGCAGCAGCGGGAGCCAGTCCTCGCGGACGAAGGCATCCGGCAGCCGAGGGCTCTGGGCCACCACGTCCAGGCCCACCCGGAGCCGCCGGACCTCAGCCACCCGTCCGCCGCCACAACCCCGGATCTCGTCCAGCCAGCCACGTTGCCGGTCCTGCGCGGCGGCCAGCCGGCAGTCGAGCCAGTCCAGGGGTGCCCTCAGCGGTTCACCGGCAGCGGCCTGGGCCACCCGGAGCCGAGAGCGGAAATCGGTCAGGAATCGGCGCCCACCCTCGGGAACCTGGGACTGGGCCAGGGCCAGCAGCGGCGGGGCGAGCTGCCCCAGCGTGCCCGGGCCGACCGCATCGATGCGCGGACCGAGATCGGCGAGCACTTCCAGAGGCGGACAGGGGCCCAGAGCGCACTTTTCCGCCGCCTTGAGCAAGGTGCGAACCGCTTCCGCCACCACCCGCCCGTCGTCGTCCTTGAGGCGGGGCCGGAGCGCCTCCAGATCTTCGGGCTGGACCACCTCCGCCAGTCCCTCGAGGGCCACTGCGCGCACCTCGGAGTCGCTATCGCCCAGGGCATTGAGCAGCGCGGCGCGGGCCGCAGAAACCTTGAACTGCCCCAGGGCGTAGATCACCGCCCAGCGGGTGCCCGGCAAGTACGAGCCAGCCAGCGCCTCCAGGCGCGGCCCGGCCGAGGCGGGCGCCGGCGCCTTGGCCCGTACCGCGACCCCCAGCGACAGAGCGGCACGCGTCGCGCGCTCGGGAGACTCCTTGGTCCGGAGCACCAGCCGTTCCGACAACCGTTCCAGCGACTCCGGCGTCCGAACGCGCCCCAGGGCCTCCAGCTCGGCGAGCTGGGCGGCCGCATCGCTCTCCTTGGCCTCGGCGGTGAGCAGGGCCTGGGCGAGCTTCTGGCGAACGACATCGGGTACCGGCTCCCAGGCCAGGGCCAGCTCGCCGGCAGCGAAGGCCGCTGCCGTCCTGACCGAGGGGACGGGATCGGCCAGTGCCTCGGCGACGGTGGGGGCGGTGTCCAGGTCCTGGATCCTCCCCAGCGCCACCAGCGCGCGAGCCCGGACCGAGGGATCGGCATGAATCCGGGCTCGGGAAACCAAGGCCCCATCCCGGGTGTCCCGGGCCAGCTCCAGCTCGGCAATGCGAGCACGCTCGGCGGCGGCAAAATCCGGCCTGGGAGGGCGAGCCGTCGCGCAGCCGAGGACAAGGCATGCCACCCACGGCCACGACCGCATGGGCCCCCCTTACAGCGCAGCCCGACACCGCTCAATGCGAAACTGTCCGTCGGGCCAGCCCGGGTAGGGCCTCGGCGGGATTTCGGGAAAGCGACGGCACTTGGTCGAAGCAGCTCAGCAGACGCAACCGAAGGGCGGACCGCCCCTCACCAGATTCCATCGGCGGCTCCTGGCGGAGGAGCTGACACTCCAGGGTGGGGCGGCCACCGACCGGCTGGCCTCGGCGTTGTCGGAAGCGCGGGTCGATCTCAATCCACACCAGATCGAGGCGGCGGCGTTCGCCCTGGACTCGCTCGACCGGGGGGGCTGCCTTCTGGCCGACGAGGTCGGGCTGGGAAAGACCATCGAGGCGGGCATCGTCATTGCCCAGCTCATCGCCGAGGGAAAGGAGCGCATCCTGGTACTGACCCCGGCGACCCTGCGGGCACAGTGGCAGGCCGAGCTGGCTGACAAGTTCGACCTCCAGGCCCGCATCATCGACGGCCGGTCCGGGCGGCTCGCGGGAAATCCGTTCCAGCAAGTGGCTCCACTCATCGCCAGCTTGCCTTTCGCGGCCACCCGCTCCGAAGCCCTGGCCCAGATTCCCTGGGACCTGGTGGTCATCGACGAGGCACACCGGCTCCGCAACGCCCACCGCTCGAGCAACAAGACGGGCAAGGCCCTTCGCCAGGCGCTGGCCGGCCGGCCCAAGCTGCTTCTGACCGCCACCCCGCTGCAGAACGAGCTGATGGAGCTGTTCGGCCTGCTCTCGCTTCTGGACGAGCAGATCCTCGGCCCGGAGCACGCCTTCCGAAGCCGCTTCCAGCCGGAAGGGGCGCAGGGCGCACTCTCCGAAACCGGCGCGGTGGAGCTCAAGGAACGGCTGGCCCCGGTCGTTCAGCGGACGCTCCGGCGCCAGGTACGGGAGTACGTTCGCTTCACCAACCGCAGAAGCATGGTGGAGGACTTCGCCCCCTCCGCCGAGGAACAGACGCTCTACGAGCAGGTCTCGGAATACCTACGCCGCAGCGAGGCGGCGGCCATCGAGCCGGGGAAGCGGACGTTGCTCACCCTGGTCTATCGCAAGCTCCTGGCCTCCTCGACCTACGCCATCGCCCCCACCTTACGGAAGTTGGCGGAGAGCCTGAGAGCGCGCATCCAGGCCGCTCGGCTCGGAGCGGAGGCGGTCCCCCTCTTCGAGCCCGAGGAGACCGCGGCCTACTGCGAGGAAGCCGAGGCCTGGGAGGAAGAACCGGCCCAGCCTGGTTCGCTGGCCGCGCTGGAGCGCGAGGCCTTGGAGCTGGAGCAGTACGCCCGGCGCGCCGAGGCCATCCAGGTGAACGCCAAGGGAGAAGCGCTGAAGCGGGCCCTGGACCGACTCTTCACCGTGGCCCGAGCCCATCAGTGGCCGGAGAAGGCCGTCGTCTTCACCGAATCGCGCCGCACCCAGCAGTACCTGGCCACCTTGCTCGCCGGGCACGGCTACCGCGGGCGGCTCTCGCTGCTCTCCGGAGAGGCCAGCACCCCGGAGGAGCGGCAGGCGCTGGTGGAGGAATTCCGAGAGCGCACCCAGATCCTCCTCTCCACCGAGGCCGGTGCCGAAGGGCTCAACCTCCAGTTTTGCAATCTGGTGGTCAACTACGATTTGCCCTGGAATCCACAGCGGATCGAGCAGCGCATCGGCCGTTGCCACCGCTATGGCCAGCTGCGCGACGTCCTGGTGCTCAACTTCCTCAACCGGCAGAACGCCGCGGACGCCCGGCTCTACGAGCTGCTGGAAAAGAAGCTCAACCTCTTCGACGGGGTCTTCGGAGCTTCGGACGAGATCCTGGGAGCGCTGGAGACCGGCCTCGATTTCGAGCGGCGAGTGCTGGACATCTACCAGTCCTGCCGGTCCCCGGAGGAGATCTCCCGCGCCTTCGATGCCCTCCGGGAGGACCTGGAACATCGCATCGACGCCCGAATGACGCAGGCCCGCTCGCTTCTCCTGGAGCGCTTCGACGGGGATGTGCGTCGGCGGCTCCGTCTGGCGGCCGATGAGACCGAGGCGGCGCTGGGTCGGTGGCGTCAGACTGCCCGGGCCCTCACCCGGGAGGTCCTCGGCGCCGAGGGCCATGGCCGCCAGGTCCTGGAGGCCGCCGGGGTCGTGAAGTCGGCGCCGCTGGAAGGCGTCCACTGGCTCCAGCTCGACGCCTCCGCGCTGCCACCGCGGCTGGCCCGCCTGGCTGGCTCGGAGGGGTGGTGGTTCGTCTACCGCTTCCGGACCGGGGGCCTGCTTCCCGAGGAGCGGTTGCTGCATCTGGTCCTGCTCCGAGACCGCGACGGCTTTCGGCCCCTGCCGCTCGAGGATGCGGCGTTGCTGGCGCACGTTCCCGCGGTGGAGACCCCTGCCCGGGCCACCGCCCCCATCTCGGTGGCCAGCACCCAGGAGCGTTCGCTCCTCGCCGCCAGGGAAGAGCTGCTCCGGGCGGCCGAGCGGAGGAGTCAGCACGAGCTCGATCGCCAGCGCGAGCAGGCCGACCGCTACGCGGAGGACTGCCTGCTCGAACCGCGACAGGCGGTGGAACGGGCCAGGGCACGATGGGAGGAGGCCCGGGGGCAACTGGCTCAGCTGGAGGACCCCACCGAACGGGCCCGGGCCCGTGCCCTGGTCGACCGCTCCGAGCGGGAGTACCGCCGGCGGCAGGCCGCGCTGCGCCGTGAAGAGGACAGTTGCTACGCCAGGAAGGACACGGCGGTGGCGGCCCTCGGCGCGCGGGCCCGGGTGACCGAGAGTCGAAGTCTGATCGGCAACGCCTACTTCTGGCTCGCCTAGCTCCCGGCCGGAACGAGCGTGCTAGACCCGGAGCTGGATCGCCCCGGGGAGAATCTCGAAGGTGGCGGGAAGGCGACCCGGCTGTTCGCCGTCCACGTCCAGCAAGACCTCCTCGGCGCTGGTCGCCTCGAGTCTCCGGCACCGAAACGTTCGCGTCCCGGCCCAGCGGGTGTGGGTGCCGTCGTAGAGCGAGCGCGCCTTGAGGGCGAAGTCCTTGAGGCGGTAGCCGCTCCACACCGTGACGTCGAAGAGGCCGTCGGAGGGGTCGGCCTGAGGCGCGACCTTCATGCCCCCGCCGAAGTAACGGGCATTGGCCACGGCCAGGGTGGTGACTTCGAGCGGCTGCTCTTCACCCCCATCCACGCGAATGCGCACCGCCTGGTCCCGCCAGCCGGCCAGCGCCTTCACGCTGGCCAGGAAGAAGCTGACCCGGCCTCCCAGAGCCTTGGTGGTCTCGTTGACCTTCCGGTCCACCCGGCCGCTCGCTCCGAAACTGGCCACGTTCACGAAGTACCGCTCGCCCTGGCGACCATCCGGCGCCGTGAAGCGCACCCGCCCCACGTCGAGCGGGCGCAGCATCTCCTGACGTAGCCGCAGACAGGCCTCCTTCAGCCGTCCGTCGAAGTCGAAGGTGCGCCGGAAGTCTCCACCCGTCCCACGCGGGATCAGCGACAGCGAGGCGTCCGCCGGTGGGCCGCCTGGAACCTGGAAGAAGCCGTTCACCACCTCATTGACGGTGCCGTCTCCCCCGATGACGACGATGCGTCGGTAGCCCTCTTCAAGCGCTCGGGCGGTGAGGGAGGCGGCGTGCATGGGGCGCTCGGTGAAGGCGTGGTCGGCAGTCCCTCCGAGCACGCGCAAGACCTCGGCCTGGATCTCCGGCCAGCGACGACCGGTCTCGCCGTTGCCGCTCTGGGGGTTTGCCACCAAGAAGGTGCGCATGGGCTTTGCGGGGGGCCAATCTGGCACACGGCTGCAGCGGCCCGACGCAGAATTGACTGACGCTGCGCGCCAGCCCACCGCGGCGGGCTAGCATGGGGGCGTGGTGGAGCCAGGTCCGGTCGAAGGCTGGGTGCTCATCGCCGAGGACGATGCG
>JBKOYI010000023.1:0-5677 GCA_046725335.1 Myxococcota bacterium | reverse complement strand
CTTTGGCGCAGCCGTAGGCGATGGACTGGTCGTTGGCCACGCCGACGACGAGAACCTTCTGGTCCTGAAGCACCGGGCTGATGCTGCCTTCCATGGCGACTCCCTCGCGGTCAGGCGTGGGCCGGCTGCCCAGAGACCGGCCTCTCCGCCTTCACCTCGAACATCGCCTCCATCTGGCGGGAACGGCGCCGGCCTTCGTCGGAGAGGGCGCCGCCGGCGGAGATCATCCGCTGGAGGATCTCCAGCCCGTCCCGCCGTTCCTCCGTGCTTCGCGGCAGAAGCTTGGGGATGGCGTCGACGGCGCGCTGTTCATCGAGCGAGAGCAGGAGGAACTGCTCCCGCAGGACTCGCTTCAGCTCCTCCATGCCCATCCGCAGCTCAGCGGGCCGGGTGGCACGGATGGCCTCGAACATCGCGTACCCCCGCTCGTCCGCGCTTCCCTCCGCGAGCCGCACGTAGATCAGCGCTCGGGCGAGCGCTTCCTCGAAGCCGCCGACCTCGAAGCGCTGCTCCAGCTCCGAACGGGCGCGGGCCTGGTCCTCCTCGCGCACCAGATCTCTCTCGATGTGGTGCTCCTCGGCCACCTGGGGACCGAGGCCGACCAGCGCCTGGAGGATCGGGTTGCCGTAGACATTCAGGAACACCGCCTCGGTCATCGCATCGCGCGCGGAGCCGAAGGCCGCGAGGGTGGAGGCGATCCACCCGGAAATCGCCGTCTCCAGCCCGAGCAGGGGGTTCCCGGGAGACACCACCCGTCGCACCGAGCGTACTTGCGCGGCGAGCGCCTTCACCGGCCACATCATCGGGTTCCGGTCGGAGAACAGCGCGAACCGGAGCCGGTGCGGGTGCAGCTCCCGCAGGGCTCTGGCCGTGACCTCCGGTACCATCGCCCGAAGCATCTTCCCGGCGAACGCGCGATAGAGGCCCAGGTTCACCTCCGAGACCTTGGCCACCGTGGCGAACCGCCGCTCGTCTTCCGCGGAGTTGGTGCCCAGGGCCCGGAGGGCATCGAGGGTGCGGGGCTCCAGGCGGAAAAGGTACTTGCCGTGGATCAGCTGGGGGTTCTCGGTGTCCTCGTTCACCTCGGTGATCACCGCCTCGTACAGGCCCGGGGGCAAGAGGTCGATGAGCGCCATGCAGCTCGCGAACTCGCTGTGCTCCTTGGTGGCCACCTTGCCGGAGACGAAGATCCCCAGGTGCCCCACGCTGTCGTGTAGCGTGTAGACGATGGTCTGCCCGTTGGTGACGATCTCCTTCTCGTCCTTGTACAGGTCGAGGACCCACCCCAGGGCCTGCTGCGGGGGGGTGATGTCGTCGCCCCAGGAGCAGAAGACGATGATTGGCGACTGGACGTTGCGCAGGTCAATCCGGAGCCCGTCCGAGGTCCGGAGGCCGCCCGTGGACAGCTTGTTGCCCACGAAGAGGTTGTCGGTGATCCACTGAATCTCCTCGGCATTGAGAAGCACCGGGCTACCCCACCAGGTCTCGAAGTCTAGGTAGCGCGGCGCTTCGGTGTCGATCTTCGAGTAGACGTTGTAGAGCTTCTTCCAGTAGGTGTTGGCCGGGTTGTTCGACTCGAAGTTGGCGATCAGGTGGGCCCCGTCGAAGATGCCTTTCCCCAGATCCCCGGAAAGCGCGGTGAGCCAGGTGCCGCCGAGGATGCCGCCCAGGTAACGCATCGGGTTCTTGCCCCGGACCCCGGCCCAGTAGGACAGCGGCGAGCCGGCAAGCATGATCGGCCCGGGCAGCTCGGGTCTGATCGCCGCCATCATCATGATCTGCCAGCCGGCCTGGCAGTTGGCGATGACCACCGGCTTGCCCTCGGCCTTCGGATGCCGGGCGATGACCTCCTCGAGGAACGCTGCCTCGGTCAGGCAGACGTCCTCCACGGTCTGTCCGGGCACCGGGTCGGGCAGGAAGCCAATGAAGTAGCAGGCGTGGCCCGCGTCGAGCGCGACGCCTATCTCGCTGTCGTGCTTCATCCCGCCGATGCCGGGGCCGTGGCCAGCGCGAGGATCGACGATCACGAACGGCGGCTTCGTGGGGTCGATCTTCGTTCCCTCGGGCGGGATGATCCGCACCAAGCCATAGTTGGTCGGCCGGGGCATTGTCCGACCGTCGCGGACGAGCTCCGCCTCGAATTCGAGCGCGTGAGGAACGGCCTTCTCGCGCTGCTCGAAGTAACGGTTGCCGCGCTGTCGGAGGGTGTCGAGGAGCAGGATCGAGCGCTGCCAGGCGTCGAACCAGTACTCCTGAACGGGGCCCACAATCGGGGTGGTCATCGGAATTGCTCCTGGCGTCACGGGCGAAAAACACATGCAAATTCGGTACCGTATGAACCGGAGCTCGCCCACGAGGCCCCGGGGTGGCGCTCGAGAAAAACTGCGCACGCCGGGCGCGGCCCGAGGGATTCGACGCAAGGCGTGCGCGCCCTGTTTGGTGCCGGAGGCCAGGCACGGGACTGCGTCCCGGGGCCAAAGGGGGCAGGACGAGGATGCCCCAAGTGGCTCGGCGTGGGTGCTCACCGCTACTAGGCCAGAGCAGTCCCGGGCCCGGCCGCGCTGATGTCAAGCATCAGTGCGTGTTCCTACAGACGGACCACTTCGACCTCCTGGACTCGCTGGCGGTCTACGCGCAGCTCGCCCAGCGTAGCCGGTAGTGGCCCGGGGCCTGCTCGTCGCCGACGCCTCGCGGGCAGGTCGTCGAGCGACGAGATCCGGCCGAGGACGATGGCCGCCTCGCGCACCGTTGGGCCCCACACTTCCCATCCCTGCACGTCGAGTGCGGTGATGATCGCGCCCAGCCCCTCGCGATCGATCACCACCTTGCTGCCGGGGGCGAATGCTCCTGCTGCCATAATCGAAGTGTAACCAGTGACTCAGCGGCGTCGACGCGCAAAGTCTGCGCGACCCGCGCCCGGAGGCTGGCCGCCCGCTTGTCTGGGCGCCGCGCTGCGATAAGCAGGGCACGAAGAGGACCGTCTACCCGAGGGCAAACCATGGCCAACGAGCACGTGCTGGTGATCGGCGCAGGACAGATGGGAGCGGGGATCGCGCAGGTCGCGCTGACCGCGGGCCTTCGCGTCACCCTGGTGGACATAGCGAAGGAGGCGGTGGAGAAGGGCGCCGGGCGCATCCGCGGCGGCCTGGGGAAGCTCCGGGAGAAGGGCAAGCTCGACGCCAGCGCCGAGAAGGCCGCGCTCGACCGGCTGGTGCTCGCCACCAGCGCCAGAGAGGCCCGCGAGGTCGACGTGGCCATCGAGGCCGCCACCGAAAACGAGGAGCTGAAGAAGCGCATCTTCCAGGACCTCGACGCGGTGGTCCGCCCCGGCGGGGTGCTGGGCACCAACACCTCGTCCATTCCCATCACCCGCATCGCCGCCGCGACCCGGCGTCCCGAGGCGATCATCGGGATGCACTTCATGAATCCGGTGCCGGTGATGCAGCTGGTGGAGCTGATCCGCGGCGCGGCCACCTCCGACGCGACCTTCGAGCGCACCCGGCTGCTGGTCCAGGCGATGGGGAAGACGGTGGTCACCTCCCGCGACTATCCGGGCTTCATCGTCAACCGCATCCTCATCCCGATGCTCAACGAGGCCGCCTACGCCCTGATGGAGGGCCTGGGGACGGCCGAGGACATCGACACCGCGATGAAGCTCGGCACCAACCAGCCGATGGGCCCCTTGCAACTGGCGGACTTCATCGGCCTGGATACGGTGCTGTTCATCGCCGAGGTGATGCACCGGGGCCTCGGGGACGCGAAGTACCGGCCGTGTCCGCTGCTCAGGCAATACGTGGACGCGGGCTGGCTGGGCAAGAAGACCGGGCGCGGATTCCACGTCTATGAGAGGTGAGAGAGGTCCGTTCGCGAGAATCACGGTGGACCGAACCTGGGGATCGTTCTCCGGGGCTCAGCCCCCGCCCGTCGCGTGCGGCAAGACCAGGAGCGCCAGCGACTGAGGCTGCATGAGGTAACTCGCGGCGGTGACGGCCGGGGCCTCCTCCCAGCCGCGGACGTCCTCGGGCGACGGGAGCGACGTGTCGATCCATCTCCGCCACGGTCCGCCGTTCTCCTCCCCGGCCTGCGGCAGCTCGAAGCGGAGCGGCTGCCAGTAGGAATTGAGCATCCCATGCAGCCGGAAAAGGTCATGGAGGCTCGTGGCCGTGAAGGCCAAGGAGTGCGAGTGGTAGCTCCAATCGGGTCGGCCGAGCGCCACGCCGTGCCACTCGATCCGTACCTTGCGCAGCAGCTGATTGAGGCTGAGGCGCGTCCGATCGACCTCGATGTCGCGGAACGCGAGCAGCGATTTCACGAACCGATGGACGTCGCGGTGGCGCTCGATCAGCCTCCAGTCGAGCCAGCTCGTCTCGTTGTCCTGACAGTATGCGTTGTTGTTCCCGCGCTGGGTGCGGCGCACCTCGTCGCCCATGGTGAGCATCGGGGTCCCCACGGAGAGCAGGAGCAAGGTGAGGAAGTTTCGGATCTGCCGGCTCCGGAGCGCCTCGACGGCGGGATCCTCGCTTGGTCCTTCGGCCCCGCAGTTCCAGCTCGAGTTGTCATCGGCGCCGTCTCGGTTCTCCTCGCCATTGGCCTCGTTGTGCTTCCGGTCGTACGAAACCAGATCTTCCAGGGTGAACCCGTCGTGGCAGGTGATGAAGTTGACGCTCTGCTGGGGCTCCCTTTCCTCGTGCCCGTAGATGTCCGGGCTGCCCAATAGCCGTGTGGCCAGCCTTGACACCGTTCCATTGGCGCCCTTGAGGAAGCCACGGACGTCGTCGCGGAATCGGCCGTTCCACTCCTGCCAGCTGTCGCCAATGAAGGTTCCTACCTGGTAGAGCCCTGCGGCATCCCAGGCCTCGGCGATCAGCTTGGTCCCGGCGAGCACCGGATCCGACTCGATGTCCCAGAGGACCGGGGGGTTCGGCAAGAGGTTGCCCGATTCGTCGCGCGACAGGATCGAGGCGAGGTCGAAGCGGAAGCCGTCCACGTGCATGTGCTCCACCCAATGCCGGAGACTCTCCCGGATCAGCCTGCGCACAATGGGGTGATTGGCGTTCAACGTGTTGCCGGTCCCGGCGAAGTTCGCGTATCGGCTTCGATCGCGCTCCAGGAGGTAATAGGCTTCGTTCGCGAGGCCGCGGAAGCAGAAGGTCGGGCCGCGGTGATCCCCCTCGGCGGTGTGGTTGAAGACGACGTCGAGGATGACCTCGATGCCCGCGCGATGGAGGGCCTTGACCATGTCGCGAAACTCGTCCATCGGGCCAAGCGGATCGCTTCGCGTGCTGTAGGCTCGGTGCGGCGCGAAGAGCGAGACCGGCGAGTACCCCCAGTAATTGGAGCGACCCGGGGGCGCGTCCTGCGCGTCGAACTGGAACACGGGGAGCAGCTCCACCGCCGTGACCCCCAGGTCCTGGAGGTAGGGGATCTTCTCGATCAGCCCGGCGTACGTGCCGGCCTTCGCCTGCGCCACGCCCGAGCTCGGGTGCCTCGTGAAGCCGCGCACGTGGAGCTCGTAGATCACGGTTTCCGAGTAGGGTCGCTGGAGCGGGACGTCCCCTTCCCAGTCGTAGCGCTCTGGGTCCACGACCACGCTCTTCATCGCCGGGCCCATGCCGGACCCCGCTTCGCCCGCGGCGCCGCGGCGATACGCCTCGGGCACGGCGACGGCGAGACCGTA
>JBKOYI010000009.1:0-34600 GCA_046725335.1 Myxococcota bacterium | reverse complement strand
TCGAGGACGAGGACTGGAAGGCGCTCGCGCAGGGCCGGGCCAGCACCGAGATCGAGCAGGCCACCGTGACCCTGGTCGAGCGGGGGTACCTGGCCCCGGTCGTCGGCGCCCGCGAGGATCTGGGGCCGGTGGGGACTTCCATCGCCGTGCGCAATCTCCCGGATGGAGCAGAGCACACCAGTGCCATCTCTCCGCCGGCAGTGCTGGACGTCCGGGAGGCCCGGGCGGAGATGGATCGCTGGGCTTCGCTGCCGGGGAATCTCCTCCCGGAGGCGCCTCCGCTGCTGCGTCGAGCCGTGCTCCGCATCGCCAAGCGCGCGCTCAGACCCGACCTCACGCCCAACATCGCCGAGACCGAAGCGCGCCGGGCTGCGGCCGCCGCCGCGGTCAAGGAGGCGACCATCGAGATCAAGAAGGGGCAGAAGATCCTCGGCGATGGCGAGCTGGTCACCCCGCTTCATGTGGCGCTTCTGGGCGCCCTGCGCGCTCAGACCGACGGCATCGACGTGGTCGGGGCCGTCGCCGGGACCGCGGGCCTGGTGGCCCTGCTCCTCGGGGGGGTCTGGTTGTTCCACCGGGCGGCCTTCCGGCGCTTCCGGCCCACCCGTCGAGACGGACTGTTGCTGGGGCTGCTGCTCCTGGGGCTGCTGGTCTCCTTCCGCGTTGCCATCACCGTGGCCGAAGCGGTGCATGACCGGTGGCCGGCCCTCCCCCTGCAGGCCTTGTTGGTGCTGATGCCCATCGCCGCCGGGGCGATGCTGGTGCGCTTTCTGCTGAATCAGGAGATGGCGCTCTTCCTCGGCCTGGTCCTCTCCATCCTGGTCGGGGTGATGCTGGGCAATTCGCTCTTCTTCGCGGTTTACGGGCTGCTGGCCAGCCTGGTCGCTGCCACCCAGGTGGGTCGGGCCCGCGACCGGGCTTCGCTGTTCCGGGCCGGGGCCTGGGTGGGGGTCACTTCGGCCGCGCTGGTCCTGGCCTTCGCCCTGGCCGGGGGGCACGGGCCGATGCGAGAGGCATTGCTCACGGCCGCCTTCGCCTTGGTCGGCTCGACGCTGCTCGTCCCCACCATGGTGCTGGCCTTGACGCCACTGGTGGAGCTGACCCTGGGCTACGCCAGCGACCTCAAGCTGCTCGAGCTGGCCAACCTGAACCATCCGGCGCTCAAGGAGCTCATCGTCCAGAGTCCTGGCACCTACCACCACAGCATCATCGTGGGGAGCCTGGTCGAGGCAGCGGCCGAGGTCACCGGCTGTAACCCGCTGCTGGCGCGAACCTGCGCCTACTACCACGACATCGGCAAGGGAAAGAACCCGCTCTACTTCGGCGAAAACCACAAAGGGGAGAACCCCCACGACCGCCTCGCTCCGGGGATGAGCGCGGTGATCATCAAGCGCCACGTAACCGATGGGCTCGAGCTGGCACGCCAGTACAAGCTGCCCCGCGCGGTCCGGGAGGCAGTGGCCCAGCACCATGGGACCCGGTTGGTGGGGTACTTCCACCACAAGGCGCTGAAGGAGGCCGAGGGGCGCGACGGTGCGGTCGACGACTCGCTCTTCCGTTACCCCGGGCCGAAGCCCCAGTTCCGGGAGGCCGCGCTGGTGATGATTGCCGACGCGGTGGAGGCGGCCAGCCGGTCCGTGGCGGAGCCGAGCTCCGATCGCCTCCAGCAGCTGGTCCAGCGCATCATCAACGCCGTCTTCACCGAGGGGCAGCTGGACGAGTGCGACCTGACGCTGCGCGATCTGAACGCCATCGCCAGGTCCTTTCTGCACACCCTGGAGGGCATCTACCACACCCGTCCGGTCTACCCGGCCGGAGCAATGGAGGGCGCCCGGCAGGGGTCTCTGGCCCTGGCGTCCTCCGAGGCGGGGGAGAAGCGTTCCACGCTGGACCGCAGCGCTCGGCGTTGAACGGAGTCGGCTAGGTTCGGGTGGCGTGCCGCGCCGCCAATCGACCCCGAGGGGCTTCCTTTCCGCCCTGGTCGAGATCCGCGTCGATCATCAGCAAGGTCGACCCCACGGCCGACACCTGAAAAGGCGCGCGCTGTCCTTTTTGAGCGCGCTCGACCTCGAGGGTGTCGAGCTCTCCATCCTCCTCACCACCGACGAGGCCATTCGCGGGTTGAATCGGGCCTGGCGGAAGAAGGACTCCGCCACCGACGTGCTCAGCTTTCCCGCCGGCGCGCCGCCGCCAGGGAGCCCGGGTCCCCGTCCTCTGGGCGACGTCATCATTTCCCTGGACACGGCCCGCCGGCAGGCCCGGACGCACCGTCGGTCTGTGGGGAGTGAGCTGGACCTCTACCTGGCCCACGGCCTCTTGCACCTGCTGGGGCACGACCACCGCCGGCCGGCCGAGGCGCGCCGGATGTCCGCTCTGGAAGAGCAGCTCCTCGGGACCAGGGGAATGATTTGGAGGTCGAACCGGGCCCGCTGATGCGGCGGCGGCCCTGGTTCTGCTAGGAGCCGTTGCTGCCGCATGGCCGCCGTCGCCCTTCCCAGACCTTCAGATCAGCTGCCTCCCCCGGAGCTCCTCCCCCCTCGCCCGGAGCGGGTGTTCGTCCCCTGGCGCCTGGGGCTGCTGGTGCTCAGCGGACTCCTCGGCGCGGCGAGCTTCCCGATCGCCTTTCCCGTCGGCCCCCGCCGCGAGCTGTTCGCCTCCGGCGTTCTCGAGCCGCTGGCCTTCGTCTGCCTGGTTCCCATGCTGGTGGCCCTTCGCCGGCTGGGGCCGGGAAGGGCCTTCGGGGCGGCGATGCTGGCCGGGATGGTGTTCTTCACCGGGGCCTTCTGGTGGGTGAACGTGGCCATGGTGACGTTCGGGGGGATGCCCAACTGGCTGAGCGTTCCGGCGCTGGAGCTCCTCGTCGCCTGGTGCGCTTTGCACTGGGGCATCGCCGGCTGGGTGATGCGCCTGCTGGAGCGGGCCTTTGGCTGGCCGATGGGCTGGACCGTGGCCCCGGTGTGGATGGCCAGCGAGCTGATGCGGAACTACTTCTGCTCGGGATTCCCCTGGGCCAACCTGGGCTACACCCAGACGCGCAACCTCTGGTTCCACCAGCTGGCCAGTCTGGGCGGGGTTTACCTGGTCGCCTTTGCGGTGGCGCTGGTGAATGGCGCGCTTTTCGAGGGTTGGCGAGCCTGGCAAGCCCGGGAACGGCCCGTCCCTCGGCGGTTGCTCTGGCTAGCCGGTGTTGTCCTCGTCCTGGGGCATCTCTACGGAGCGCTCCACGTCCGGGACCTGGACCGGGCGGTCGCCAGCGCCCCCCGGGTGCGAGTGGCGGTGGTGCAGGCCAACATCGACCAGAAGCTGAAGATGGGGAGAGGTGCTTCCAGGACGGGCACCATCCTCGGACGCTACCTGCCTCCCACCGCCCAGGCCGAGGCCGCCGGAGCCGAGCTGATCGTCTGGCCGGAGGGCAGCTACCCGCTCGCCTTCCCCACCGGGGTCAGCTCCCTGGCTTCGGCCGGGCTTCGCGAAGGGGGTTACCGCGCCGGCCTGCTGGTCGGGGTGGATGTCTTCGACCCCAAGAATCTACGGAAGGGGAATGAGAATGCCTCTCTCCTCCTCGCTCCCGACCTCTCCATCGCCCACCATTACGTGAAGAACCACCTGGTGCCCTTCGGTGAGTACGTGCCCCTGGGTCTGGACGAGGTGCTCCCCATCGGAAACATCCTCGGCGCCAGCTTCACCCCTGGCAACGACCTCAGCCCCGCCGTGCTCCGGCGCCCCGGCGGTCCCCCTGCCCGACTGGGAATCGAGATCTGCTTCGACGCCATCTTCCCGGAGATCTCCCGGGCCTATGCCCGAGGCGGGGCCCAGGTGCTGGTCAACATGACCAACGACGCCTGGTACGGCTTCTCCTCCGCCCCCTTTCAGTTCCTCCGGATGGTTGCCACCCGGGCGGTGGAGACGGGGCGGCCGGTCGCTCGGGCCGCCAACACCGGGATCAGCGCCTTCATCGACCCGGTGGGACGCATCAGCGAGGCCACCGAGGTGGGCATCGTCCCCAGCGACTCGCTGCACGTTTCCGCTGCCGAGTTGACCGGGCCGGAATGGAGAATGGCCGAGCTGCCTCTGCTCTCCGGGGCGACACCCTACGTTGTCATCGGGGACGGTCCCGCCTATTTTTGTGCGCTCTTCGCCGTGTTCGCGACGCTGGCCGCCCTTCTTCGGCTGCGGCTCCGGCGCCACTGAAGCTCGGGATTCGGAAAACCAGGACCCCCCATGGCCCTCGACACGACGGAACGGATCGCCCACCTTCAGGAAAGCCTCGACGCGCTCCGGGGGCATCTTTGACCTCGATCGCAAACGCTCCCGCATCGCGCTGATCGAGCGCGACGCCGCCCAGCCCGACTTTTGGAACGACAACGCCAGGGCCCAAGCGGCGCTCAAAGAGAAGGCCACTCTGGAGGCGACGGTTCAAGGGTTCGAGCGGGTGGAGCGAGCGCTCGACGATGCCCGAACCCTGCTGGAGCTGGCCGCCGAAGCAGGCGATGAGGCAGCCCGGGCCGAAGCCGAGGCGGCAGTGGCCTCGGTGGAGCGGGAGGTGGAGCGCCTGGAGCTGGAGCGGATGCTCTCCGGCGAGAACGACCACGCCAACTGCTACATGGAGATCAACGCCGGGGCGGGTGGGACCGAGTCGATGGACTGGGCCGCGATGCTGCTCCGAATGTACACCCGCTACTCCGAAGCCAAGGGCTGGAAGGTGGACATCAACGACTTCGTCGCCGGCGAGGAAGCGGGAGTGAAGAACGTCTCACTCACCATTCAGGGTGAGAACGCTTACGGCTACCTCAAGGCGGAGAATGGCGTGCACCGGTTGGTACGAATCAGCCCGTTCGACGCCAACGCCCGCCGCCAGACCTCCTTCGCCTCGGTGACGGTCTACCCCGAGGTGGACGACGACATCGTCATCGACATCCCGGAGAAGGACGTCCGGGTCGATGTCTTCCGGGCCAGCGGCGCCGGCGGCCAGAAGGTCAACAAGACCTCCTCGGCCGTGCGCCTGACCCACCTACCCACCGGCATCACCGTGGCCATGCAGAACGAGCGAAGCCAGCACGCCAACCGGGACATGGCCTGGAAGATCCTCCGAGCCCGGCTCTGGGATCTAGAAGTGCAGAAGCGGAATCAGGCCCGCGACGCCGCCGAGGCCCAGAAGAAGGACATCGCCTTCGGCTCGCAGATCCGCAGCTACGTCCTGGCCCCTTACCGGCTGGTGAAGGATCTGCGGACCGGTGTGGAGACCGGGAACGTGGATGCGGTGCTGGACGGGGACCTGGACCCGTTCATCACCGCCCAGCTCCTGGGAGTGAAGAACCCCAACCGGGCGTTGCCGGAGTAGGGCACACTCGGACGGGCCCCGGGCCGGCACCACGATGAGCGACGAGACCGAATCGTCCAAGGAGCAGGACCTCTACGCCCAGCGGCTGGAGAAAGCCGAGAAGTGGCGCGCCCTGGGACTCCATCCCTACGGCAACGGCTTTCGACCGACCGAAGTGGCCGGGGAGATCGTCCGCCGCCACGGCGCCGAGAGCGCCGAGAGCCTCCAGGCCGCCGGGCCGGTCTACCGCGTGGCCGGGCGGGTGGTGGCGGTGCGTAGCTTCGGCAAGGCCGCCTTTCTCAAGCTTCGCGACCGCAGCGGGGAGATCCAGGTCCACGTCAAGCAGGATGCCCTGGGAGACAAGTACGAGCGCTTCCGCCTCACCGACCTGGGCGACTACGTCGGTGTGGAAGGAACGCTCTTCCGCAGCAAGACCGGAGAATTGACCCTCGCCGCCACCGACTACCTGCCGCTGACCAAGGCGCTGCGGCCGCTCCCCGAGAAGTGGCACGGGCTCACCGACGTGGAGACGCGCTACCGACAGCGCTACCTCGACCTGGTCGCCAATCCGGTGGTCAAGGGGGTCTTCCTCAAGCGCACCCAGCTGATCCGCTTCATCCGCGAGTTCCTCGACGCCCGGGATTTCGTGGAGGTGGAGACGCCGATGATGCACCCGCTGGTCAGCGGGGCGGCAGCTCGACCTTTCACCACCCACCACAACGCGCTCGACATCCCGCTCTACCTCCGCATCGCCCCCGAGCTGTACCTCAAGCGCCTGGTGGTGGGCGGGCTGGAGCGGGTCTACGAGATCAACCGCAACTTCCGGAACGAGGGGGTCAGCACCCGGCACAACCCCGAATTCACCATGCTGGAGTGGTACCAGGCCTACGCCACCTACCAGGACCTGATGGACCTGACCGAGGAGATGCTCCGGGAAGCCGCCGAGCGGGTGACCGGCTCCACCCGGGTGACCTACCAGGGGCTCCAGCTCGACTTCGGCCGGGGCTGGCGCCGGCTTCCCATGGGCCAGGCCGTCCTGGAGGCCTTTCCGGCGCTTCGTGAAAAGGACCTCTGGGACGCCGACCGGCTCCGGGCCGAGGCGGCCCCCAAACTCTCCGAAGCCGAACGCAAGCACCTGGAATCGTTCGGCCCAGGGGCGCTGCAGGCAGTCCTGTTCGAGCAAGGGGTCGAACCCGCACTGGTCCAGCCGACCTTCGTCACCGAGTTCCCCACCGAGATCAGCCCCCTGGCCCGCCGCAACGACACCAGGCCCGAAATCACCGACCGGTTCGAGCTGTTCATCGTGGGCCGGGAGATCGCCAACGGCTTCAGCGAGCTGAACGATCCCCTGGACCAGAAGGGCCGGTTCGAGGCGCAGCTCGAGGCCAAGAGGAGAGGGGCCACCGAGACGATGGACTACGACGAGGACTACATCCGGGCGCTCGAGCACGGCATGCCGCCCGCCGCCGGCGAGGGACTGGGCATCGACCGGTTGGCCATGCTCTTAACCGATTCGCCGTCCATCCGAGACGTCATTCTCTTCCCGCTGCTCAAGCCTCCGGGACGTTGATGGAAGAGTCGCTTCCTCTGCCCGTGACGGCTCGGCCGTCCACTCGTCTCCGCTGGCTGCTCCGGGCGCTGGGCGGGGTCCTGGTCGCCGCCGGCGTGGGGCTGGCGACGGTGGGCGTGGCCCGGGCCGGAGCCTTGGTTCCGGTGCTGTCCCGCCTGGGCCTGGGGGCTTTCGGCTGGGGGCCGCTCTTCGGAGCGGTGCGGTCCGTCGCCGAAGCGAGCCGGCAGGCCGTGGGCCAACCGCTGAGCTGGAGCTTGCCCCTGGCTCTGGTCTGCTGGCTCGGCGGCTGGGGATTGCTGGCCGCTGGTTTCTGGCGGACCGCCACCGTCTCCGCTCCGGCCAGTCAGCCCATCGGTGCTCAGCTCTGGCCGCCGCTGGCCCGGTGGCAGGACTTTCACCTCTCCACCCTGACCGCCTATGCGGTGGCCATCCTCGGGGCGGAGCTGGTGCTGGTGCTGCTGCAGACCTTGCTCGCCTCCACCTCCCGCGGGGTGGGCTGGGGTCCGCCCACCGCCTTCGGCGTCTCACTCACTGCGGCGGCAGTGGTGGCCTTTCTGGGCGGCTTCGTCGGGGCGGCCCGGGCTCGCAAGCTGGCCGCTCCCGAAGCCACCATCGCCATCCTCTATCTCGGCGTCCCCCTGCCGCTCCTCCTCACCCTGCTGCCGGCCATCCCCGGCATCGAGGCGATGCTGGGCCCCAGGCTCCGGGAGGTCATCTACCTGGCCAACCTCCTCGGCCGGCCGGAGCTGGGTTACTGGCTGGTCTTCTCGCTCCTGGTGCTGGCCCTGACCCTGGGCATCCTCACCGGGTTCGTGGCCACCGCCTCGGGCCGGCTGGACGTGCGGACCGGGTTCGAGCTGTTCGTGGCCGGCCGCCACGTCAGCGTCTTCCGGCCGCGGCTCCTCCTGGGCGCCCTGGTGGTTCTGCTGCTGGGCATCGTCCCTCCGCTGATCGTGCTGGGCATCCTCCGGGCCGCCGAGGCGGCGGTGGAGCGGACCCGAATTCGGGCACTCGGACGCCGGGATCCGCTGGCGGCGGCGCAAGCGCTCCACGACCGGGAGGAGAGGGCCCAGTCGCCCACCGCGATGATGACGGCGCTCTCGGTCGGCGGGGTGGGGGTGGGCGTGATGGCCCTGATCATCGTCCTCAGCGTGATGAGCGGGTTCGAGGTGGACTTGCAGAAGAAGATCCTCGGAACCAACGCCCACGTGGTGGTGCTCAAGTACGGCGACCCCCAGGCGGGCATGCCCGAGTACCCCGAGGTGATGAAGAAGGTGGGGGGCATCAAGGGCGTGACCGGGATGACCCCCTTCCTGCTGGGGGAGGTCATGATCTCCAGCGATGCCAATGTCGCCGGGGCCCTCATCAAGGGGGTGGACCCGGCGACGGCGGGCCAGGTCACCGACCTTCCCAAGGATGTCCTCCCCGGCGGGGACATTCGCTGGCTCGCCCACCCCCAGCACATCCCCGTCCGCAGCCGTTACAAGGCCCAGCCCCTCAAGGAGGACGAGGTCATCAAGATGCCGGCGGGGGGTGCCGAAGCGGCGCCTCTACCGGGGATCCTCCTGGGCCGCGAGCTGGCCTCCAGCCTCCGGGTGCTGGTGGGGGATCCAGTGACCGTCATCTCCCCACTGGGGGGCGGGATGGGGCCCTCCGGTCCAATCCCCAAGGCCCGGGCTTTCCGGGTGGCCGGCATCTTCTACACCGGGATGTTCGAGTACGACTCCAAGTTCGTCTACGTCGGGCTCCCCGTCGCCGAGTCCTTCTTCGGCATCCCCGGGGCGACCGGCGTCGAGCTCAAGGTCCGGGACGTGGACGATGCCCGGCGCATCGCCTCGGCGGTGCTCCAGTCGCTGGACGGATACCCCTACCGGACCAAGGACTGGGGAGAGATGAACCGGAACCTCTTCTCCGCGCTCCGGCTGGAGAAGCTGGTCATGGGCATCATCCTCTCCATCATCGTCATCGTCGCCGCCGGACTCATCGTGGCCACGGTGACCATGCTGGTCCTCGAAAAGCGCAAGGAGATCTCGGTCCTGAAAGCTCTCGGGGTCCCCCAGGGGGGCATCGTGAAGATCTTCCTGGCCGAGGGGCTGCAGATTGGCGTCGCCGGGGGGCTTCTGGGACTGGTCTCTGGATTGGCCTGGTGCCTCTTCATCGAGAAGGTGGGGCTCCGGCTCGACCCGGAGGTCTATTACATCCCCTCCCTGCCGGTGAAAGTGGAGCCGCTGCAGACCGCGCTGGCTGTGCTCATCGCGGTGCTGGTCACCTACCTGGCCTCGGTCTACCCGGCGCTGCGCGCCTCACGGGTGGAGCCGGTGGAAGGGTTGAAGGCGGAGTAGCCCACGAACCATGGCCTTCGTGGAGATCCGTCAGCTGTTCAAGAGCTACTGGCTGCACGGCAAACGCATCGACGTGCTCCGGGGCGTCACCGTGGAGATCGAGCGCGGTGAGCTGGTGAGCCTGGTGGGGGCTTCCGGGGCGGGGAAGAGCACCTTCCTGCACGTCCTGGGAACGCTGGACGCCCCGGCAGCAGGCGAAGTGCGGGTCGATGGGCAGGACCTCTTCGCCCTGGAAGACGCCGATCAAGCCCGCTTCCGCAATCGGACCATCGGCTTCGTCTTTCAGAGCCACTACCTGCTTCCCGAGTTCACCGCCCTGGAGAACGTGGCCATGCCCGCGCTCATCCAGCGGATGGAGCGCACCGAAGCCTTGCGCCGGGCCCGGGCGCTGCTGGAGCGAGTGGGGCTGGCTTCGCGAGTCGACCACCGGCCCGGAGAGCTGTCGGGCGGCGAGTCCCAGCGGGTGGCGCTGGCCAGGGCACTGGTCCTCGAGCCGGCGCTGCTCCTGGCCGACGAGCCCACCGGAAATCTCGACCCCGTGACCGGCGAAGGAATCCATCAAGTGCTCCGTGAGGTGAACCGAGATCTGGGCATCACGGCCGTGGTGGTGACCCACAACGAGGCACTGGCCCGCTCCATGCCGCGCAGGTTGCGATTGGCCGGCGGCCAGGTGAGCCCCGCCTAGAACTTTTCGCATTGTCCAGCGTCGGCTCCCTCCCCTACAGTGCGCGCCCTTCCAACGGCCGACGCACCCCGACGAGGTTGAACGTTTCTCAACCCAAGACGACCGCCACCAGGCTGCTGGCCGCCGCCCTGCTCGTCCTCGTCCCTCCTGCGCTGGCCCAGCAGGTCGACGGCGGCACTCCTCCGCCCGCCGCTCCGGAGGCTGCCCCGGATGCCGGGGTGGGCACCACCAGCTCCGACGTCCCTGCCGCTGCCGGCTCGGAGGTGATCACCGAGATCCGAGTGGAGGGGAACCGACGGGTGGAGCCGGAAGTGGTGAAGCGGGCGCTCAAGAACAAGCTGGGACGCCCCTTCGATCCGCTGCTCACCGGCCAGGACGTCCAGGCGCTCTGGAGTCTGGGCTACTTCCAGGACGTCCAGCTGCTCACCCAGCGGCTCCCCAACGGAATCGCCTACGTGGTTCGGGTCTCCGAGCGTCCTTCCATTCGGGACTGGAAACTGCAGGGCAACGAGGAGCTGAACAAGGACGACTTCAAGGACGTCATCGACCTCAAGCCGTACCAGATCCTCGACCTCGACGCCGTTCGACGAAACGTCAAGAAGATCCAGGAGAAGTACGTCGAGAAGGGCTTCTTCCTCGCCGAGGTCACTCACAAGATCGTCCCCATCCAGGGGGTGAACCAGGCCGAGGTGGTGTTCGTCATCAACGAGCACGCCAAGGTCATGGTGAAGGAAGTGAACCTCATCGGCGCCGAGAAGGTGCCGGCCGACGACCTCAAAGCGCTGATGCTCACCCGCGAGGGAGGCTTCTTCGGCTTTCTCACCGGCGAGGGAACTTTCCGCGAAGAAGCCTTTCAGCGCGACCTGGCGATCACCGAGGCCGCTTACTACGACCGCGGCTACCTCAACGTGAAGGTGGACAAGCCCACCGTGGCCTTGTCTCCCGACAAGCGGCTCATCTTCATCACCGTGAAGATCACCGAAGGCGACCCGTACCGCATTTCGAAGATCGATTTCTCCGGCGACCTGATCGTCCCCAAGGAGCGGCTCTACGCGGTCCTGGAGAGCAAGGCCGGCGACTACTTCAGCCGGGCCAAGGTCCTCAAGGACGACAGCTCGCTGGCGGACATCTACCAGGACCAGGGCTACGCCTACGCCAACTTCAATCCCGACTCGCAGGTCGACCCCTCGGACCGCACCGTGGCGCTCGATTTCAAGGTGGAGAAGGGGAAGCTGCAGACCATCGAGCGGATCGACATCACCGGGAACACCAAGACCCGGGACAAGGTCATCCGCCGAGAGATGCGGATCTACGAGGGAGAGCTGTTCAGCGGCAGCGGGCTCCGCCGGAGCAAGGAGCGAATCACCGCCCTGGGCTTCTTCGAGACCGTGGAGATCACCTACAAGCCGGGCCGCGACGACAGCCACGTCATCGTCACCGTGGAGGTGAAGGAGAAGGCCACCGGCACTTTTCAGGTGGGCTTCGGCTTCAGCTCGGTGGAGAACTTCATCTTCACCGCCCAGGTGACCCAGAACAACTTCCTGGGCTGGGGCCAGACCGTGTCGCTGTCGGCCCAGCTCTCCAGCTTGCGCCAGCTGGTCCAGCTGTCGTTCTACGATCCCTACTTTCTGGACACCGACTGGATCTTCTCGCTCGATCTGTACCGGACCCAGATCGACCAGTTCGATTTCACTCGCCAGTCGCTGGGTGGCTCGGTGGGACTCGGCTACCACCTGCTCGACGACGTCATCGGGAGCGTCGGCTACACCCGGGAGTACGTGGAGGCCAGCCCGGGTGGCACGGGCACCGGTCCCAACGCTGGCGTCACCAACACCAACACCACTCCGCTGTTCGGCCGATTCCGCACCGGCACCCAGCTGACCTCGGCGGTACGCTTCAGCCTGGCCTGGGATCGGCGCGACAACCGGCTCTTTCCCACCCGCGGCTTCTACCAGTTCGCCTCGACCGAATTCGCGCCAGAATTCCTGGGCGGCGACTTAAACTACGCCCGCTACACGGTCTTCTCCCGCTGGTATTTCCCGCTGCCGCTGGGGATGGTGTTCAAAACCAACATCAACGTGGGCTACATCGCCAACCTGGACTCCACCCGGCGGTTGCCCGTCTCCGAGCTGTACTACCTGGGCGGCATCAACAGCATCCGCGGCTACGCCCTGAGCTCCATTTCGCCGACCATTCTGGTCCCCACCTGCAACCGGCCGGACTGCCCCACCACCGCCTTCGTGGTGGGTGGCAACAAGACCTTCGTCACCAATTTGGAGCTGGAGTTCCCCATCGTCCCCAAGGTGGGGGTCAAGGGCCTGGTGTTCTTCGACGCCGGCAACGCTTTCGCCGTCGATGCCAAGTTCTTCGAGGACAAGCAGCACTCGCTGCCGCTCGGCCTGTTCCTCTCGGTGGGCTTCGGCATCCGCTGGTTCTCGCCGGTAGGCCCCTTGCGCTTCGAATGGGGCATTCCCCTCACCCGTCGACCGCAGGACGACGCTATTCTGTTCGAGTTCACCATCGGAAACGCCTTCTAACTTCTAAGGAGCCGCCGGATGCGCATCTCGGTGGTGCAGGAAACGGCAGAGGGCGAGGCGCGGGTGGCGCTCCTCCCGGATTCGGTGCAGCGGCTCACCAAGGCCGGGCACGCGGTGACCGTAGAGCGGGAGGCGGGAATCCGGGCCGGGGCCGCCGATGCCGACTACGAAAAGGCCGGTGCCCACCTCGCCCCCTCGGCCGCAGCGGCCCTGGAAGGGGCCGAGCTGTGGGCCGCGGTGCGGCGCCCGGGGGCCGCCGAGCTGCGGGCGGCTCCGGAAGGGTGCACGGTGGTCTCCCTCCTGGGGATCGAGCCCGTGGAGCCGCTGCTGTCCGCACTGGCCGCCCGCCGGATCACCCACCTGGCCCTGGAGCGGGTGCCCCGCATCACCCGCGCCCAGAGCATGGATGTCCTCTCCTCGCAGGCAACGGTGGCCGGCTACAAGGCGGTGCTCCTGGGGGCGGCCGAGCTGCGGAAGCTCCTCCCCATGCTCACCACCGCCGCCGGAACGGTGGCCCCAGCCCGGGTGCTGGTACTCGGAGCCGGGGTGGCAGGCTTGCAGGCCATCGCCACGGCCCGCCGCCTGGGAGCGGTGGTCTCCGGCTTCGACGTCCGGCCGGCCGCCCGGGAGCAGGTGCTGAGCCTGGGGGCCAGTTTCGTCGGCCCGGAGGAGCTCTCGGCTTCCGCCGAGGCCGCCGGGGGCTACGCCCGGGCCCAGACTGCAGAGGAGGATGCCCAAAACCGGGCAGCCATCGCGCGAGTGTTGCCTCAGCAGGATCTGCTGATCTGCACCGCCCAGATTCCCGGCCGCCGCGCGCCGATGCTGGTGGACGCTCCGGCCTTGCGCTCGATGCGACCCGGGTCGGTGGTGGTGGACCTGGCGGCCGACACCGGCGGCAACGTCGCCGGAACGCGCCCCGGCGAGCGGGTGGAAGTGGAGGGGGTGGTGCTGCTGGGTCCCCTGCAGCTCGCCGCCACCGTCCCGGTGCATGCCAGCCAGATGTTCAGCCGGAACATCGTGGCCCTGGTGGAGTACCTGGCCGACAAGGAGGGACGGCTTCGGATCGATCCCCAGGATGCGATCACCGGCCCATTGCTCTTCACGCTGCAAGGACAACCCCGGGGAGGGTAGGGCGCCCAAATGTCCCTGAACGTCATCGAGCTGTACGTCTTCGTCCTGGCAGCCTTCGTCGGCTACCAGGTCATCACCCGAGTCCCGCCGCTGCTGCACACGCCGCTGATGTCGGCGACCAACGCCATCTCGGCCATCAGCTTGGTGGGCTCGCTGGTCGCCGCTGGCGCCAATCGGGGTTCGGTCTCCACCTGGCTCGGCTTCATCGCGGTGACCGCGGCCACCATCAACGTGGTGGGCGGATTCCTGATCACCGACCGGATGCTGAAGATGTTCCGTCGCGGCCAGCCCCCCAAGAACGCTGGGGCCAAGCGGTGATCCGCGACCTCTTCATCCAGGCGGTGTACCTGGGCGCCTCGGTGCTCTTCATCCTCGGGCTGAAGAGTCTTTCCTCGCCGGACAAGGCCCGGCTGGGAATGCAGCAGGCGGCGGTGGGCATGGCCCTGGCCATCGTGGGCACGCTGTTCCACCACGACATCGTCCGCTTCGACTTCATCGCTGCCGGACTCATCCTGGGTTCGATCATCGGCTACCCGCTGGGAATGTTCGTCCCCATGACGGCGATGCCCCAGCGAATCGCCATCAGCCACATGTTCGGTGCCCTGGCGGCGACGTTGGTGGGCGTCGCCGAGTACCACAACCATGGTGGACACCTTCCCCACTCCACCATGGCCGCGCTGGCCTTCGAGGTGCTCTTCGGCGCGCTGACCGTGACCGGCAGCTTCATGGCCTTCGGCAAGCTGCAAGAGTTCATCAGCGGCCGGCCGATCACCTACCGGGGACAGAACGCGGTCAACCTGACTCTCTTCGGGGTGGCGCTGGTGATGTTCGTCTGGCTGATTGTCCAGCCCAACAGCCCCCGGCTGTTTTTCGGGATGATCGGCCTGGCCTTGCTGCTGGGCGTCTTCATGGTGGCCCCCATCGGCGGCGCGGACATGCCGGTGGTGGTCTCGCTGCTCAACTCCTATGCCGGCCTGGCCTCCTCGGCCACCGGCTTCGCCATCGGGAACAACGTCCTCATCATCTGCGGCGCGCTGGATGGGGCCTCGGGCTTCCTGCTCTCCGTCCTGATGAGCAAGGCGATGAACCGCAGCTTCGGCAACGTGCTCTTCGGGGCCTTTGGATCGCCCCCGGCGCTGGGTGCGGGGGCCGAGGCCAAGGATCTCACCGTCCGGAGCATCGCCGCCGAGGACGCGGCCATTCAGCTGGCCTACGCCTCCAAGGTCATCGTCGTGCCCGGCTACGGGATGGCGGTTGCTCAGAGCCAGCATGTGGTGCGTGAGCTGGCCGAGCTGATCGAGAAGAAGGGCGGGGACGTGAAGTACGCAATTCACCCCGTCGCCGGCCGCATGCCTGGCCACATGAACGTGCTTCTGGCGGAGGCCAACGTCCCCTACGACCGGTTGTACGACATGGAGGCCATCAATCCCGAGTTCGAGCACGCCGACGTGGCCCTGGTCATCGGGGCCAACGACGTGGTGAATCCGGCCGCCCGCTCCGACCCATCGAGCCCCATCTACGGGATGCCCATTCTCGACGTGGACAAGGCCAAGAACGTCATCGTCCTCAAACGGAGCATGAACCCTGGGTTCGCCGGCATCGAGAATGCCCTCTTCTACGAGCCCCGCACTTCCATGCTCTTCGGCGATGCCAAATCCTCCCTCACCCGCCTGGTGACCGAGGTGAAGGCGCTCTAGCCTCTGATGACGAGCCCTGGAAAAGTGGCATCTGCTTGACGGACCGGAGTCGTTCCCTCTACTGTCCGCGCACTTTTTTCACGCTACGGGGAGTCCCTGCCGGGGGGCTCCCGCCCTTCACCCTAGGCGGCTGGCAATCCAAGCGCGCCGCCGGGGCCCACCAGGAGCATGCACGTGATGTCGTTCCGTCGCCTGATGGTGGCCGTGGCCACCGTGGTTCCTCTGACCCTTTCCGTCGCCGCCCGTGCCGAGGCCAAGTTTGGCTACGTCGACCTACAGCGCGCGCTCGGCGAAGTGGAGGAGGGCAAGGCTGCCAAAGCGCGCCTGGAGGCCATGAAAGAGCAGAAGCAGAAGGAGCTCGACAAGGCCCAGGATGATCTCAAGAAGGAGAAGGACGTCTTCGACAAGCAGGCGGCCACCATGACCGAGCAGGTCCGCAACGAGAAGGGCGCTTCGCTGCAGAAGAAGCTCATCGAGCTGCAGCAGACCTTTGAGAAGGGGCGGGCCGAGCTGGCTCAGAAGCAGAACGAGGAGATCCAGGCCATCTTCGGGAAGATGACCCCGATCATCACCGCCATTGCCCAGCGCGAAGGCTTCACCATGGTCTTCGAGCGGAACGACGCCGGACTGATCTACGCCCCCCCCTCCCTGGACCTGACCAACGAGCTGGTTCGCATCTACAACGACCAGAACAAGGGCAAGGCAGGAGCCACTCCGGCCTCGGCCAAGAAGTCGGACACCCCGGCCAAGAAGTCGGACAAGAAGTAGGCTTCGGCCACTCGCGCGTGGGGCGGATGGAACGCTCCCTGGCAGAACTGGCCGCCCACGTGGGCGGCACCATCGAAGGGGACGCCGGCGTGCTGATCGCCGGCGTGTCCGGTCTGGAGGAGGCCGGGCCCGGACAGCTGTCGTTCTACGGAAACCCCCGCTACCGCGAGGCCCTCCGTACCACCCGGGCGACTGCGGTCCTCCTCCCTCCGGGTGAGCGGGTGGAGCGGCGCGACGTGGCCTGGGTTCGGGTGGCTCTGCCGCACCTGGCCTTTGCCCGCATCTCCGCGTTGTTCCATCCCGGGCCCACCCTGTCCTCGGGGGTGAACCCGCGCGCCCAGGTGGACCCCTCGGCCCAGGTCGATCCTTCGGCCACGGTGATGGCCTTCGTCATGGTGGAGGCCGAGGCCCGGATCGGGGCCCGAACCGTGCTCTGGCCGGGGACCTTCGTCGGCCGGGGGGCCCGGATCGGCGATGACTGCGTCCTGCACCCCAACGTGGTCGTCCGGGAGGACTGCATCCTCGGCTCGAGGGTGGTGGTGCAGCCGGGCGCAGTGGTGGGTTCGGACGGCTTTGGCTTCGCCTTCGATCCGGCCGGCCCTTCCCATGTGAAGGTGCCTCAGGCGGGCATCGTCCGCATCGAGGACGACGTCGAGGTCGGTGCCGGCACCTGCATCGACCGGGCGACCACCGGGGAGACGGTGGTGGGCCGGGGCACGAAGATCGACAACCTGGTGCAGATCGCCCACAACGTCCGGGTGGGGCCGCTGTCCATTCTCTGTGCCCAGGTGGGCATCTCCGGCTCCACCGAGCTGGGCACCGGGGTGGTCCTGGCTGGGCAGGTGGGGGTGGTCGGTCATGTCACCCTGGGGGACGGGGTGAGGGTGGCCGCCCAGTCTGGGATTGCCCACGACGTCAAGGCAGGCGCCACCGTCTCGGGGACTCCGGCGGTCGACCACGCGCTGTGGCTCCGCCAGTCGGCGGCGATGAAGTACCTCCCCGAGCTCCTCCGAGAGCTGCGCACACTCCGGGCCCGCCTGGAGGCGCTCGAGTCCAGGAAGGACGACTCCTCCTCATGATGGACGTGCTGGAGATCCAGAAGCTCCTGCCGCACCGTTACCCGTTCCTGCTGGTGGACCGGGTGGTCTCGATCGAGGCCGGCAAGTCCCTCCGGGCCTACAAGAACGTGAGTGTCAACGAGCCCTTCTTCAATGGCCACTTCCCCGGGCATCCGGTGATGCCGGGGGTGCTGGTGCTGGAAGCGCTCGCTCAGGCCAGCGCCATCCTCGCTTACCGAACCACCGGGTTCGATCCGGCGGACAAAGTCACCTATCTGATGGCCATCGACGGCGCCAAGTTCCGCCGGCCCACCGTGCCGGGCGATCGGCTGGACCTGGAGGTGGAGGTGCTGCGTTTCAAGGGGGCCATCCTCAAGACCCGCGGGGTGGCCAAGGTGGACGGGCAGGTGGTGGCCGAGGGTGAGTTCCTGGCCACGGTGGTGGACCGGACCGAGCTCGCCCAGGAGCGGGCGTGACCACTGTCCACCCGACTGCGGTCATTCATCCCGGAGCACGGCTACACCCCACGGTTCAGGTGGGACCCTACGCGGTCATCGGGCCGAACGTGGAGCTGGGGGCGGGCACCACCGTCGGTCCCCACTCCGTCATCGAGGGCCGCACCCGCATCGGGGAGCGTAACCGGGTCTTCCAGTTCGCCTCGGTCGGAGCGCAGCCCCAGGACCTCAAGTACGCCGGGGAGGACAGCGAGCTGCACATCGGCGACGAGAACCTGATCCGGGAATTCACCACCCTCCACAAAGGCACCGCCGGCGGGGGCGGCGTCACCCGTATCGGGAACGGCAACCTCTTCATGGCCTACAGCCATGTGGCCCACGACTGCCGGGTTGGAAACGGCTGCGTCTTCGCCAATTCCGCCACTCTGGGCGGCCACGTGGAGATCGGCGACCACGTCATCCTGGGCGGCCTGGCGGCGGTGCACCAGTTCACCCGCGTCGGCCGGCACGCCTTCATCGCCGGGGGCTCGATGGTGGTGATGGACGTGCCGCCGTACTGCACGGCCCAGGGGGACCGGGCCGAGCTGGTGGGCATCAACAGCGTGGGCCTGGCCCGGCACGGCTTCAGCGAAGAGCAGATCGGGCAGATCAAGGACGCCTACCGGGTGCTCTTTCGCAGCAAGCTCCCTCTGGATGAGGCGCTGGAGCGGCTTCGCACCGAGTTTGGCGGCAGCCCGGAAATCGAGCTCCTGCTGGCCTTCGTGGCCAGCAGCAAACGCGGGTTGACGCGCTAGGCTCTCCGGGCGTGCCGAGCATCGGGCTCATCGCCGGGAATGGAGCGCTCCCTGGCCTCTTCGCCCGGGCCGCTCGGAGGCAGGGCTACCGGGTCCTGGCGGTGGGCCATCGGGGGGAGACCGATCCCGGCCTGGCCGAGGAAGTGGACCGGCTCGACTGGGTTCGGGTGGGGCAGGTGGCTCGCATCGAACGGCTGCTGCGGGGCGAGGGCATCACCGAGGCCGTGCTGGCGGGGGGCTTTTCTCGGATGCGCGCCGTGCGGGAGGCCCGCCCCGACCTGGGGTTGTTTCGGATCGTGGCCCGCCTCCGCAGCTTTCGGGATGATGCCCTGCTGCGGGCGGCTGCCGACGAGTTCGAATCCGCCGGCATTCGCATTGTGGCTCCCACCCCCTTTCTGACCGAGATCCTGGCTCCCGCCGGGCATCTGGCCGGCCCGCGCCTGGACGCTGCACAGGAGCGGGACGTCCAGCTCGGGGAGGAAGTCGCCCGGGCGCTGGGGCGTGCCGACGTCGGTCAGACGGTGGTGCTGAAGAACGGCCATGTCCTGGCGCTGGAGGCGGTGGAGGGCACCGATGCCTGCATCCGTCGCGGCGCGGCGCTGGGCGGGGCCGGTGTGGTGGTGGTGAAGCGGAGCAAGCCGGGGCAGGACGAGCGGTTCGATTTGCCCGCCATCGGTCCTGGAACCATCGAGGTGCTGCGCGAGGTGGGCGCCCGGGTGCTCTCCGTCGAAGCGGGAAGGACCCTGCTTCTGGAGGGGGACCGGCTTCTCCGCGCCGCGGAGGCGGCCGGCATCGCCGTCGTCGCCGGGGCGGCCGAGCAGACTCCGAGTTGATCAGCCCTGGACCCGCGACAGTCCCAGGAGGTCTCGCCCGCCCTCGGCGATGAACTGGACGGCGATGGCGGCCAGGAGCAGCCCCATCACCCGCTGGAGGATGGCCACTCCGGACTGGCCGAGGACTCGCTGCACCAGCGGCGCAGCCCGGAGCAGGAAGTAGGTGACCACCATGGTGATCACCACCGCCAGGACGACCGGCACCGCCGCGGTCGGCCCCTGGCTGCGCGAGGTGAGCACCGTCACCGTGGCGATGGCCCCCGGGCCAGCCAGCAGCGGCAAGGCCAGCGGAACGATGGCCACGTCCTCCTTGGAGGTCGCCTCCTGGGCCTCCTCGGGCGAGGTGCGGGTCTCGGATTGCCGCGCCCGGAGCATGTCCAGGGCGGTGATCAGCAGGACGATGCCGCCGGCCACCTTGAAAGCGCCCAGGCTGACACTCATCACCTTGAAGACCAGCGTTCCAAAAAGGGTGAAAAAGATGAGCAGGCCCGACGCCACCAGGGTGGCCCGGCGCGCCGTCTCGCGGATCTTCTCCGGCGAGTCCCCCTCGGTCATGGCGATGAAGATGGGGACCACCCCCACCGGGTCGACCACGAAGAAGACGGCCGAGAGCGCCACCAGGGCAAAGGAGAGGAGCTCGCTCACCGGATCTTCCACACCATGAGCAGCGCCTCCAGGACGATGGCGCGGGACATTTTGGACTGACCCACCCGGCGATCCTCGAACACGATCGGCACCTCGACCACACGGAAGCCGCGGCGGATAGCGCGGTAGGTGAGCTCGATCTGGAAGGCGTAGCCGGTGCTGTTGACCGAGTCGAGATCGATGGCCCGGAGCACCTCCGCCCTGAAACACTTGAAGCCCCCGGTGAGGTCGCGGATCGGCAACCCCAGGACCAGGCGCGCGTACAGCGACCCGCCCTTGCTGATCAGCTGCCGTCCCACCCCCCAGTTCAGGGTCCCTCCGCCCGGCACCCAGCGCGAGCCCAGCACCAGATCGGCCTCAGAGGCGGCGCGATCGAGCAACAGCGGCAGGTAGCGCGGGTGATGGCTCCAGTCGGCATCCATCTCCAGCAGGAACTGGTAGCCGCGCTCCAGTCCCCAGTGGAAAGCAGCCAGGTACGCCCGTCCCAGCCCGGCCTTGCCAGGGCGGTGGAGGACGTGCACCCGGGAGTTCTCTCGAGCCAGGGCATCGGCCAGCGCTCCGGTGCCGTCCGGGCTGGCATCGTCCACCACCAGGACGTCGGTCCGAGGGTCGGCTTCCAGCACGGCCCGGACGATGGACTCGACGTTCTCCTGCTCGTTGTAGGTGGGAATGCAGACCAGGGCGGGATTCATGGGCCGGGGCGGGGCGCCTCCTTAGCACGCGCCCCCATGACCTCCAGCACTTCCTCCGCCACGCGGGCCGCTGTTCGGCTGACCCCGATGCGCTCTCTCAGCTCACGGAGGCCCTGCAGTTGCGCATCCCGCGCCGCTCCTGGCGTCCACAGCTGCCGCACCTCGACGGCGATGGCTTCTGGACGGAGCGCGCTCTGCAGTAGCTCCGGGACCACCCGCCGTCCGCTGAGGAGATTGACCAGGGAGACGAAGGGGACCCGGACCAGCGCCCGCCCGATGAGCCAGCTCAAACCGGACATGCGGTAGACGACCACCATCGGTCGCAGCATCAGCCCGGTCTCCAGGGTGGCCGTCCCCGAGGCCACCACCGCGACGTCCGATGCTCCGGCCACCTCCGCGGTCCGTCCCTCCACCAGCAGGGGATGAAGGTGGTGACGCAGGAAAGCGCGCTCCACCTCGGCCCGCCGAACACCAGGGGCCAGGGGCACCACGAATTGCAGCCCGGGTCGTTCCCTGGCGAGCAGCGCTGCAGTCGTCGCCAAAGGGGGCAACAACCGCTGGAGCTCGCTCGCACGACTCCCGGGAAGGAGGGCCACCGTCGGAAGCCAGGCGTCCAGGCCCAGAGCGCGCCGGAATCGCTCCGGCTCCCCGGGCGGCGGCAGCTGCTCGGCAACGGGACTTCCGACGTAGGCCGCCCGGACTCCGTGTCGTCGGTAGAAATCCTCTTCGAAGGGAAGGATGCACAACATCCGGTCCACGTCGCGGGCGATGTCCCGCACCCGGTCCTTTCGCCAGGCCCAGACCGTGGGGCTGACGTAGCAGACGACCGGAATGCCCAGCTGCTTCAGCCGGCGAGCCAGCCGCAAGTTGAAATCCGGCACATCCACCAGCAGCGCCGCCGCTGGCCGCCGCTTCTGCGCGGCTTGCACCAGTGCCCGGAAAACGCGCCAGATGCGCGGCAGGCGCGGGAGCACCTCGGCGATGCCCATCACCGAGATCTCCGAGGCGTCGAAGAGTCGCTCCAGCCCCGCCTCCGCCAGCCGACGGCCACCCATCCCGAAGGCGTGCATCCCGGGGCGCCGGCCGCGCAGCTCGAGGAGAACATCGGCGGCGTGCAGGTCACCGGACGCTTCGCCTGCCACCACCAGGAGCTCGCCGTTGGTCATGGACGCTTGGGGGCGGGATGGTACACCTCGCTTCCCAGTGAGCACGGCTCGGAACATCGGCGGGGCCACGGTCTGGCGCGCGCTGTGGCGGCTCCGCGCCTACGCCCGGCCGCACCTGGGTAGGCTGATGCTCGCCGCCGCGGCGATGCTGGTCCTGGCCCTGGCGACCGGCCTGTATGCCTTCCTGGTCGGTCCAGCCCTGCGCTTCCTGCTCACCGGCGGAGCCTCCGCGCTCGGCCGGCTGGCACGCTGGGCACCCGACCTGGACGCACTCGGGCGCGGGCGACTCCTCCTGGTGCTCCCGCTGCTCCTGGTGGGAGCGGCGGCAGTGAAGGGCCTGGCCTATGCTGCCCAGTTCGTCTGGACGGGGCAGTTTGGCCAACGGACGGTGGCTTCGCTCCGGCGCGCTTTGCTGGAGGCATTCCTCCGAATGTCCCCGGTCCAGCTCGGCCAGCGCATGAGTGGGGACCTGCTCTCCCGTTTCTCCGCCGACATGACCGCGGTGGAGACCGCTGCCATCTACGCGGTGGGCTCCTGGATTCGCGATGGGCTGCAGCTCCTGGTGCTGGCCGCGGTGGCGGTGGCGCTGGACTGGCGGCTGGCGCTGTTCGCTCTGGTGGTGGTTCCGGTGGCGGCCGTCCCGGTGGCCCGTCTCACCCAGGCGGTGCTCCATCGCACCCGCGAGGGACAGGCCCGGCTGGGGGGGATGGCCGGCCAGCTTCGAGAAGCACTCCAGGCCATCCGAACGGTTCAGGCCTACGGCGTCGAATCCTTCGAGGCAACCCGCTTCGCCTCCCGGGCCCTGGCCCATGCCAAGGCGCTTTCCCGCGCCGCCTGGGCCCGTGCCGGCGTCCCGGCCTTCACCGAGGTGCTGGCCGCCGGAGCCATCGCCGGGGTCCTGGCCTGGGCCGGCTCGGGGAGTCGGGTCCCTCCGGAGCGACTGCTCTCCTTTCTGGCGGCCCTCATCCTTCTCTACCAGCCGGCCAAGGAGCTGGGACGCGCGTCGCAGTTTGCCACCCAGGGCGCGGCTGCGGCGGAGCGGCTGCTGGAGGTCCTGGAGACGCGGGCGCTGGTCCTCGATTCACCGTCGGCCAGGACGGCCCCCCGGCTGGCCGAGTCCGTCCAGCTGGTGGAGGTCTCCCTGGCCTACGGAAATCGGCCAGCGCTGAGCGGCGTCACGCTGGAGATTCCGATCGGTCAGGTCACCGCGCTGGTCGGTCCGAGCGGGAGTGGGAAGAGCACCCTCACTGCCCTGCTCTTGCGGTTTCTGCCCCCCGACCGGGGCAGCATTCTCTGGGACGGCGAGAATGTCGACGGGTTCACCGTGGCCTCGCTGCGGGGACAGATGGCCCTGGTGACCCAGGAGCCGTTGCTGTTCTCGGGCACGGTGCGGAGCAACCTCCTGGCAGCCCGACCGGAGGCGAGCGAGGCCCAGCTGGAGTCCGCCCTGCGCGTTGCCCGGGCGCGCGAATTCGTCCTGGCCCTTCCGCGGGGGCTGGACACCCCGCTGGGCGAGCGCGGGCTGCGGCTCAGCGGAGGACAGCGACAGCGGCTGGCCCTGGCCCGAGCCGTCCTCCGGGAGGCACGGCTTTTGATTCTCGACGAGGCCACCAGCAACCTCGACCCCCAGGGCGAGCGCGAGGTGCAGGACGCGCTCGATTCGGTCCTCCCGGGCCGCACTGCGCTGGTCATCGCCCACCGGCTGGAGACGATTGCCCGGGCCGACCGTATCCACGTCCTCGATGGGGGGCGGGTGGTCGAGCGCGGCAGGCACGAGGAGCTACTGGACCGCCGCGGCTGGTATGCCGCCGCCTGGGCCCTGCAGCATCCAGCGACCGCCCCCACGGGGTCCACTGGATGAAGAAGCCCGCTTTCGTGCTTCGCCCGATCCGCCGGCGACGCAAGACACCCGGCTGGCTTCGTCTGCTGCGCGGGCTGGTCTTGCTCGTCCTGGCCATTCTGGCCGCCTTCGCCCTGCTGGCGGTGGTGCGACCCTTGCCCTTGCTCCCCCCGACGCCGACGCGCGAGCTGAGGGGGATCTGGCACGTCCACACCACCCGCTCGGACGGATGGGGAAGTCCCACCGACGTGGCCCGGGCAGCCCGAGCGGTGGGGATCGACTTCGTGGTTCTCACCGACCACAACCCGCGTGAGCTGCCGACGGCGGTGCGGGAGGAAGGGGTCCTGCTGGTCGGGGGCGAAGAGTCGAGCACTCCCTTCGGACACGTGGTGGATCTAGGCACCCGTCGAGCGCTGGTGGACGCCGAGAAGGTCTCGACCCCGGTGCGGGCCGGACTCGAGCTGGGCGGGCTGTCGGTCATCGCTCATCCCTTGCATACCGCTCGGGGGTGGAAGGACGAGGGGCAGGCCCGGGCCGCCAGTGGAGTCGAGGTGTGGAGCGGCGACTCGGCCTGGGATGCGCTCCGGACCCATCCTCTCACCCGGCTCATTCCTGCGCTCGGCACCTTCCTTGGAAACCGCGACCGGGCGCTGGTCTACGCCCTGGCCGAGGCCCGCCCGGTGGCGGAGTGGCTGCTGGGGCTCGATGGGCCGGAGCCCAAGCTGGCGCTGTGCGGTCCCGACGCCCACGGCTGGCCGAGCTACACTTCCACTTTCCGCTGGATGTCGCTCCACCTGACGGCAATTCAGTCGTTGCCTGGTGGCCCCAGTGAGGCATCGCAAGCGGTCATCCAGGAGCTGCGGGCCGGCCGGTTCTACTGCGCGGTGGATGCCCTGGCCCCAGCGGCGGGCTTCGCGGTGCTCCCCGCCGACCGCCGGACCTTCCGGGTGGGGGAGGTGCTCGAGCTCCGGCTTCCGGCCCAGCACCCACCGGGGATGCAGGTGGTGGTGCACGGCCCGGGCCGGCTGGTCGACGCCAACCACGTTCGGCTGGAGGGGGCGGGAAACGTGCTGGTCGAGGTGCGGGTGGAGACGCCCGGACTGGGGCTGGGCGACGCCTCCTGGCCCTGGCTCCTGGCCCAACCCGTCCGGGTGGAGGCAGCGTTGTGAGGCGCGCCCTCTACGTCCTCCTCAGCACCGTCGCCTTCGCGCTGCTCTCTCCGGTACTGCTGCTTGCCCGGAAGACACGGGCCGGCTTTCTGGAACGCTTCGGGCTCTACCCGCCGGGGAAGATTCCCCAGGGAGGGTGGCCGCGGGTGTGGCTGCACGGAGCCAGCGCCGGCGATCTGCAGGCCCTGGCGCCGATGATCTCTCGCTTTCGCGAGCGCTTTCCGGATTGCCGGGTCGTCCTCTCCACCATCACCGACACCGGCCACCTCATGGCCACCGAGCGGCTGCGGGAGCAGGTCGACGCACTCGTCTACGCTCCCTGGGATGTGCCCTGGGCGGCACGACGAGCGGTGGCAGCGCTCAGGCCTGACCTCCTGGTGCTGGAATACGCAGAGATCTGGCCCAACCTCATCCGGGCGGTGCGCCGTTCGGGCGGGCGGGTGGTGCTGACCAACGGGCGGCTATCGCCCGAGCGGCTGGGTGGCTACCGGACGCTGTTCACCCTCTTTGGCAATCCGCTCGCCGAGCTCGATCTGCTGCTCATGCGGGAGGACGACGAGGCCGAACGCGCCCTGGCTCTGGGAGCGCCGCTGGATCGGGTGTGGGTGACCGGGAACACCAAGTTCGACGGGCTGACCGGGCCGGCGCCTTCCACCGAGGACGAGACGGTGCGGACTGCCCTGGGCCTTCCCCGGGGCGCGCCGGTGCTCATCGGCGGCAGCACTCACGAAGGTGAGGAGGAGACGCTGCTGGCCGTCTGGGAGCGGCTTCGCACTCAGCATCCCGACCTGCGATTGGTGCTGGCACCGCGCTATGTGGACCGGGCGGCTCGGGTGCTGGCGCTGGCCCAGGCCCGGGGGGCTCGGGCTTCGCGCCGCTCCCAGGGGCCTCCGGGCGCGCCGGTGATGGTGCTCGACACCATCGGAGAGCTGGCGCGGGCCTACCGGATGGCGACGGTGGTCTTCGTGGGTGGCAGCTTCACCAGCCGTGGAGGGCAGAACATCCTCGAGCCGGCCGCGCAGGGGAAGCCGGTGCTCTTCGGCCCGCGGATGGAGAACTTTCGCGACAGCGTGCAGGTGCTGCTTGGACGCGGTGGCATCCAGGTGGCCGATGCCGAGCAGCTCTACCGGGTCCTCTCCGAGCTGCTGGCCCGACCGGAGGTGGTCGAGGACCTGGGACAGCTGGCGCTCCAGTCGGTGCGCCAGGTCTCGGGAGCCAGCCAACGCAACGTCGACCTCGTTTCCAGGCTCCTCCTCGGCGCGGGCCCCCGGCGCGGATGATGGCTCCGGTGGTGCACTTGCACTTCCACGGTCGGCGCACCGGCGTCACCCGCCATGTCGAGGACGTGGTGCGGGAGCTGCCTGCAGAGGCCGCTGGCTGGGGATTGTCGCCCAGCCTTCCCAGGCTCGACGCCCGGGCGCTGTGGCGTCGGGTGCGCCAAGGGCCGGTGGTGCTGCACTCCCATCGCAACCTCGAGTTGCTGCTGGCACTCCTGCTCCGGGCCGTCGGCCAGAGGGTCTGGGTGGTCTTCACCCGCCACTCCGCCGGACGGCCTTCCTGGTGGACGCGCTGGCTCGCCCGCCGTGCCGATGCGCGAGTCGTGCTGACCCGCACCGCCACGCGCGAATTTGGCCTGCCCGCGGAGGTGATTGCCCACGGGGTGGATGTTCGGGCCTTCACCCCCCCGGAGGACCGAACCGCGGCCTGGAATCTCCTGGGCTTCGGGGGCACTCGCGGCGTGGGAACGGTGGGGCGGATCCGACCGTCGAAAGGGCAGGAGGATCTGGCCGCCGCCTTCTCCTCGCTCGCCTCGCAGCATCCCCAGTGGCGGGCGGTGGCCTCGGGCGAAGTGGCCCGGGCCGACCGCGGGTACGCCCAGGCGCTCCAGAGGAGCGGGGTGATCCACCTCGACGAGGTGGAGAACGTGGCCGACCTGTATCGAGGGCTCACCGTGTTCCTCCAGCCCTCGCGCCAGGAGAGTTTTTCGCTGGTCCTCCTGGAATCGATGGCCGCTGGCTGCTGCGTCGTCGCTGCCCACCAGCCGCACTACCCGGAGCTGATCGAGCAGGGTCGGACCGGCTTTCTCTACCCAGCTGGAGACATCGCCACCTTGCGGATGCTGCTGGCTTCCCTGTTCTCGGAGCCGGAGCGGGCCGAGGCGATTGGCCGCGCCGCCGCCGAAGAGGTGCGCCGCCACTGGAGGCTGGAATGGGAGCTGGAGGCGTTGCGAGCGCTCTATGCCCGGATGGAGCGAACCGGGTGAGAATCCTGCACCTGCTCTCCAGTCCGACCTGGAGCGGTCCCGCCGAGCCGCTGGCCAGTCTGGCCCAGGCCCAGCGCTCGCTCGGTCACGAGGTGATGGTGGCCATCGACAGCACACGGGCCGGCACTGGTTCGGAGGAGGCGGCCGCGCCGCGGTTCGGTGCTCTGGGGCTCCTCGATGCCGGCGGTCTGCGGCTCTGCACCCGGGAGGGTCCGTGGGCGACCTGGCGGGACATGCGCAAGTTGACCCGTCGCTCGGTCGACGTCGTTCACTCCCATTTCACCCACGATCATTGGGTGGCGCGGTTCGGACGCCCGCGCGGAGCGGTGCTGGTCCGATCGCTCCATGCGCCGCGTTCGGCGCGCCGCTTCCTCCTGGACGCGGACGCCTTCACGGTTCCCGTCCCCGGGCTGGCCGAGCAGCTCCGCCGGCCTTGGCGGGTGCTTCCTCCGCTGGTGGCGCCGGAGTTCGTCCCGCCCGCGGATCGGCGAGCCATCCAGGCTTCGCTGGGCTTGACGCCACCGGTGGTGGGCATGGTCTCCACCTTTCAGCCCTCGCGCCGGCACGACCTTGCCCTCCGGACCTTTGCGCGGCTGGATGTCCCGGCAGCGACCCTGGTGCTCCTTGGCGATGGGGTGCTGGGGCAGCCGCTCCGGGCCGAGGCCCGAGCGCTCGGGCTGGCGGGGCGGGTGCGTTTTCCCGGATACCAGACGGGCCTGGAGCTGGTGCGGTGGATGCAATCCTTCGACGAGCTGTGGATCCTGGGTCTGGGTAACGACTGGGCCGGGCGAGCGGCAGTGCAGGGGCGGGCGGTCGGGGCACGGGTGGTCGGGGTCGACCAGGGCGGTCTGCCTGGCTGGGTGGACGCGCTGTTGCCCGCGGCGACTCCCGAGGCGCTGGCGACCGCAGCGCTGGGGAGAACGCGTCGGGACATCGAGCTTCCCGACGCCGCCGCCGTGGCCCGAGGGGTCCTGGCCCTCTACGCCCTGGCCGGAGCCGTTCCGTGACGGAGTGGGTCGAGCGACTCTTCTACCCTTCGCGACCGGAAGGGCCTCTCCGGCAGCTGCTGCTTTCGCCACTGTCGGCCGCCGAGCTGGGATTCCGCGTGGGGGTGTCGCTGCGGGGGTTGGCCTACGACCGCGGCTGGGTGGAAGTGGAGGCGGTGTCCGGGCTGTCCATCCTCTCGGTGGGAAACCTCACCGTCGGTGGTGCCGGAAAGACGCCCGTCGTCCGTGCCCTGGCCGAGCGCTTGCTGGGCGCCGGCGAGCGGGTGGCGGTGCTGAGCCGCGGCTGGGGGCGCCGCTCGGAGGAAGAGTTGCGCGTCTCCGGACCGCCCTGGCCGTCGGTAGACCTTTGCGGCGACGAGCCGCTCATGCTGGCCCGCTCCCTTCCCGCAGCCCAGGTGTGGGTGGGGGCCGATCGGGCGAAGCTGGCGCGGCGGGCGGTGGAGGCCGGCGCCACCGCGGCGATCCTGGATGATGGTTTTCAGCACCGGCGGCTCGGGCGAGCGCTGGACATCGTGGTGGTCGACGAAGGAGTGGGGCTGGGCAACGGGCATCTTCTTCCGCGCGGCCCGTTGCGCGAGCCGCCCGAGGCGCTCTCTCGGGCCCGTCTGCTCTGGGTCCGCGCTTCGGAGCGGCCGGTCCCGATCCCCTGGCCGGCGGGGGTTCCACAAGTTCGAGCCCGCCACGCTCCCAGCGAGCTGCTCTCTCCCGATGGGAATGTCCGGCCGCCGGCAGTGCTCGGGGGACGATCGGTGGTCGCCTTCTGCGGCCTGGCCCGTCCCTCCAGCTTTCGCCGGACGTTGGAAACGCTGGGGCCCGAGCTGCGGGGCTTTCACCCCTTTGCCGACCACCATCGGTTCTCGGCGGCGGAGCTGTCGGCGCTCGAGCGGGCTGCGGGGGACGCGGGGGCCTGGCTGGTCACGACCGAGAAGGATGCGGTGCGGTGCCCGGAGGGGTTCGGAGTGCATGTCCTCCGCCTCGGGGTGGAGGTCGTCGAGGGGGAGCCGACGCTGGCGGCGCTGCTGGAGGCGGCCCGAACTGGCGCCCCGGGCCGCGCCGTGTGAAAGACTGGAGCGAACGTGCCGTTCGATTCCTCCGCGCTCCTGTCGGCGTTCGGTTCCCGCAAGCTGGTCGTCCTGGGAGACCTGGTGGCCGACCACTACGTCTATGGGCAGACGGACCGGGTCAGCCGCGAGGCACCGGTGCTGATCGTCCGACACGAGTCCTCAGAGGTCGTCCTGGGAGGGGCGGCCAATGCGGCGGCCAATGCTCGGGCGCTGGGGGCCACCGTGACTGCAGTGGGGGTGGCGGGTGGGGATGAGATGGGGGAGGCGCTTCGGTCGGCATTCGGTCGGGCCGGCATTGCGCTGCGGGCAGTGGACGGGCCGGGCCTGGTCACCGAGACCAAGACCCGCATCCTGGCCGGCGGGCTCAACACCAGTCGTCAGCAAATGCTCCGTCTGGACCGAGGGAATCCCCTTCCGCTGCCGGCGGCGACCGGGGCCGCACTGGCCCGAGAGCTGGCCGAGGCCGCGCGCGGTGCAGATGCGGTGCTGGTCAGCGATTACGGGGGCGGGGTGGTGGACGAAGCGACCCGGACCGTCCTGACCAACCTACAGCGCAGTGGGCTGCCGGTCTGCGTCGACTCCCGGTACGCACTGGGCAAGCTGGTGGGTTTCCGGGCCGCCAAGCCCAACGAGCCCGAGCTGGCCGCGCTCACCGGACTCCCGGTCGAGGACGACTCGACATTGGAACGGGCGGCGCTGGCGGCCCAGCGCGCGCTGGATGTGGAGGTGGTGCTGGTCACCCGGGGCCGCCGGGGCATGGCGGTGGTCGAGCGCGGAGGCGAGGTGCAGTTCCTGGCTCCCCACGGAACGCGCGCCGCAGTGGACGTCACCGGCGCGGGGGACACGGTGATGGCTGCCTTCACCTTGGGACTGGCCGCCGGAGCGACGGCGGTCGAAGCAGCCCGACTGGCCAACCTGGCCGCGGCGCTGGTGGTGCTCAAGCCGGGCACTGCCACGGTGAACCCGGCCGAGCTGCGGCAGGAGCTCGGTCAGGCGTGAGCAGCCGAGACAAGGTGCAGCCGCTGGAAGTGGTGGCCGCCGCGGTGGAGGCGGCGCGCCGGGCAGGTCGGACAGTGGCCCTGGCCAACGGGGTGTTCGACCTCTTGCACGTGGGCCATGTGCGTTACCTGGAAGGGGCCAAGGCGCTGGCCGATGTGCTGGTGGTGGCCATCAATGACGATGCATCGACGGCCCGGCTGAAGGGACCGGGACGACCGCGCATTCCGCAGGAGGAGCGGGCCGAGGTGGTGGCCGCGCTTGCTTGCACCGATCATGTCGTTCTCTTTTCCGAGCCGGATGTCCGGGCGGTGCTGCGCCGGCTTCGCCCCGAGGTGCAGGTGAAGGGAACGGATTACACGGCCGAGACCGTGCCCGAGCGCGACGAGCTCCGCGCCTGGGGGGGACGGGTGGCCATCGCCGGAGATCCCAAGGACCACAGCACCACCGCACTGCTCGACCAGCTGGCGCGCAAAGCGCGGAAGTAGGTGCGGTGCCGGAAGCTGCGGACGAGAAGTGGTGCCGGGGCTGCGGGCGAGATGCGGTGCTGGCGCGTGGTGGCCGAGGGGCGATGCCGGAAGGCGCGGGCGAGATGTGGTGCCAACAGCTTGCAGGTGAAATGCGGAGCCGAACGTGCGGGGACAGATCGGAGCGGAGCCCGATCGACTCGGGCGGCTGCCGGCCCACGGCGCGCAGGGAGACTGGAGCCAGGCCCGTCGGCCGGTCCCACACGGCGCCCTGGCCGAGGCCTTTGGCGCGGAGGATGACTTCGTCATAGAACAGGCAGAGGACCTGCTGAGGCCCATCTTAAATGCTCTGAATCTCAAGGGTCCCGCGAGAGAAATCGCCGGGAGGAGCGCCTTGGTTGATATATCAATCAAGAGAGATTTAGTCGTGAAACCATCAAAGTAACTGCTCGAATCCTCTCGTGCCCCACTTTGAGTCGGCGAGTTTCACGGAGTTGGATGACAAAGTCATCCTTCGCTCCACAACCGGCGGCCAGAGCGCGGGGTCGATCCGGGGAGCGTCACAACAGCCAGTGGCCGCCCGCCTTGGACATACTCGTCGCGCAGGCCGGACCCGGGGGATCAGCCCGCCCGCGACCGGAGACCGCCGAGGAAACCCGCGACCGCGGTGACGACGGCCGCTGCCCCCCGCTCCGGATCGCCTTCTAGGGGGGTGAGATCGAGGACCCGGTGCGGCGGCTCTCCGTAACCCCACCGCTCCGGGTCCATGTGCAGGAACAGCGCGAGGGTGGGGGCCCCCACTGCCACCGACAGGTGCATCGGGCCGCTGTTGTTGCAGATGGTGCAACCCGCGGCGGCGAGGAGGGCGGCCAGTCCGTCGAGATCCGTTGCCGGAGCCAGGCGCGCTCCCGGGACGGCCTCGACCACGGTCCGGGCCAACTCCTCCTCTCCCGGCCCCCAGCCGACGATGACGGCCCGGCCAAGGGAAGTCAGGGCCCGGGCGGCGACCGCGAACATCTGAGGCGGGATGCGCCTCCACCCCAGTCTGCCGCCGGGGATCACCACCGCGTGCGGCCGCTCCCGCGCTTCGGCCAGCAAAGGCGCCAGCGCCGGTTGCAGCCGGGGGGCGCGGAAGGAGACGGCTGGCAGGGGGACCAAACCCGGGAGGGCGGAAAGCAGGTGCAGCCGTTGTTTCAGCTCGGAGGTCGCGTTCAGGAGCCGAGGGACCGGGAAATCATGGAGTGCCCCGGTCGGCTCCACTGCCGGACCGATGAGCGCCGCCGGGCCGGCCACCAGGCGGGACACCAGGGCCGAGGTGACGCTGGGGACCTCCCAGTTTCCGCAGTCGACCACCACATCCCAGGGCCCGGCCCGTCGAACGGCTCGGATGCCGGGGGACAGCGGACCGAGCGCAAGCCCTCGACGGTCCAGTGCCAGCACCCGCTCGACGTGGGGATGGCCTTTCAGCACCCGGGCGGTGCGCTGGTGAACCAGCACGTCCACGGCCGGCGCGCGGGGGTGCCGCTTCAGGGAGGAGAGCAGCGGGGTGAGGAGCAGCGCCTCGCCCAGGCGGTCGTCGATGCGGACCAGCAGCACCCGCGAGCCATTGGCCAATTGGGGCGGCTCTCTTCGGCCGGGCCGTCGAAAAAACAGTGCCGCCAGCCGGGCCAGGGAGCGTTTGGCGAAACCCTCCAGGTGCTTGTGCCAGGGAATCATCGAGTCAGGGCTTGACGGCGGGTGCGGCGCCTCCTAGCACCCCTGCAGACGACCATGCTCAGGAGCATGACCGGCTTTGGAGCGGGGCGGGCGCGTGCCGGCGACGAGGAGACGTCCGTCGAGGTCCGGGCGGTCAACCACAAGCACCTGGACATCAAGGTGAGGCTCCCCCGGGAGCTGGCCTCGCTGGAGCCGGTGGTGTTGCAGGCCGTACGGGCCCGCTGCTCACGGGGGACGGTGGAGGTGGCGGTGCGGCGCGTTTCCAAGCTCCCTACCGGCTCGGTGCCCGCGGTGGATCCAGCCATGGCCCGGGCCTGGCGGGAGGCGTTCCGCGAGCTGGCCCGGGTGCTGGAGCTCCCCGACCTGCCCACTGTGAGCCAGGTGGCCAGCCAGCCGGGAGTGATCCGGCTGGAGGAGGCCGGGGTGGATCTGGAGTCGGCCGGACAGGCGCTCCAGGCCGCACTGGCGCAGGCCCTGGAGGCGCTGGTCGCCATGCGCGAGCGCGAGGGCCGGGCCCTGCAGGACGATCTCCTGGAGCGGCTGGGGCGGGTGGCCGAGCTGACGGGCGAGATCGCCGCCCTCGCTCCCCGGACGGTGGAGGCCTTCCGGGCCCGACTTCACGAGCGGGTGGCCGAGCTGCTGCGGGGGGTGCCGGTGGACGAGACGCGCCTCATTCAAGAGACCGCGCTGTTCGCCGAACGGACCGACGTGGCCGAGGAGGCCACCCGATTCGCCTCCCACCTGGAACAGTTTCGGGCCCTCCTGGCCAGCCCCGAACCGGCCGGCCGGCGGATGGATTTCTTGGTTCAAGAGATGAACCGCGAAGTGAACACCACCGGAAGCAAGAGCCAGTCGGTGGAGATCTCCACCCGGGTCGTGGAGCTCAAGGCCGAGCTGGAACGGATCCGCGAGCAGGTCCAGAACGTCGAATGAGCACACTGCACTCAGGTCTCTTGCTGGTCCTCTCGGCGCCCTCCGGGGCGGGGAAGACCACCCTCGCTCGCCGGCTGGTGGAGGCCCACCCCGAGGCGCGCTTCAGCATCAGCATCACCACCCGGGAACCACGGGGGAGCGAGCGCGAGGGGGTGGATTACCACTTCGTCGACGCGCTCACTTTTCAGCGGAAGATCGAGCGCAGCGAGTTCGTGGAGTGGGCCGAGGTGCATGGCCACTTCTACGGCAGCCCCCAGGCGGTGGTGGACGAGGCGCTGCGGACCGGGGGCATCGCCGTGTTCGACATCGACGTGCAGGGCGGCCGGGCCATCCAGCGCAAGTACCCCGAGGCCATCCTGGTCTTCGTCCTTCCCCCCACCATGGATGAGCTGGAGCGCCGGCTTCGGGAACGGGGCACCGAGACCGAGGAGTCGATCCGCCGACGGATGCTGGCTGCCCGGGCCGAGATGGAAAACGGGGTGGCTCTTTACGACTACATCATCCTCAATGACGCGGTGCATCAAGCCTACGCCGAGCTGGAGGCGGTGGTCGCCGCGGAGCGGTGCCGCCGGGGCCGGGTGGATCTGAGCGCGCTGGGGTTGTCGTCTCCCCAGGGCAGGTGAGGAGTTCGGTTGACAGGGCCCGATCCCTGCGGTACCTCAGCCGCCCCTCGAACGAACCCCCTCTGGCCGCGTTTTCTCGGGCCGAGCCGTCGGTTCCTCTTCGGGGCTCACCCACCCAAGCAGTCCAGTGTGGGTCGCTTGACAGGATGGAGGTCCGACCGTAGAAAGGTCGGCCCGCCGCTCGTCGGACCCTCAGGTCCAGCGGTGGTGGCTCGGTCTTTGAAAACCGGATAGCAAGTCCAAGACGATTGCGGAAACCGCAGTCAATTCAATTGGATACGCGCAGGCCGTTGGGGTGACTGACCGTTCGCGGTCGGCTCTCCCCGCGATGTCCGGCGCGTGTCCCGAACAGCGAACTCCTTCTCATCCAAAGCCGCCCTGCCGGGCGCCCGTGAGGGCCTCCTGGAGCGGGAGCGGTCCGGAGAGGAAAGGGGACGCCAGTTCAAACACTTCAGTTTTTAATTGGAGAGTTTGATCCTGGCTCAGAACGAACGCTGGCGGCGTGCCTAACACATGCAAGTCGAGCGCGAATGGAGCAATCCTAGTAGAGCGGCGCACGGGTGCGTAACACGTGGGTAATCTGCCCTGAAGCCCGGGATAACCTGCCGAAAGGCAAGCTAATACCGGATAAGCCTACGGCCCCTTCGGGGGCTGAAGGAAAAGGTGGCCTCTGCATGCAAGCTATCACTTCAGGATGAGCCCGCGGCCCATCAGCTCGTTGGCGGGGTAACGGCCCACCAAGGCAACGACGGGTAGCTGGTCTGAGAGGACGATCAGCCACACTGGAACTGAGACACGGTCCAGACTCCTACGGGAGGCAGCAGTGGGG
>JBKOYI010000030.1:0-28446 GCA_046725335.1 Myxococcota bacterium | reverse complement strand
ACTCCCACTGCGCCGCCGGGAATCGCCCCCAGCATCGCTTCGGCACTGCCCCCATCGGGTCCATCCGCGGTCAGGACGGCGCGGCTGTTGCGGACCAGGAGCTGAAAGGGTGCGGACATCAGCTCCCCAAACCGGGGACTTGCACCCCACGCGCCCGGGCTACCTCCACCGCCCGTTCGTAGCCGGCATCGAGGTGACGGAGCACGCCCATTCCCGGGTCGGAGGTGAGGACGCGCTCGATGCGCCGGGCCGCGGCCTCGGTTCCATCGGCGACGATGACCTGGCCGGCGTGCAAGGACCAGCCGATGCCCACCCCGCCCCCGTTGTGCACGCTGACCCAGGAGGCCCCGTTCACCGCGTTCACCAGGGCGTTGAGGATGGGCCAATCCGCCACCGCGTCGGAGCCGTCCTTCATCGCTTCCGTCTCCCGGTTGGGCGAAGCCACCGAACCGCAGTCGAGATGGTCGCGCCCGATGACGATGGGGGCCTTCACTTCCCCCCGCCGCACCAGCTCGTTGAAGGCCAGCCCGGCCCGGTGACGCTCGCCGTAGCCCAGCCAGCAGATGCGGGCCGGAAGGCCCTGGAAAGACACCCGCTCGGCGGCCATGGAGATCCACCTCCGCAGCCCTGTCTTCTCGGGGAACAACTCGAGCACCGCCCGGTCGGTCCGCCGGATGTCTTCCGGGTCGCCGGAAAGGGCCACCCAGCGGAAGGGGCCCGAGCCTTCGCAGAAGAGGGGACGGATGTAGGCCGGCACGAAGCCAGGGAAGCCGAAGGCCCCACGCAGCCCCCCCGCCTCGGCCCCGGCCCGAAGGTTGTTCCCGTAGTCGAAGACGTGGCTGCCGGCGCGCTGGAAATCGAGCATGGCCTGGACGTGGACCGCCATCGAGGCCTGGGCCCGCCGCACGTATTCCTCGGGCCGGGTTCGCCGCAGCCCCGCCGCCTCGGCCAGGGTGAGGCCGTGGGGCACGTAGCCGTTGAGGGGATCGTGGGCCGAGGTTTGGTCAGTCACCAGGTCGGGCTTCACCCCCCGTCGGACCAGCTCCGGGTAGACGTCGGCTGCGTTTCCGATGACCGCCACCGAGCGGGGCTGCCGTCGGGCCCGTGCCTCCTCCACCTGGCTCAGCGCCTCGTCGAGGTCCCGGGCGATGGTTTCGAGATAACGAAGCTCCAGCCGCCGCTGGGCGCGCTGGGGATCCACTTCCACGCCCAGGAAGGATGCCCCGGCCATCGTCGCTGCCAGAGGCTGCGCGCCCCCCATGCCTCCCAGGCCAGCCGAGAGCAACAATCGCCCAGCGAGATCATCGGTCCCGAAATGGGTGCGCCCGGCCTGGGCAAAGGTCTCGAAGGTCCCCTGCAAGATTCCTTGGGTGCCGATGTAGATCCAGGAGCCGGCGGTCATCTGGCCGTACATCATCAATCCCTTGGCCTCCAGCTCGCGGAAGACTTCCCAGGTCGACCAGCGTCCGACGAGATTCGAGTTGGCGATGAGCACGCGGGGCGCGTCGGGATGCGTGCGCAGCACTCCCACCGGCTTGCCCGACTGGACCAGCATGGTCTCCTCGTCGCCCAGCGATCGGAGCGTCGTCACCATCCGGTCGAATGCGGCCCAGTCGCGCGCGGCCTTGCCGGTGCCTCCGTAGACGACCAGGTCCTGCGGCCGCTCGGCGACCTCTGGGTCGAGGTTGTTCATCAGCATCCGGAGCGCCGCCTCCTGGACCCAACCCCGGCAGCTCTTCTCGGTCCCGCGAGGAGCCCGGATCACCCGTCCCGTCATCACGTCCTCCAGAGTTGAAGGTCGCACTCCCAGTGCCCATCTTCGAACGCCAGGGTGGCACCGTTCTCTCACGATCCGCCGGGATTCAATCCCCGCGGCCGCAAGCACGACAAGTCGGGCGGCTTTCGGTTCCACCTCGGCTCGCCCATCCTCTACCTCGGGTTGGTGGTGCTGGGCCTGCTCTTGTTCCGGAATCTGTTCCAGGAGGCGGGCTTCGTCCGGGTCCCCTATAGCGAGTTCAAGCAGGCCATCCGGGAAAACAAGTTCAAGCGGGTGCAGATCACTCCCGACACCCTGCGCGGGTACGGCGCCGAGGAAGCGGGAGCGCCGGTCCGACCAGGCGACCCCTCGGCCATGCCGTGGATCGCCAACCGGGTTCCGGACGACGGGCTCACCCAGGTGCTGGAGGAGAAGAAGGTCCAGTACGAGGCGGTGCCGGGCAGCGGTTTCAACGAGGCTTTCTGGGTGTGGGGGCTGCCCCTGGTGCTGGGCTTCGTCTTCTGGACCTGGATGATGCGTCGGATGGCCTCCGGCATGGGCCAGGGTCCTCAGAGCGTGATGAGCTTCGGGAAGACCCGGGCCAAGGTCCAGGCCGAGGCCGATACCGGGGTGGGTTTCTCCGAGGTGGCCGGCATCGACGAAGCGGTGGACGAGCTGCGGGAGATCGTGGAGTTCCTCCGGACCCCGGAGAAATTCCGTCGATTGGGCGGTCGGATTCCCAAGGGGGTGCTGCTGGTGGGCCCACCCGGCACCGGCAAGACGCTGTTGGCCCGGGCGGTGGCCGGGGAGGCAGGGGTCCCGTTCTTCTCGCTGTCCGGCTCGGAATTCGTGGAGATGTTCGTCGGCGTGGGAGCGGCCAGGGTGCGCGATCTCTTTGCCCAGGCCCAGAGCAAAGCCCCCTGCATCATCTTCATCGACGAGCTGGATGCCATCGGGAAGACCCGCAACGCCGCGGTGGCCGGCGGGCACGACGAGCGGGAGCAGACCCTCAACCAGATGCTGGCGGAGATGGATGGGTTCGATGCCCGGGCCGGCCTGATCATCATCGCGGCCACCAACCGTCCGGAGATTCTGGACAGCGCGCTGATGCGCCCGGGCCGCTTCGACCGCCAGGTCCTGGTGGACCGGCCGGACAAGCGGGGACGGGAGCGCATCCTGGGCATTCATTCCCGGGAGGTGAAGCTGGCCCCGGACGTGGATCTCAAATCGGTGGCCGCCCGCACCCCCGGCTTCGCCGGGGCGGACCTGGCCAACGTGGTCAACGAGGCAGCGCTGCTGGCGGCGCGGAAAGATCACCCCGCGGTGATGCGGGCCGACTTCGACGAGGCCATCGAGCGGGTGGTGGCCGGCCTGGAGAAGAAGAACCGGCGCATCACCGAGCGGGAAAAGGAGATTGTCGCCCACCACGAGGCTGGCCACGCGGTGGTGGGCTGGATGCTTCCCCACACCGAGCCGGTGCACAAGATCAGCATCATTCCTCGCGGTCTGTCGGCCCTGGGTTACACGATGTCCGCGCCGCTGGAGGACCGATATCTGATGTCCTTCGATGAGCTGCGGGACAAGATGGCGGCCATGATGGGGGGGCGGGCCGCCGAGGAGCTGTTCATCGGAGAGATCTCCACCGGCGCCTCCAACGACCTGAGGCAGGCCACCGAGCTGGCCAAGCTGATGGTCCGCGACTACGGGATGAGCCGCGAGCTGGGCCCGGTGGCGCTGGCCGAGGAGCGGAGCCCCTTTGTCGCCTCGGCCATGCTTCCCGAGCTTCGCGGCTACTCCGAGCAGACTGCCCGGTTGGTGGACGCAGAGGTGCGGCGGCTGTCCCAGGAGGCGCTGGAGCGGGCCCGGGTGGTCTTGCGAACCCACCGAGCCCGGGTGGAGGAGCTGGCGGCGCGGCTGCTGGCCACCGAAGTGGTGGAGGAGCCCGAGCTGGGACGGATCCTGGGGCCGAAGGTGACCTGCGCCTCACCCGGGACCGAGTTGGATGTGGCACCAGCCTGGGGTGAATCGCACGCTTGAATGGCGGGTCGGGGCGTTGACAGCCCTATTCGTCTGGTTAGGTTCCGCGCGACCCCAACCATGAGCGACAGCACGGCACAAGTCACAGACAAGCGACGATTCAATCCCGACGGGACGCCCCGAGAGGTCGAGGAGTCGGAGACCCCCAGCCCCCCCACCGAGGCCGAGGCGGCCAGCGACGCGTCGGGTGGCAGCGAGTCAGGCGAGGTAGCGCAGCTCCGCTCGGACCTGGAGGCAGCTCGGCGCCGGGTGAACGAACTGGCCCGTGGCATCCAGGAGGTGACGCGGGAGCGCGAGGAGTTCAAGCAGCGCGTGAGCCGCGAACGCGAGCGGCTGCTGGAGGTGGAAAAGGGGCAGGTGGCGCTGGCCCTGATCGAAGCAGTCGACGAGCTGGACCTCAGCCTGAAAGCGGATGACCAATCCGCTCTGGCCCGGGGCGTCCGTCTCATCCGGGAAAAGCTCCTCCAACGGCTCCAGGGCATGGGCATCGAGCGGTTGGAATTGGTGGGCCGCCCTTACGATCCCAACTCTGCCGAGGCGGTGGACGTGGAGCTGGTGCCCGCGCCGGGCCAGGCCGATCGGGTGCTGGCCGAGCTGCGCGCCGCTTATGCCCTCAAGGGCCGGGTCATCCGCCCGGGACGGGTCAAGGTCGGCAGGTATCTCGAACCGGCGAAGGCGTAGAGTCGCTCGGCAAGCGTGCCGATCTTCCTCCTACTGGCGGCACTCGCCACCACCGGACCCCAGCATGCCTTCGAGGACTGGGCGCGGGAACGGGCGCGCGCCTTCGAGCAGGGCGACCGTCCGGCCTCTCCCGGTGCCCCGCTGTGGCGCGAGCGGGGCAGCTTTTCTCCCTTTCTGGCCAGCTTCTCACCACCGAGCTCGCTGGCTCCGCTGATCCGGGCGGTCAGCCCGGCGGTCATCAACGTGCTCACCTATGCCGAGCCGGTGGAGGGGATCTCCGCTGGCCGCATTCCCACCGCGACGGGGTCGGGGTTCATCCTCGGGCCCGAAGGCTACGTGGTCAGCAACCATCACGTGGTGAAGGACGCGCAGTGGATCCAGGTTCGGCTGGCCGACGGACGCATCTTCGACGCTCAGCTGGTGGGGAGCGATCCCGACACCGACCTGGCCGTCCTCCGAATCCTGGGCGGCGCCGAGCTTCCCTACGTGGTGCTGGGCGATTCCGACAAGCTCGAGGTGGGCGACTGGGTGGTCGCCATCGGCAGCCCCTTCGGCCTGGACCGGAGCGTCTCCCACGGGCTCATCTCCGCCAAGGAGCGGATCCTGGGAGTGGGGCCGCTCGACGATTTCATCCAAACCGACGCACTGATCAACCCGGGCAACAGCGGAGGCCCGCTCTTCAACATGCGAGGCGAGGTGGTGGGCGTCAACAGCGCCATCATCAGCCATGCCCAGGGCATCGGATTCGCCGTTCCCATCAACATGGTGAAGGATCTTCTGCCCAACCTCCTCGACAACGGTCACGTCGAACGCGGTTGGCTGGGGATGACGGTGGCCGAGGAGCCGGCGCGCCACGCGGCGACGGTGGTGGATGTGTACCCGGGCGGGCCGGCGGCAGCCGCCGGGCTCAGGCCGAATGATCGGGTCACCACCGTGAACGGCCGCCCGGTGGAGTCCTATCTCCAGCTGCTTCGAAAGGTCTCCCTGCTGGCGCCGGGGATGCTGGTCCGGCTGGGGGTGCAGCGAGGGACGGCGGCGCGGGAGATCACCGCCCGGGTCGCCGAGCGACCCACCCCCCGCCGTACCGCTCCCGGGGAGTCTTCCGAGCCCGGTGAGGCGAGCCCTGGCATCGATTCGCTCGGCCTGGCGGTGTCGGATCTGGATGCTGAGGCGGCACGCCGGCTGGGAGCCCGCTCACCGTTCGGTGCTTGGGTGGTGCAGGTCACCCCCGGGGGTGCGGCGGCGCGGGCCGGGGTGCGGGTGGGGGACGTGGTGGTGGAGGCCGCCGGTCAGCGGGTAGCGAGCATGGAGAGCTTTCGTCTGGCCCTGGCCCAACGCCCCGCCGGAGTCCGGGTCGCTCTGGAGGTCGAGCGCTCCGGCAAGCCCCGCCGAGTCGTGCTGGCGGTCCCCTAAGGCGCTTCGTAACGAGCCAGGACCTCCCCGGTGCGGGTGGTCACCAGCAGGGCGTCGAGCTTTGCCTTGACCCCCACCATCTTTCCGCCGCCCTTCCGGTTGAGCGCCCACAGCTCCTCGGGCCGAAACAGCAGCTCCAGGCGCACGGTCCGATTGCGGAAGGCGCGCTGGATGGATTCCACCGTTTCGCCCTCGGGCAAGGTCCCCGGCAAGAGAATCACCGGAAAGATGGGATTGCCCTGGGCGTCGGTCTTCTTGGGCACCGCGTTGGTGAGGGCGTGCTCGCGGCTGGGAAAGAAGGGGGTCACTTCCACGGTGAAGTCCCCTCCTTGGGCCCGTCCGGTGGACATCCCCAGCATTCCCGCGGCGTCCTCGCGGATGAGGGCGTAGAAGCGCTTGCCCCGGGCCCGGGCCTGCAGCTCGTGCGACTTGTTTCGGCAGTTGGCGGTGTTCGAGGCCTGGCCGCAGTCTCCGGTGTACTCCTCCAGAAACTCTCCCAGCCCGCCGTCGTATGGCTCGGCGCTGGCCCGCAGCGCATCGAAGCGAGCGTCGGCCACGGCCAGCGCGGGAGAGAGCAGAGACACCATTGCAAGAAGGCGCAGCACCCAGACCTCCGTGGGTAGATAGTTTGACTACATCTGCCTACCGCGTACCGTGGTGGCCTCCGCATCCTTCCAGAAGGAGGCAGTCCGTGGGCGACCGCCGCCGCCACCTGCGCTTCGACAAGGTCTTCACCGTCTACATCAGCACGCCCGACGGCCTCACCCGCGGAATTGCCAGGAACATCTCTGCCACCGGACTCTTCGTCGAGACCCGCGAGCCGATGCCGCTGGGCGGCCGGGTTCGGGTGACCTTCACCGGCGAGGACGGCACGGAGATGACCTGTCTCTGCGAGGTTCGCTATCAGGTGGCGTTGAGCTACGGGCGAGGGGAGGAGGAACTGCCCGGCCACTCCCGGGGGATGGGCTTGCGGATCGTGGCCTACGAAACCCGGGAAGACCACCCCCTTCTGCTGGTGGACCGCGAACGGGTGATGCACTGATAGCGTAGGCTGAGTGATCAGTCTTCATTTGCTCTAGGGACCGATCGTTGCGTCGCGCCTCCGGTCTCCTCCTTCGTACCAAAGCCGCGCCGGCGGGCTGTCACAATTCGACTAGATCGCTCACGTCACCCGATCCGAGCAGCTGTCTCGGACGGCCGGCCTAGGCGTTCGCGTCGGGACGGAGCGGTCTGATCTCGACCCAGGAAGCACATCGAGGCGTCCCTGGGGACCGGGCCGTTACTGGGAGAAGCCCTCCAGCAGGTAGTGCGCCTCGATGCGCTTGAGGGCGAGGATCATCGCCGCCAGCCGAGGCTCGACCTGTTTGCCCACGCAGAAGGGGCGGCTGTCGTGCATCTCCGTCTTGCGGGGATTGTTGCGGGCGATGTCCCGGATGATGCGGTAGTTGCGCTTGAGGGCGTACTCGAGCTTTTGGTTGACCTCGGCCTCGGCCCAGGACTCCATGCGCTTGTTCTGGATCCACTCGTAGTAGCTCACCGTCACGCCGCCGGCGTTGGCGATGATGTCCGGAATGAGGTCGATGCCACGGGCGATTAGAACCCGGTCTGCCTCGGGTGTGGTGGGGCCGTTGGCGCCTTCGGCAATGAGCTTGGTCTTCAGCCTCTCGGCGATCTCGGCGGTGATCTCCCCGCCCAGGGCGGCGGGAATGATGACGTCGGCGGGAACCTCCCAGAAATCCTTTTTGTCGATCTTCTGCGCCCCGGAGAACCCGAGCACCGAGCGCTTGAGGTTCTTGGGATCGTTCACGTGAGCGACGAGCGCTGGCACGTCGATGCCGTCGGGGTTGTAGATGGTCCCGTCGGAGTCGTTCACCGCCAGCAGGCGCCCGCCCAGGTTGGCGAAGATTTCCGCGGCGTTGGAGCCCACGTTGCCGAAGCCCTGCACGGTGAAGGTCTTGCCCTTCAGCGTCTCTCCGCGGTCGCCGTAATAGTCCTCGATGCAGTAGACCACGCCTTGGCCGGTGGCCTTGATCCGGCCCTCCGAGCCGCCGATGCGGACGTCCTTGCCGGTGACGACGGCCCGGCCGGTGTGCCGCTCCCGCTCGCCGTCCAGGTACTGGCGCATCATCAGCGCCATGATCTCGCCGTTGGTGCCGATGTCTGGTGCGGGGATGTCGATGTTGGGCCCGATGAGGCGCTTCAGCTTGTACATGAAGCGGAGGGTGATGGACTCCAGCTCTTCTCGACCGTATTGACGGGGATCGATCTGGATGCCGCCCTTGCCGCCTCCGAAGGGGATCTCGGCGATGGCCGTCTTCCAGGTCATCTCCGCGGCCAGCGCCTTGAACAGGTCCAGGGACACCTCGCGGTGGTAACGGATGCCGCCCTTGTACGGACCGCGGGCCTGGTTGTGCTGAACGCGGTAAGCCTTGAAGCGTTGCGATTCGCCGGGGACGAGCTGGTACACCCCACCGTCCAGGAGCCGCAGATGACCGCGGCGGATGACGACGTCCGAACCGAGCAGAGCCTTCCCGTTCAGCAGAATCTGCCCGTCGGCCAATCGCTCCAGGCCGTTGGGGTCGCGCACTTGAGTCGGGGGTAAGTCGGCGAAGGCGCGGGCGGCTTCGGGGGAAAGTGGGCGGAGACGGTCCTTGAGCTTGGCGGTGACGTAGAAGATGTGTTCGTAGTCGGGCTCCTCCAGCTCCAGGCGGACCCGAGGCGCGAGCCCGATGGTGTCGGCCGCACGATGGAAGATCTCCATCGCGTCCGTGTAGAGGGTGCGCTTGGGACCCAGGTTGGGCACCCGCATGAAGGTTTCTTGTCCGGCCATTGGCAGGTTCGGCTCCTTGGTGCCGCGCGGCTATACGTCCCGCCGATCGGATCCGTCAACGTCGGCGCCCGGTCACTCTTCCCGCACAGGTGCGAGAACTTACGCGTCGCGTCGAATGCGCAAGCACCTCGAGCATGGCTCGTCGCCGTGACCGCGTGGCGTCTGTGAGGTGGCGAGACGTCCAGAGAGGAAGTGTTTGACGCAGACGATGTTGTCTAACACGACGCGGTGGACACCACGCTGTGGCGGGGGAGCGAGAAGTTCGAAACGACGCGTTCAACACCACGGCGCTGACGAGGTGTTTGACACCGCGCTCGAGACACCTTGCTCGAAGGGCGCTGCGCTCGAGATGATGTTTTGACAGGCATCTCAGGCGACGAGCTACCTCACACCGGGTAGGAGGCCAAAATCGTGGGGGGTGGGACTCCCCGCGGGGTCAGGGATGACCTAACTCCGCGCTGATGCGTCCTCAGGCGTTGCTTGCCTTCCCGCTGATGCTCATTGCTGCCTGCGGCGGCACGGTCGACGGTGCGTCCGACGACGGTTCCGACGGAGGCGGGGGCGGAGTGCAGGGCGGGCCCGCTCCCGATGCAGGCGTCGGATTGAACGAGACGGAATGGACGCCGTTGCTCGACGACTCGCTTTCGCGTTGGTACCGATGGTTGTCCTCGAAGGGCCGCGACAACGACCCTCACGGGGTCTTCAAGATGGAAGCCGGCGGAGTGTTGCACGTCCTCGGCATCACCCCGACGTCGGGCGGAGAGGACTACGGCTATCTGGCCACTCGCGACGACTTCGGAAACTACAGGCTACGACTCGAGCAGAAGTGGGGGACTGCCAAGTTTCCGCCGCGAGCGAGCGACCCTCGCGACAGCGGGCTGCTCTACCACCTCCGCGGCGCAGACCAGATCTGGCCTCAGTCGCTCGAGTTTCAGATCCAGGAGCAGGACGTCGGAGACATCTGGCTGCTATCGGGGGTTGGGCTGACCACCCACCTCGACCCGAGCGCCTCTGTGCCGACCTTCCTACCGCTGGGCAACATGGGGACGGTTCGTAATGGCCGACTGAGGAAGCACGGGACCTTCGAATCGGGCACCGATTGGAACATCGTCGAGTTGGTCGCCTCGGGACGCGACGTCGCCCAGATCGTCAATGGGCACTGGGTCAACGCCGGCTCGGCGGTGGAAGCAACCGACGCCGGAACCTGGGGCCCGCTGGATCACGGCCGCCTCGCCCTGCAGGCCGAGGGGGCGGAAGTGTTTTACCGGAACGTCCAGGTTCGCCCTCTTCTCTACCCCGAGCCACCGCCAGGCGCGGTGGTTCTCTTCGATGGAACCGGGATGGATGCCTGGAAGTCCAAGTCTGGTGATGCGCCTGGTTGGCGCATCGTCGAAGGGGTGCTGGAGGTCGTCCCGGGGAAGGGCGACCTGTTAACTCGGGAAACGTTCGGCGACGTGCGACTCCACGTCGAGTTTCAGGTGCCACCGTCGCCGGACAATGCCGCCGAGCAGGATCGGGGCAACAGCGGGGTCTATCTCCAAGGGCGCTACGAGGTTCAGGTGCTCGATTCGTTCGGGCGCTCGCTGGCCGACGCCAACGACTGCGGCGCCATCTACGGAGTCAAGGACGCGGACGTGAACGAGTCGCTGCCGCCGGGCATCTGGCAGAGCTACGACATCGTCTTTCGAGCGCCCATCTGGAACGGAAGCACCAAGCAGTCCCCGGCGCGGATGACGGTGGTGTGGAACGGATCGGTGGTGCAGCGGGACGTGGAGGTGCCGCACAGCACGACGCTCGGAGACGCCGAGGGACCGGGGCCGGCGCCGCTGCGGCTGCAAGACCACGGGCACCCGGTGCGGTTCCGGAACGTGTGGCTGCTTCCGCTCTGAGCCGCCCCGGGGTCATCGCCCGGGGTCCCCGCTCGCGCTTCCGACGGGGACCACGGACTCGGAGCGGTCAAGACCCTGACGGGAGCGCCCGGTCCTTGCTACTCCACCGCCCCTCGCACGTGGCCGACATGGCTCAGTTGGCAGAGCAACTGTTCGTGAACAAGAAAAGGGCGAAGTCGCCCCGAGGGGCCGGCCTCCCCGCGGAACCAGGATTGGCGCGGTGGCCCGCCTGCCATGGCCGGCCACCGTGGCGGCCCGCTACTCGCAGCCCGTGGCCGGCTGGCGGAAGCCCGGGAATGGGTTCAGGTCACCCATGAAGGTGTAGCGGCCGATGTTCGTCGACGGAGACTGGGTGGGCTCGGAGATCGTGTTCGGCGCGGTGCGCATGAACCACGGCAGGAACACCTCGTCCTCGGGGTGGTAGTACCCGTCCGCGCTCTGGGTTCCGTTCAACCCCCCGACGTTGACCACGATCGGCGTGATGTCGACCTCGATCGTGACCGAGCAGCAATCTGGGGGAGATCGATCACGCCGCACCGCTCGCCCGGAGGTCAAAACGACCTCGAGGCTCGTGACGCACCCAGCCAGCCGCAGCATCGTCTCCACTAGAATTCGTTCGGGCGACGATGAACCGCTCCAGCGTGCCCGGCTCGAGTGGGCAGCTCCGCGCAGCCCTGCGTCGCAGACGCGTCGGCATGGTGAGCGGGCCTCGGGGGCCCGGGCGGAGGTGCTTGAGGGCCTTGGACTTGGTCGGCCGGTGCGCTGATGAGCCGGGGCGATGGCTTTGACGCGCTGAGGCGTCGATGCTACCAAGCCGGGCCCCATAGCCCGTCGCCGACATAGCTCAGTTGGTAGAGCAACTGATTCGTAATCAGTAGGTCCCCGGTTCAAGTCCGGGTGTCGGCTCTAGAATTCCGGCCCGAGGTTACTCACGACAAGGGACGACGAGGTCGCCGAAGCGGCGCGCCCCCCCAAGGTCGTAGCAGCGCGCGGTCAGTGCGGCGGCGATCGCATCTCGCGAATCCTGCCCGAGTCGTGGAGGGATCCCTTCAAGCGCGAGATCTCGCTCGAGCTTGCCGAGAGCCCTTCGAGACCAGCTGGTGCGCCGAGCGGATCCACGAGGTCCAAACCACACGGTCCAGGACGCGGTCGGGAAGCACTCAATGGCCTCGAAGCCGTGCGTGACCAGCTCGTCGTAGAGGTCGAGCCCACGATCCATCCACTCGTAGAACGGCTTCTCTTTGATGACCGACCGAGACGGGGTCCAGTACAAGTGACAGATCTGCGCCCGAAAGAATTCGCGCTCACAGGGTCGACAGGTCTCGCCGTTAGCGGCCGAGGTTCGTGGCGAATCGACAGCGACGAGGACTGGCGCGAACGGCTGTAGCAGTCGAACCACCTCGGTGGGATTGGCTGCTTGCCTACCAGCGAGCGTCACTTGGTTTCCCTCGACGACTGCGACGTGGAAACCTTTGCTCTTTCCGCCGACGTCGACTCCAGCCCACCTCGTCACGATATCGCCGCTTTCGCCCGCACAATGCCTCGCGGCGATGCCGGGGTCATGAGCCGGGCAGGAGTTCGTGCCCAGTAGGTCTCCGGGTCAGGTCCGGGTGTCGGCTCCGCCAGTCAGACCGCGGCGCTGACCGGTGAGATCCGGGGCCGGGATTCCCTGAGGGCCAGGGCCATCCGGCGCGCTGCCTCCTCCAGCTCGGTTTCATCGAGAGGAGTGAATCCCAGCCGCACCGCCTGCACCGGCACACCGTCGAAGGCGTACCGGCTCCCTGGGACGAAGGCCACACCATGCTCCAGCCCCGCCCGGGACCAGCGTTCCAGGTCGATGCCTGGATCGACGCGAGCCCAGAGCGCCATGCCACCCGCGGGCGGGGTGAGGGTGAGCGCCGATCCGAGGTGCCGCCGCAAGAACTCCAGCAGCGCGTCCCGTCGCGTCCGGTACAGGCGGCGCATCCGTCGAACGTGGCGCACCAGGTCCCCGTCCTCGAACAGCTCGGCCACCGCACACTCGTGGGCCTGGTCTCCCTGGAGGTCGGTGGCGATGCGGAGCTCGGTCACCCGTTCGATGACTGCCCGCGGGGCCACCAGGTAGCCAATCCGCAACCCGGGGGCGAGGACCTTGGACAAAGTCCCAACGTAGACCACCACCCCCGCTTCGTCGCGGCTGGCCAGCGGCAGGACCGGCCGCCCGTCGTAGTGGAATTCATGATCGTAGTCGTCCTCGACCACCAGCAGCCGGTGTCGCCGAGCCAGCTCGAGCACGGCCATGCGGCGCGCCGCGGGAAGCACCGAGGTCGTTGGAAACTGGTGGTGCGGGGTCAGATAGACCGCGCGCAGAGGCTGTCGCTCGGCAAGCGCGGCCAGCGCCCTCACCTCGATGCCCTGTCCATCCACCGGCACCGGCACCACCGTCGCTCCGGTGAGCCGAAGGGCCGCCCAGGCCACGGGATGGCCGATGCCTTCCACCGCCACCACGTCCCCGGGGCGGAGCAACGCTCGGGCGATGAGGTCCAGGGCCATCTGGCTGCCGCGGGTGATGAAGACGGTGTCCTCGCAGGCCGGCAGCGCCCGGGTGGTGGTGAGCATCTCCGCCAGTGCCCGCCGCAACCGTGGATGCCCTCGAGGATCTCCGTACCCGAGCAGGGCCGTTCCGTGTCGAGCCAGCGCGCGTCGGTAGGCCCGCGACAGCTCTGCGGCGGGCATCCGGCGGACATCCGGAGCACCCTTGGCCAGCACCAGGAGGCCGGGCGGGAAGTCGGAAACGCGGGGCGTCGGGGGAATCGGCGGGCCGAGCGGGAAGCCCGGCCCCAACCGGCTGCGGGCGCGGATGCGCTCCGATGCCACGGACGTGGGCGGAGGCGGCAGATCGCGAGCGACAAAGGTCCCCGCGGCGGGATGGGTGTGCAACCAGCCCTGGGCGATGAGCTCGGCGTAGCCGGCCAAGACGGTGTTCCGATGGACCCCCAGCTCTTCGGCCAGGGTCCGCGAACCGGGTAGTCGGCTCCCTGGGGGAAGCCGGCCCGAGCGAATGTCCTGCTGAAGCGCCCAGGACAGTTGCAGGAACAGCGGCTCCGCGGCTTCGGGGTCGAGCGCGACAGTCAGCTCCCAGGAGCGCATGCGACGGCTCCTCCTCCCCGCCGGCACCCTCGATTCCCGGCAGAATGCCAGTATGCGCTCATCTGGTCCGTGGAGAACGGACCAGTTTTGAAGAATTCGACCGGACCAGACGAGATGTTTGACACCCTCGTGACCGGCCAGCTGGACCGCGCTCTTTCTGACGACTGGCCCTCCAGCTCGAATGGCCAGCGCGACCACCCTGGCCCGCGCGATCGACCGGAACCCCTCCGGGCCGCGCCCCCCAGAGGAGGTGGCCCATGAAACGTCTGATTCCCTGCGCGGCCCTGTCCGCGGCGTTGCTCCTGACTTCACCGGCGATCCGAGCCTGACCGCTGCTCTCGACCCGTGCATTACCGGGACGCCGCAGCCCGCTGTTTCCGACGGTTGGTGGCTGTTGCTTCTCCTCGCCCCGGGCGATTACACCCTCCAGTCCACCGCCACTTCTCCGGGCGGGCATCCCACGTCTCAGACGTTCATCGTCAAGGTGCGCCTCGACGATGACTGATGCGGTGTCGCCCTGAACAACCGGCCTCCTCGGTTGAGCGAGGCGGGGAATTCTGGGTTATGGGAGCGCCATGAGTCTCCTGCTGGCGCTCCTTCTCCACGCCGCACCGGGAGCGAGCTCGAACGACGTGACGGCCGCCACCCAAGCCTGGAAGGCGAAGCGGATCCAGCGTCTGGAATCCGAGGATGGTTGGCTGACGCTGGTTGGGCTGGGGTGGCTGAAGGAGGGGGCCAACAGTGCGGGGTCGGACCCCAAGGCGGACGTGAAGTTCCCGGAGGGTGCCCCCACACAGGTGGGGACCTTCACCCGGTCGGGCTCGAGCGTGTCCTTTCAGCCCGCCCGCGGTGTGACCGTGGCCCGCGGGGGTCAGCCATTTCCCGGTGGGCCGCTGACCACCGATGCCGGCACTGCCCCCCCGGACGTGCTCCAGGTCGGTCGTTTCCGGTTCCTGGTCCATGTCGTCGGAAATCGTCTCGGGGTGCGCATCAAGGATCCCGAGGCCCGGGCCCGCAAGGAATTCCACGGCATTCCCACCTACCCAGCCTCGGAGCGTTGGCGGCTGCAGGCCCGGTGGGTGCCGTCCAATCCTCCGGTGCCGATCGCCGTGCCCGACGTCCTGGGAGAGATCGAGCAGATGCCCTCTCCCGGAACGGCAGTCTTCCAGGTGAACGGAAAGGAGTACCGCCTGACCCCGGTTCTGGAGGAGGGGAGCCCCGACCTTTTCTTCGTCTTCGCCGACGAGACCAATCGCACCGAGACCTACGGCGCCGGTCGCTTCCTCTATGCCGACCCACCCAAGGACGGCACGGTGGTGCTCGACTTCAACCGCGCCTACAACCCGCCCTGCGCCTTCAGTGCGTTTGCCACCTGTCCGCTGCCGCCGAAGCAGAATCGGCTCGCGCTGCGTGTCGAAGCGGGGGAAAAGCGAGTGGACTCGCACTGATCCGTCCAACGGGGCGCGAGGCGCACAGCTGCTCCCTCCACGGCGTCCCAGCGCTGCCCTAGGCTGACTACCGTTCGACCGGGAGCCGGCCGGTCCATCGGAGGTCGGTCTCCCGTGAAGCGCTCCCTCTCGGCGTCCGTGCTGGGCCTGGCGTTGCTGCTCGCCCCCACCGCCGCCCACGCCCAGTGGTCCATCCGTGGCGGGGTGGAAACGCCGCTCTACTTCCACTCCTCGTCCAACGGGCAGAGCTATTCCTTCAGCATCGGTGACAGCTTCCAGCCCACCCTGGACATCATCGGTGGGTTCTACGTCCTGCCAATCCTCAGCCTGGACGTGGAATTCCGGCGCGGACTGGCGGCCACCGGCACGGGCTACAGCCGGCAACTCACTTACCTCGGTCCGGGCGTTACCCTGGACATCCCAGCCACCCCGCTCTATGCGCGCGCCTCGCTCCCCATCCAGTTGGAGGATACGGCGGTCTTCTTCCTCCGGGTCGGCGGCGGTTTGAAGCTCATCGACATGGCCTTCTTCCGCTTCTACCTGGAGGTGTCGGCCGACTTTCCCTACGCCGGAAGTGGAGTGAGCTTCTTCGGAAGTCAGGCCGTCAACGCCGGCGTGGGGGTGTGGTTCAAGTTCTGACCCTGATGGCGGAAACCACCGGGGTTGATCGTCCGTCGCTTGCCCTGGCTGCCGATCTCAGCCTCGCGCATGAGGTCACCTGACCCGTGCCAAGCTCCCCCCGGCGCTCCCTGATCTCTGCCGCCATTCCGGCGCCATCGACCCGTGCTCGCCGGGCGGCCAATCTCCGCGCCACGCCCTTGGTCGGTTGACTCGGCTCGCATCCCCCCGGGTTGGCCGAATCGGTGCATGCTCTCGCGGCGCATGCATCGACTTCTCCTGGCCGCGCTCCTCGTCGGCTGCGCCGGCAGCCCGCCTGCGCCGATTCCGCCGGCTCCTGTTCACCTCCAGCTGCTCGCTTTCAACGACTTCCATGGCAACCTCGAGCCCCCCTCGGGCACCGTCCGTCTCGCAGACGGGACCGTCCCGGCCGGTGGAGCTTCCTGGCTTTCGGCACACCTCGCGCATCTGCGGGCCCAGGAACCGAACACGCTGGTGGTCGCCGCCGGAGACTTGATTGGAGCCAGCCCCCTGGCCTCGGCCCTGGAACGTGATGAGCCGAGCATCGCGGCGATGGACGCACTCGGCCTCGATGTCTCCAGTGTGGGCAACCATGAGTTCGACCGAGGGGTCGACGAGCTGCGCCGGCTTCAAAAGAGCGCCCGATTCACTTACCTGGCCGGCAATGTCATCGATACCCAAACGGGGCAGACCGTGTTTCCCGGCTCGGTGCTGAAGCGGGTGGATGGAGCGATGGTCGGATTGGTCGGGGTGGTTCTCAAGGACACGCCTCAGGTCGTCCGAACGGAAGGGATCCGCGGCCTGCGCTTCATCGACGAGGCGGAAGCGGTCAATGCGGCGGTGCCGACGCTCCGCGCCGCCGGAGCCGACGTGGTGGTCGTGCTGATCCACCAGGGGGGCTCAACGGCCCGAGGCTCACCGCCGAACAGCTGCCAGAACCTGGCTGGGCCGATCACTGAAATCGTTCCGCGTTTTCATGACGTGGACGTGGTGGTCAGTGGCCATACCCACCACGCTTATCTCTGTCCGGATCTGAGCGGCACCCTGGTGACTCAGGCGGGCGCCTTCGGGCGGTTCCTCACCCGGATTCAGTTGACGATCGACACGGCCCACCACCGGGTGGTGGAGAAGGTCGCCACCCAGGTGCCGGTGACGCACGATCTACCCCCGGATCCGACCGTGGCACGCATCGTCGACCAGGCGGTCTCCGACGCCGCGCCGCTCGCCCGCAGGCGAGTGGGGCGTCTGGGAACCGCGCTCTCCCGAGCCCAGAACGCCTCCGGCGAGGCTCCCTTGGGGGATGTGGTGGCCGACGCCCAGCTGGCCGCCACCGCGCGCAGCGCCAGCGCCACCGTCGCCTTCACCAACCCCGGGGGGTTGCGAACCGATCTCCCCACCGGCGACCTCACCTACGGGCAGGCCTTCGCGGCGCAGCCGTTCGGCAACACGCTGGTGACGCTGTCCCTGAGCGGTGGGCAACTCCATTCACTCCTGGAACAGCAGTGGACGGGGACCAGCCAGACCAAGATTCTTCAGCCCTCGGCCAACGTCAGCTACGCCTGGTCGGACTCGGCCCCCAAGGGCACCAAGCTGGTCCCCGGTTCACTCAAAGTCGACGGCCGACTGCTCGATCCCAAGTCGAGGGTGCGGGTGACGGTGAACAGCTTCCTGGCCTCGGGAGGTGACGGGTTCTCCGTTCTCACCGAAGGCACGGAGCGGGTGGGGGGGGCGTCGGACCTCGACGCCCTGATCGACTATTTGAAGCCCACGCTCGAAGGCCCACCGCTCCCTGCGCCGACGGGAGGGCGAATTCACAAGGCCCCCTGAATCCCTGACTCGGTCGGACGGCTCGGAGGAGCGGCGGGCTTCGAGCCCCTCACCAGCTGCCTGATGCCCCGGGGACGGCTTGGTCGCGCCGCACCGCATCACTGAGGGTCCTCAGCCGTGATCGAATGGCATCGGGTCGATGGTCGAGACCAACCGGGCCCGGTCTCGGGAGCGACCGGCCAGCTCTCCCTCCCTCCCGGAGGCCGCCCGGGTCGTGGTCTTGAGGCCCCGCTCAGGACTGGACAGCCCGGGCGCGCTTGGCCGTCGCCTCACGGAGGTGCAGGTGGTAGCGCGTCGCGCCCGACTCGACGATTCGTTCGATGAGCTGCACGTAGCTGACGCCGGCGTCGGCGGCGGCCATGGCCAACTCCCCCGCCTTTTCCAGGTAGGGGTTGGGGTTGGCCTCCAGCATGTACGGCTCGCCGGTCTTGGCGATGCGGAAGTCCATCCGGGCGTAATCCCGAAGCTTGAGGGCCCGAAAGGCCAGGCGGGCCGCCCGGTGGATGCGCGCCCGGAGCTCGTCGGAGAGGTCCTTGGCGATGACCAGCCGAGGGCTGCCTTCTGTTTCGGGAGCGAACTTCACCTCCCGGTCGGAGACCATGGGAACGGCCGGCGACCAGTTCCCGAAGTCCATCTCGATGATCGGGAGGATGGTGGGGTTGCTCGCCGGGCCCACGATGCCGACGTAGACCTCGCGCCCGTCGATGAACTCCTCGACCAGGGCCTCGTCCTGCAGGTCGTCGCGGATCTCCCGGACGCGCTCGGTCAGCTCCTGCCAGTTCTGGACGACCGAGTGCCGGCCGATGCCGATGGAGGCGTCCGACCGGGCAGGCTTGACGATCAGCGGGAAACGCAGGCTCCCCTTGGTTTCGAAGGTGTCGTTCTCGAAGACCGCGAAGTTGGGGCTGGCGACCTCGTGGAACTCGAGAAGTTGCTTGGTGAGCACCTTGTCCTGGGCCAGGAGCAGTCCGGCGGCGCCCGAGCCGGTGTATTTCACCCGCCCCATTTCCATCAGCGCGGCGACGTTGACCTCCATCCGATAGTCGGAGGCGAAGGTCTCGCAGACGTTGAAGACCAGGTCACACTTGGCCCGCTGGATGTCCCGGAGGATCTCGCTCACCCGGTCGTCCACCGCCACGGTGGAGAACTGGTGACCCAGCTCGGTCAGGGCTTCGGTGAGCTGCGGGACCACCGGATCCACCTCATCGCCCTTGGGCTGGTAGTGGAGGACGGCGATCTTCAGCGGCGGCAGCGGCATTGCTGCACCGAAGATTACGCCCCTGCGCGCGCGCCCGCTACTCGGTGTCGAAGAGACGACCGGTGTAGAGCTCGTTCATCGCCAGCGCGGTGATGAGCGAGCCGAGGTGGGCCACGTAGTCGCTCGAACGTTCCGGCGAAGCGGTGAGCTTGAGCTGCTCGGTCCGATCCGTCAGGTGATCGACCACGCTGCGCACCACCGCCCGGTTCACCCCGGAGTACTGGGTGGCCGCCTGGATGAGCGTCTGCCGCTGCTGACCGAGCAGCTGCGCCGCCGAGACGGGCGAGGAGGCAGGCGGCTCGAAGAGCTGGAACAGCTCGGTGTCGAGCTTCTCTCCGATTTCCAGGTCCACCCGCTCGCTGAGCTCTCGGAGCCGGTAATAGTCGGCGACCGTTTCCTCCATCTGGTCGGCGTCGACGTCGTGGTCCCCGAGCTGGACCTGCGGTGGCCGCTTGCCGAGCTCCTGGGCCGTCTGGTCGACGTACTGCAGCTTCCGCAGCGCGGCGCCCCAGTTCCGGTACCGCTGCCGCCAATCCAGGCTCGGGGTGAGCCACACCGCGAAGGTCTCGGCGAAGTCCTCGTCGGGATGCTTCTGGGCGTACCAACCCGGGATGTGCACGACGTAGGCCCGGCTGAAGGGCTTGGGTTTGAAGTTTTCCCGGTAGGGCTGGTGATAGTCGCCGAACAGGGTGCGCCAGCCGGGGGTCTCGTAGAGCCGGTAGGCGTAGTTGAAGCAGTGCCCCGCCTCGTGGCGGAGGTACATGAGAATTTCCCGCTCCGACTCCACCCCACCGCCCAGCTCGCCCTCGATGCTCTGGAGAGCTGGGTTGGCCAGGTAGAAGGGGATGCCGATGACCGGAATGCCGGAGGGGCAGCCCCACTCGTCGCTGAGGTAGCACTGTGGCTTGAGGTCCAGGCCCTTGTTGGCCAGCTCGTCGTGGAGCTGCTGGATGAGCCGCTCCAGGTGGGTGCCCGCCAGCTGAAGCCGGAGGTCCTTGATGCGGGCCCGGAGAAGGGCCTGACGCTCAGGACGCAGCGCCGGCTGGGCCCGGTCGCGGGGATCGGGCTGGGGGCGCTCGTGGAAAGCGGGCGGCGGCGGAGGGACCTGGGCGAGGGCGGTCGTCACGGCTGGGGCCGTACCCTAACCAGACGCGGACAGGTTCTGCTCCCGGTCCGGAGACGGTTGCTCCGGGTCCGAACAGGCCTCGGCTAACCCCCCGTCACCTATAAGGTTGTATGTTTGTTGAGCGACCAAGCAGGCGGGGATCTCCGGGGTGCGCCGGCTGCCTACCCCAAACCACGGGAGGGTCGACCGAGGTATCGGCAATCGAGGTATCGGCAATCGAGGTATCAGAGAACTCGTCTTGAGAACTCGTCTTGGAGAACTCGCCCTGGGGAGGGGGTCTCGCGGTGTCACGGGATCCGGGCGATTCAGAGACTCGGCGATCGCGGGCCGCCCCATCGAGGCATCCCCGATCCAGGTATCCGATCCAGGTATTAGAGAACTCGTCTTGGGAGAACTCGTCTTGGCGATCGAGGGATGCGGCGATCGTCCTTCGCCTGACGGAGGTCCCCGATCGACGTATCAGAGAACTCGTCTGGGCGTTGACAGGGGGCCGGGGACGTCGTTGTCTCGCGCGCTGCGGTGCTAGGGGTGCCAAAGGCCTGACGGCCCGCGGCTGAGACGGCAGTTCGCCGGACCCTTCGAACCTGAACCGGCTGATACCGGCGGAGGGAAGCACCCCGGGACGCTCGGCGCCCCGTCCTCCGCCTCGAGGAGTTGCACGCGATGAGCGGACGGACACGGTTGACGGTGGACGGGGCGCGGCTCGAGGGCATCACGCGGGGGCCCCTTCCCGCCTCACGGAAGCTGTACTCGAGGGGAACCCGGCATCCCGAAGTCCGGGTGCCCTTTCGGCAGATTTCCCTCAGTCCCACCCCCACCCGGCAAGGGCAGGGATGGGTCGAAACGTCCAACGCCCCGGTCTCGGTCTACGACCCCAGCGGACCTTTCACCGACCCGGAGGCATCCATCGACCTCCGGCGGGGCCTCGACCCGGTTCGCACCTGGCTGCAACACCACCCCGATCTGGAAGAGCTACCCCACGTCAGCTCCGCGTACGGCCGAGCCCGAGAGGCAGACCCCAGGCTCCAGGCGCTGCGCATGGCCGCCGTCCGAAAGCCGCGGGTGGCCCGGCCGGGGCGGAACGTCACCCAGCTCCATGCGGCCCGGAAGGGCATCGTCACCCCGGAGATGGAGGCGGTGGCACTGCGTGAGGACCTCGCCGCCGCCCAGGCCGCCGACACGCAGCATCCGGGCCAGTCCTTCGGCGCCAGCCTGCCCCGCCGGGTGACCCCCGAATTCGTCCGGGAGGAGGTTGCCTGCGGTCGAGCCATCATTCCCGCCAACGTCAATCATCCGGAGCTGGAGCCGATGATCATCGGCCGAAACTTCCTGGTGAAGATCAACGCCAATCTCGGCAACTCGGCAGTCACCTCCTCGATCGAGGAAGAGGTGGAGAAGATGGTCTGGGCCATCCGCTGGGGTGCCGACACGGTGATGGACCTCTCCACCGGCCCCAACATCCACGAGACCCGAGCCTGGATCCTCCGCAACAGCCCGGTCCCCATCGGGACGGTGCCCATCTACCAGGCGCTGGAAAAAGTCGGCGGCAAGCCAGAGGAGCTGACCTGGGAGGTCTACCGGGACACGCTGGTGGAGCAAGCCGAGCAGGGGGTGGACTACTTCACAGTCCACGCCGGGGTCCTCCTCCGTTACGTGCCGCTGACCGCCCGGCGGACCACCGGCATCGTCAGCCGCGGAGGAAGCATCCTCGCCATGTGGTGCCTGGCCCACCACCAGGAGAACTTCCTCTACACGCACTTCGACGAGATCTGCGAGATCATGAAGGCCTACGACGTCAGCTTCAGCCTCGGTGACGGGCTACGTCCGGGCTCCATCGCCGATGCCAACGACGCCGCCCAGTTCGCCGAGCTGGAGACGCTGGGCGAGCTGACCGGCCGGGCCTGGGCCCAGGACGTCCAGGTGATGATCGAGGGCCCGGGCCACATCCCGATGCAGCTCATCCGGGAGAACGTGACCCGAGAGCTCGAGGTCTGCCAGGAGGCGCCCTTTTACACCCTGGGCCCTCTGACGACGGACATTGCCCCTGGGTATGATCACATCACCAGCGGCATCGGCGCGGCGATGATCGGTTGGTTCGGCACCGCCATGCTCTGCTACGTCACCCCCAAGGAGCACCTCGGGTTGCCCGACCGGGAGGACGTCCGCCAAGGAGTGGTGACCTACAAGATCGCCGCCCACGCGGCCGATCTTGCCAAAGGCCATCCCGGGGCCCAGGCCCGGGACGATGCCCTGAGCAAGGCCCGCTTCGAGTTCCGCTGGGAGGACCAGTTCAACCTCTCCCTGGACCCAGAGCGGGCGCGGGCCTTCCACGACTCCACCCTTCCGGCCGAGGGGGCCAAGGTGGCTCACTTTTGCTCCATGTGCGGACCCCACTTCTGCTCCATGGAGCTGACCCAGCAGGTCCGGGCGGCCGAAGTGGAAGCCGGCTTGCGCCAGAAGGCCGAGGAGTTCCGCCTCGAGGGAGGCGAGATCTACCGCTGACCGTGGGCCGCCCGCGGCAGGGCATCGTTGCCGTGGTCGGTATCGTCCAAGGCCTCGTCCAGCGCCGCTTCGGCCGCCTGGGCATCGGCCTCGACGGCAGCCACCGAACGGGTCTTGGCCATGGCCATGTCCTGCTTGACCTTCCGCAGGGTGCTGACCCCGATGTCCATGAAGGCCCGGACGACGTGGGGGTCGAACTGGCTGCCGGAGCAACGGAAGATTTCGGCCTCGGCGTTCTCGAAGGTCGTCCCCCGCCGGTAGGGCCGGTCCGAGGTCATCGCATCGAGGGTGTCGGCGATGGCGAAGATGCGGGCCCCGATGTGGATCTCCTCGCCCCGCAGGTTGCGCGGATAGCCGGTGCCGTCGTAGCGCTCCTGGTGGCTGAGGACGATGGTGGCCGGGGTGCTGAGGAAGGGGATGCCCTGGATCATCTGGTAGCCGATGTCCGGGTGCTTGCGCATCTCCGTCCATTCTGCCGGAGTGAGGCGGGCCGGCTTGAGCAACACGGCATCGGGGACGCCGATCTTCCCGACGTCGTGGAGCAGGGCCCCTCGGCCGATCTCCTCCAGCTCGGAACCGTCAATGCCCAGCCGCTGGGCGATGGCCGCGGTGTACTGCACCACCCGCTGGCTGTGGTCGCTGGTCTCGTGCTCGCGCGCGTCCAGGGCGGCCACCAGGGCCAGGAGCGTGTTCTGGTAGGTGTACTGGATGTCCTTGAGCGCGGTGCGCAGCTCGCTGGTGCGGTCGCGCACCTTCCGCTCCAGCTTCTTCTGGTAGCGCTTGCGGGCCAGCTCGATGCGGCGCTTGGCCAAGGCGCGCTCGATGGCCCGGATGAGGTCGGTGAGCTTGGGTGGCTTGAGCAGGTAGTCGACGGCACCCCGGCGGAGGCAATCCACCGCCGCCTCGGTGTCGCCGTAGCCGGTCAACATGATGACCGCCGTCTCCGGATAGCGTTCCCGGAATGCCTCCAGCAGCCAGATGCCGTCACGGGCCGGCATCTTCATGTCGCTGATCACCAGCGGCGGGGCCTCGGCGGCGGCGATGTCGAGCGCGGCTTCAGCCGAGCTGGCCGTCCGGCACTCGTATCCTTCTTCCTGGAGCAGCACCGAGATGACGTCCCGCACCGAGGCGTCGTCGTCGACGATCAGGATGCGGGTGGGCGCAGCCAGGTTGTCCACAAGCTGCATCCTAGGGGTGGGAAAGGTCACGGTGCCACGGGGCGACGTCGACCCGCTCTGGGATTCGCGTTGGACAGCTGTCACAGCTTAAGCGTCTTCCGATCGGCGCGAAACGGGGTCAAGTCCACCAGGGGTGGCAGACCCAGGACTGCGTCGCAGATCACCTGGGCAGTGACCGGAGTGAGCAGGATGCCGTTGCGGAAGTGGCCGCTGGCCAGAAAGAGGCCGGGGAGCGCCCCTGGCCCGAGCACCGGAAGCCCGTCAGGCGTATGGGGGCGGAATCCGGCCCAGGTTTCCACGACCGGGGCCGCGGCCAGCGCGGGCACCAGCCGCATCCCCACGGCGAGCACGGAGGCCAGCCCGCCAGCAGTCACCTGCTTGTCGAAGCCCACGAACTCCACCGTGCTTCCCAGGAGGAGCCGCCCGTCGACCCGGGGAACGGCATACCCGTGACCCCCGAAAACGACATGTCGCAGAACCGGGACCCGGGTGTGCAACATGACCATCTGCCCCCGGGCCGGCCGCACCGCCGCGGTCGAGGGCAAGACCCCCGGGAGCAGGCCAGTCCAGGCTCCGGCGGCCACCACCACGGCGTCGCCCTGGAGCTGGTCAGTATCCAGGGCCACCCCCACCACCCTCCCGCCGCGCTCCACCACCGAGTGCACCTGCGCGGTGAGGAAGCGCGCCCCCGATCGGGCGGCGGCGATGGCCAGAGCGCGCACCAGCAAACGGTTGTCGACGAGGTGATCGTCGACGAAGCGGGCCGCCCCCCGGATGGCCACGGATAGCTCGGGCTCCAGCGTTCGAGCTTCCGGTCCATCCACCCACTCCGCTTCCAGCCCCAGCTGCTGCTGCCAGGCGATGGTCTGTCGAGCGGCATTCTCTTCCTCGGCATCGAAGGCTGCCCGGAGCACGCCGCAGGGGCGGTAGCCAACGTCGAAGCCGACCAGCTCCGAGAGCTCACGGGCGAAGGCCGGGTAGAGCCGACGGCTCCGCAGGCACAGGTCGAGGAACGGGCCCGGCCCCTCGGCCTCGGCCTGGGGAGCCAGGATGCCCGCGGCTGCACTGGAGGCCTCCGCACCGGGGATGCTGCGCTCCAGAACCGTGCACTGAGCCCCGGCCTGCTGGAGTCGCCAGGCCACCGCGCAGCCGACGACCCCTCCACCGATGATGAGCACCTCCATCAAGGACGCTCCGCCGGTGGGGCCTGTGGGGGAAGGAGAATCACCCGGGCCGGTCGTTGGGGCGGCGAGCGGTGCGTCAGCCACCACAGCCGGGCAAAGGCCAGCAGCGCCAGGATCATCAACAGCAGCGTTCGGAGCGGAAAGCGGCGAGGCCCGCTGGAGCGCGTCAGGGGAGTGGTGAGCAGCGGCCGCATTGGACTCATGACGGTTGGTGCTTGATCGGGTGGGAGACGAAGGTTAATGCCGCCGCGCACCAGGGCGCACCCCAGGGTGAGTGCCCCAGGAAGGACGACACATCGTGGCTGAAATGCTGGACGTCGTGGTCATCGGCTCGGGACCCGGAGGGTACGTCGCCGCGATCCGCGCTGCACAGCTCGGTCTCAAGACCGCCATCGTCGAAAAGGACAAGCGGCTGGGCGGCACCTGCTTGCTCCGTGGCTGCATTCCCACCAAGGCCCTGCTCTGGACCGCCGAGCTGTTCGCCCACATCCAGGAGGCGGCCGAGTTCGGCATCGACCTCAAGTCTCCGACCATCAACTGGGCCGCGGCGATGAAGCACAAGGCCAAGGTGGTCACTGGCGGGGCCAACGGCATCGACTACCTGATGCGGAAGAACAAGATTCAAGTGGTCAAAGGCCACGGCCGCATCGCCGGCAAGGGCCGGGTGGAGGTCACCCTCTCCGAGGGGGGCAGCAACCAGACCTTGGAGACGAAGAACGTGGTCCTGGCCACCGGCTCCGTCCCCAAGGTGCTCCCCAACGTTCCAGTCGATGACATCCGGGTGTTCGATTCCGACTCCATCCTGGAAATCCAGGAGATCCCCCAAAGCATCATCGTGCTCGGGGCCGGGGCGGTGGGCTGCGAGTTCGCCTCCATCTTCAACCACGTGGGCAGCCAGACCACGGTGCTCGAGTTCCTGCCGCACTTGCTGCCCATCGAGGACGAGGACGCCAGCAAGGAGCTGGAGAAGCAGTTCCGGCGGCGGAAGATCGCCTACGAGACCTCGGCCAAGGTCACCCAGGTGGAGCAGTCCAGCAAGGGGGTGAAGGTGAGCATGGAGACGCCTTCCGGCCCCAAGACCCTGGAGGCAGAGATTCTCCTCTCGGCGGTGGGCCGCTCTCCGGTGACCGAGGAGGTCGGGCTGGAGAGGACCAACATCAAGCTGGACAAGGGCTTCATCCCGGTGGACGACTTCATGCGCACCACCGAGCCGAACGTCTATGCCATCGGGGACGTCATCCCCGGGCCGATGCTGGCCCACGTCGCCTCGGCGGAGGGCGTGCTGGCCATGGAGCACATCGCCGGCAAGGAAGTGCACCCCATCAACTACGACCTGACGCCCTCGGCGACCTATTGCTACCCCGAGGTGGCCTCGGTGGGGCTGACCGAGAAGAAGGCCAAGGAGCGCGGCTACGACGTCAAGAGCGGCATGTTCCCCTTCAGCGCCATCCTCAAAGCCAGGATGTCCGAGGAAGGAATCGGGATGATCAAGGTGGTCAGCGAGAAGAAGTACGACGAGGTGCTGGGGGTCCACATGGTGGGACCCCACGCCACCGAGCTGCTGGCCGAGGCCTGCATCGCCTTGCGTCTGGAGACCACCACCGAGGAGCTGGGGCGCACCATGCACGCCCATCCCACGCTCTCGGAGATCATGAAGGAAGGCGCGGAGATGACGCTCGGCACCCCGATCCACATTTGAGGACCGAGAAGCCGCCCGTTTCTTGACCCCTCCCCGGGGCGGCCGTTACACCTCACTCCGCGTCTCCCCGATGGCCACTCCCGACCGCTTCCCGTTGCGCCAGGTGCCGGACAGCACCCGCAAGCCCGACTGGCTGAAGGTCCGCATGCCCCATGGCCAGGAGTACGAGCGCGTGCGGGACACCGTCCGCCGCACCAAGCTGGCCACGGTCTGCGAGGAGGCGCGGTGCCCGAACATCGCCGAGTGCTGGGGCGGGGGAACCGCCACGGTCATGCTGATGGGCGAGGTCTGTACCCGGGCCTGCCGCTTCTGCCACGTGAAGGTGGGGGCGCCACTTCCGCTCGACCCGAAGGAGCCGGAGCACCTGGCCCTGGCCATCAAGGAGCTGGGGCTGGAGTACATCGTCGTCACCAGCGTCAACCGCGACGACCGCCCAGACGGCGGGGCGAGCCATTTCGCAGCTGCCATCCGGGCCCTGAAGCGGGAGAGCCCCAGGACGACGGTGGAGGTCCTCATCCCTGACTTCAAAGGGGTGGAGCGCGATCTGGCCACCGTGGCCGAGGCCCGGCCTCACGTCATCGCCCACAACGTGGAGACCGTGGAGCGGCTCACCCCGACGGTGAGAGACCGCCGGGCCGGCTACCGCCAGAGTCTGGCCGTGCTGCGTTACCTCAAGGACCGGTCGGAGCGGGTGTACACCAAGACCTCGATCATGGTCGGGCTGGGGGAGACCGACGAGGAGCTGTTCCAGACCTTCGGCGATGTGCGTCAGGCGGGGGTGGACGTGCTCACCCTGGGGCAGTACCTCCAACCCTCCCAGTACCACCTGCGGGTGGCCCGGTTCGTTCCTCCGGCCGACTTTGCGCGGTACAAGCAAGTGGCAGAGGGCATGGGTTTCCTGTACGTGGCCTCGGGGCCGCTGGTGCGGAGCAGCTACCGAGCGGCAGAGTTCTTCATGCGGGGACTGATGGAGCAGGGGCGACACGCCTGAGCGACGGCGCCGCCCCCTAGAGCGAGGAGCCGAAACGCGCGTGGCCACCTTCGAATTCAAGCTTCCGGATCTGGGTGAGGGGGTTGTCGAGGGGGAGATCGTCAAGTGGCTCGTCGCCCCGGGCGAGGTGGTCAAGGAGGACCAGGGGGTCGTCGAGTTGATGACCGACAAGGCCACGGTCACCGTCCCCAGCCCCCGGACGGGGAAGGTGGTCTCCCTCCATGGCAAGGAGGGGGAGATGGCCAAGGTGCACCAGTTGCTCCTGGTCCTGGAGGTTTCGGCAGAGTCGCCAGCTGTGGTGACCTCCCCGACTCCTTCCACTGCCGCTCCGGTAGCGCGGGCTCCGGCTCCGGCCCAGGCCGCCGAGCCGGCGAGCAAGGTGCTGGCCACTCCGGTCACCCGTCGGATGGCCCGGGAGCACGGCCTGGACCTGGCGGCCATCTCCGGCACCGGTCCGCAGGGGAGGGTGCTCAAGGCGGACGTCCAGGCCGCGCTGGACCTGGGACGCTCTCCCGAGCCGGTGGTTGCCCCGGCGCGCGGCAAGCTGGTCCCCCTGCCCTCGGCCGCAGCCGACGAGCGCATTCCTTTGCGGGGGCTGCGAAAGAAAATCGCCGAGAAGATGGTGCGGAGCAAGTACACCGCCCCGCACTCCACCTTCGTCGAGGAGGCGGACGTCACCGAGCTGGTGGTGCTTCGCCGTCGTCTCAACGAGGCCCTGGCCGCCTCGGGCGAGACGCTCAAGCTCAGCTTCCTGCCCTTCATCTGCAAGGCCTTGATCCCGGTGTTCCGCCGCTATCCGTCGCTCAACGCCAACTTCGATGATGCGGCCCAGGAGCTGGTCCAGCGGGGGAGCTTCCAC
>JBKOYI010000016.1:0-7282 GCA_046725335.1 Myxococcota bacterium | reverse complement strand
GTCCAGCAGCGCGGCGGTCGGCAGCGTGGCGGGCGTGATCGGTCCCTGGGCGTCGTGGGCCGGTTCGGCCAGGACCAGCACGCCAACGTCGATCGCGGGAAAGAGCCCTTTGGCGTGGACCACCCTGATGGCACCGGCGGTCGTGGTCGGATCGACGGTGGGGGCGAAGCTGACGAACAGGCGGCCCTGCGCGGCCAGCGAGCCGAGGTCGTCAAAGGCCACGGAGTGGCCGGCGACCACCATCACGGTGGGCGCCACCAGTACCCCGGAGGGGGTGACATGGAGCACGCCCGCCTCGTCGACGCCCACGACCGCGCCCACGTTGCGGTGCGCCGTCCGATCGGGGGTGCCGTTGACGACGGCGCCGGCTGGTGGTGCCAGCCCGACGGCCAGCAGCCCCACCAGGATCAGGATCGCGGGCACGAACCGGCACTTGCGCTGGAATTGGAGCATGGGGACCTCCTGCTGCCAGAGCCGGATGCTACATTCGACTCGTTCCTTCTGAGGCAAGTATGGGCCTACTGACCAATGCGAGGAATTTCGGCATGTCCTTCTATCCAGCCAGCCGTAAAGGTGTTGGGCCAGGTGCTGTGACGTAGTCCCCGATGCTCGGAAACGGAGCTCTTGGCCGAGGCCGCCCTAAGAGTTCGAACGCTGTCAATGTCAATCGGTTGCCTGCGGATTGACGCGGTACGCGGAGCTGGCCAGGGTGAAGGTTCCGTGGAGGGAACGGTGCTGGCTCCGGCCGGCGCCGAACTGTGCCTGCATTGTCGGACCGAGGGCGGTGCCCACGATGGTCGCGGTGAGCCAGCCGTAGGCGACGCCGAGGAGGTGGAAGCTGCCAGCCTGCAGGCGCTTGCCGTCGCTGGACAGCGTGCCCAGCAGCGACCCCTGGCTGATGTCGCCGCGCCCGCAGGCGGTGCCGGCCGTGCCGGAGGTGGCGACCGCCCATACCCGCAGGCGACCGCTGACGCTGCTGCCATGCGCGACCGCCGCGACGCGGTGCAGGTCCAGCGCCATGCGGCCGATTGCGGTGCAGCCGGCGCCGCCGACGTGGGCTGGGCCGTCGGTGAGGACCCCGTTGACCTGGAAGGTCCCCTGCCAGGTCGCAGCGGACAAGGTAGCGGTCACGGCGCCCGACCCGGGCGGGGTCGCCCTGGTCTTGGTGGTGGCACCGGTGCAGCCCGCGGCCAGCAGGCACGCGACCATCACGGCACTGGCAGCTTTGGGGCCGCGCCTCCACATCCGCAACCGGGTCCTCCACGTTCTGTCCTGCATGAAACGCCTCCCCCATTGCGGGTGGCTGCATGGCTTTGCCGGCCGACCGGACGGCTGGCACAACTCGGCTTGGTGGCTCTCCCAGGGTCGGGCTGCAAATCGGCGCCGGGTGGGCCACGCCGTGCATCGACCCTCCCTCCAATGACGTGGACGGCGGGCGGGCGGCGAACTTCGCAGCGGCGACCCGCCGCTGCGGGCCCTTTGGGGGGCATCGGCCCATGGACCTCTCGCTGCTGCCGGCCTGGTGGGCCTGGGTGGCGCCCAGATGACAGCAACCACGGCCACCGCGATCCGGTCGTCATGCATCCCGCCGCTGTTTTCATCGTGGCCCTTCTCCGGTGCCCCTGGCAGTGGTTCTTGCTGAGAAGCTTCGCCTGCCCTGGTTGCCGTCCGGCTGCGGCTGGGTGGAAGCGCGGTCGCCGCGGCTGCTGACGCGAGGCGTCGAGGAGACGACTAACAGCCCGATCGCCTTTAATCGCCTTTAAAGGAGGCTTACCAAGCGGTGCATTATGCTTCCGGCATGCGGTTTGGGGTGCTTGGGCCGCTGGAGGTTGATTCCGAGATCGGCCCGGTCGCGCTGGGTGGGCAGAAGGAGCGCCTACTGCTGGCCCAGCTACTGGCGCGACCCGACCAGGTCGTGTCGGTGGAGGCGCTCATCCGGGGCCTGTGGGGACAACGCCCGCCCCCCAGCGCGAACAAGACCCGCAGTCACACGTGGTCCGGCTGCGGCGTGGCCTGGAGCCCGGCCGCCCACGCGGTGCCGCCGGTCAGGTACTGATCACCCGGGAGCCGGGCTACCTCCTGCGGGTTCCGCCCCGAGCGCTGGACGCGGCGCGGTTCGAAGAACTGGCAGGGCAGGCGCGCCAAGCCCTGGCCCGCGGCGCGGCCGAACCTGCGGCGTCGATGCTGCGTGCGGCACTTGGGTTGCGGCGGGGCCAGGCCTTCGAGGAGTTCTGCGACACCGACTTCGCGGCGGCTGAGGCCGACCGGCTCACCGAGTTGCGCCTGGTCGCCGTCGAGGATCGCATCGAGGCGGATCTGCGACTGGGGCGTCACCGTGAGCTGGTCGCCGAGCTGGAAGCCCTGGTCCGCGAGCAGCCGCTGCGTGAGCGCCTGCGGGGACAGCTCATGCTCGCCCTGTACCGAGCCGGTCGGCAGGCCGAGGCACTGGACGTCTATCGGCAGACCCGCACGACCCTGACTGAGGAGCTCGCGATCGACCCGAGCGCGCCGCTGCGGCGGCTGGAGCGGGCGATCCTGTCCCAAGACCCTGGCCTGGAGTTGGTCGAGCCGCCCCGTCAGCACACACAAGGGAAGCAACTATCGATTTCCAACCAGCGGCCACAGATCAGCAACTTGCCAGCCCGCAACCTGGTTTTTACCGGCCGGGGCCACCAGCTCGCCACGCTGCGGCAGCGGCCTGCCGCCGGCACTCCAGCCGTAATGGTGCAGCCCCTGGCCCTGCATGGCCTTGGCGGGGTCGGCAAGACCCAGCTTGCCCTGGAATATGCCCACCGCCACCAAGGCGACTACGACCTGATTTGGTGGATCGCCGCCGAGCAGCCCGCCACGGTCCCCGCCCAGCTGGTCGCGCTCGCCCGCCAGCTCGGCATCCCCGAGCGCGCTGACCGGCCCGAGACCGTCCAGGCCTTGTGGGACACCCTGCGCCGGCGGGACCGCTGGCTGCTGGTGTTCGACAACGCCGACCACCCCACTGACCTGCACCCCTGGTGGCCACCTGGCAGCGGCCGCGTGCTCGTCACCTCGCGCCACCCCACCTGGGGCGGCCTGGCCACCCCCGTCGTGGTCGACGTTCTTGCGCGCGCCGAAGCGATCGCCTTCCTCAAGCGTCGCCTGGGCAGCGACGATCCCGCCCTCGATCGGCTCGCCGAGGCGCTGGGGGAGTTGCCGCTGGCGTTGGAGCAGGCCGCCTCCTATCTGGAGGAGACGGCCAGCACTGTCAACGCCTACCTTGAACTGCTCCGTGACCGCGGCAAAGAACTCTTCGCGCTAGGCCACCCAACCGCCACCCAGCAGACCATCGCCACCGTGTGGAGGGTGGCGCTGGAGCGTCTGCGCCAGCAGACCCCAGCCGCCGAAGACCTGCTGGTGCTATTGGCGTTCCTGAGCGCCGACGACATCCCCCGCAATCTGCCGACTGAACATCTGGCCCTGCTGCCAGCCCGGCTGAGGGTCACGGTGGGAGATCCGCTTGTCTACCAGCAGACCGTCGCTGCGTTGCGGATGCTGGCACTGGTCACTATCACCAAGGACGGAGAACGGTTGAGCATCCACCGCCTTCTCCAGGCGGTCGTGCGTCACCAACTGGATCCTGAGCAACACCGCCAATGGGCCGCCATCGCGCTGCGCCTGGTCAACGCGGCCTTCCCGAGAAACGAAACCGACCTAGATGCCTGGCCCACTTACGCACGGCTGCTGCCCCACGCCTTGGCCGTCGCCAGCGCCACGGATGCGGAAAACGCGGAGCCGGAGATGGCCGCCGGGCTGCTCGACAACGCTGGCCTGTACCTGTGGCAGCGGGCCGAGGACCAGCAGGCTCGCGGTCTGTACGAGCGCGCTCTGGCCATTAGCGAAGCCCACCTTGGCCCCGACCACCCCGCGACCGCCTGGAGCCTCGACAACCTCGGCCTCGTCCTGGCCGCCCAGGGCGACCTCCACGGCGCTCGCGCCCTGCACGAGCGCGCCCTGGCCATCCGCGAGGCCCGCCGGGGCGCCAACCACCCCGTTACCGCGCACAGCCTCGACAACCTCGCCCGTATCCTGGCCGCCCAGGGTGACCTTCAAAGCGCTCGCAGCCTGCACGAGCGCGCCCTGTCAATCTTGGAGGCCCGCCTGGGCGCCAACCACCTGAATACGCTACGAACTCGCGAACGACTTGCTAAAGTGACGGCGGAACTAAAAAATCAGCGCCAATCTATTTGACGATTTCTCGAGCCGCGAGTTTTCGCCGGGTTCGAGCCGGTCGGCACGCGCATCGAGCAGACCGCGCAGGGCACGTCGAAGTCTAGGATGACGGCTGGGAGGCCGAGTGCGGCGCTGGGCACAAGATGACTGTGTGTGCTGACCGGACCCGGATCCCATTGCGGTTGTCGAGCGCGGCCTGGCGGTGTTCCCGTTGCGGCTAGAGCGCCTGCCGTTCCGGGTCGAGGTGATCCAGGCCGACAACGGTGCAGAGTTCCAGTCACGCTTCCACTGGCACGTGTTGGACAAAGGCATCGGCCACGTCTACATCAAGGCGCACACCCGGCGGCTCAACGGCAAGGTCGAGCGCTCCCACCGCATCGACGCCGAAGAATTCTACCAGCTCGTCGACCGCGTGGTGATCGGCGACGCCGAGGTCTTCAACGACAAGCTCCGGGAGTGGGAGAATTTCCATAATTACCACCGGCCCCACGGTGGTCTCGGTGGCCAGCCCCGTATGAAAGACTCATGGCGAACCCAGACCCGCATGTAACCAGTCATCGTCAGTCGTACATCCGACACAACCCATGCCTGATGCCGCCGAATGCCGTGCGGACACGATCGGATGCCGCGGTCGATGTGAGCTGCGTTGTGGAGAAGCCCGCATGGATCAGCTCGATCACGTCGGACGCGAGATGCAGTAGCGAACACAAGCACAGACGCTCCGATCAGGATGAGGACGCTGGCACCTTCACCCCGGGTGTAGCGCCTATCCGCTCGGCGCGGGCCTTGATGCCTTTCAGCACCCTGCGCATCATCGGGAAGTCGCCGAACTCCAGAAGGACAAGTGAGACGATGGCCGACCCCGGGTTCTTCCAGGGGTAGCGTTGCTTCAGCCGGGAGATGAGGCGGGTGCGTCCTCCCTCCAGAGGCACGAGCTTCCATGCCCAGGTGCTGTCCGGCTTCTCCCACAGGAGCCACTCGGGCATCGCGAACGCCTTCACCTTAAAGGCCGTGGTCTGGTTGACCTTCTTGGCCATCGGCATCCAGTCGCCGATCTTGGGCGGCTGATACTCCTCCAAGATGCGGTCGGCGCTCTCGAAGCCGGCGTTGTCCAGCAGGGGGTAGGTGTAGAAGCCGGCCCGCCGGTAGCCCATCTGCACGATCCACGGCCACACCAGCTGCGGTGAAGCGTCAATCGTGATCGCGCGCGTGGCATTGAACGACGCTCTGAGAACGATTTCGTCGCCGGGCATTGAGCCGCGCACCTCTTTGTCCGTCGCTCCCCACCGCAGGTGCCAATGCCGGTACAGCGGAGCGGTGGCGAACAGTGGCAGACCGCTCAAGGCATCCAGGATTCCGGCACCGATCCGTCGATCCGTTCGCTCCGGCATTGCGGTCACTTCCCTGCGAGGACGTGACCGTTCACCCAGTGTTCCAGCGACGGCACCAGCAGGAGGACCAGGACCCCGACGTTGCCCAGTACGTGAATGAGGACGTTGAACTCCGGGTTGGACTCACCGGCGTGGTGCGTCGCGATCCAATAGGGCATCAGGACGACGAATCCGATGGCGGCGGCAATGACCGCCGCGGGTTCCCACCATCCGGTCTTCTTGAAGAGGCCCCAGGTGGCTGCGGTGAACAGGGCGATCGTTGCGAGCGCGAGGACTTGTGTGAACGACCACGCGACACCGGTGGTCGACACCCCTGGGCTTGCGAACGAAGGGGTCAGCCACAAGAAGGTCGTGCCGAAGAGAAACAGGGCCACCCCACCCAGGTTTCTAATCGTGAACATGGCCAAATCACCTCCCAACCGGAGCCTGCTGCTCTCGGCGGCGCGCCACCAACGGTCGAGGGGCCCGCGACACCAGGGACCATCGCGGCCATGCGTCCCTCTGCGCGTTCCTTGATCCCTGCTATCGGCCGCGGGTCCGGGTGCGGCGACGTCCTAGCAGCCTACGTGGGCGTGCAGCGGTACTCCTCGACCAGCGACCACGGCGCGCCGCCCACCGACATCTCGTTCCGCCACGCCATGACATCAGGGTCGGTCACATCCCACACCAGGCGTAGCCGAGGGGCGGGTTTCCCAGCGTCTCGAAGGTGAGGCGGTCGCCGTCGATCCACCCACGCATGACGTCGGAGTGGCCGTACGACGGGGACGACGGCGTCGACGTCCTGCAATTGCTTGTCGTCGCTCAGCACCCTGAGCCCGTACGCCCGGATCCCGGGGTCGATGCTGAACAGCAGGCCGACCTGGATCTGGCCGGTCTCGAGCGCCAGCTTGGTGAGCGGTCCTCCAGGATCCAGGCGTCGGAAGCCTGTGACGTGGGTGCCGTAGGCCTTGCGCAGGCCCGGCTCACAGTACGGCCGGGTCGGACACTCGGCTGGACCGCCAAGGACCAGCGGGCAGCGGGTACCCCGCGAGGTCGGACAAGGAGCTCAGGTGATGCTCCTGCTTGAACTGGTAGGTCACCGCGAAGACCTTCTGATTCGCGGCGGCAGATGGGTCGAGCCCGGTCAGGTGGTGTCGGCTCGCGGTTGCCCTCAGGGCGATCATTGTGGCGCGGAGGTCGTGTGCGGGACCCTTTGCGCGCTGGACCCGGTCGTGCCTGTTGAGGAAGGTGGCCAGCGAGCTGGTGTACTCCGCCACAAGGCGTTGTTCGTGAGCCCATGATGCCACTGGAGCGTTTCGCCTATCGGCCGCCCCGCACCACCGTGACCGTCGCGAGGGTAAGGAGCAGCCTGCCAAGGCGTGCAATCGGCATTGAGCGGGCGATGTTGCACCAGGCCTGGTAGGTCTCCGGTCGTCCGTGCGTTGCGATGCCGGCCGGCTCACCCTTCCTTGACTGTGGCATACCAGACACGGTCGGCGGCCTGGATCAGGGTCTCGCTGATGCGTGAGAAGCGCCGGTACAGCTCGCGCTTGCCCATGACTTCCCGCAGGTCCTCCACGTTCAGCAGTGCGGACGCCGCCTTGCGGTAGACGCGCTCGAGCCGCCGCTGGGTCTTCACCGCGGCGTCGGCTGCATCGGTGGCGCTGGCGTCGCCCCTTTCTCTGCGCCGCCTGTGCTGGTCCAGGCGC
>JBKOYI010000122.1:0-11200 GCA_046725335.1 Myxococcota bacterium | reverse complement strand
GCGTAGACCGCCCCGCCCACTGCCAGGGTCAAGACCCCCAGGAAGGTGCCCAGCAGCAGCTCCCAGCGGCGCACCGGCAGGGCGATGAGCGCCTCGATCCGTCCCGGTGAGAGGAGGGCGGGGGCGAAGTCAGCGCAGGCCAGGACCCCGAAGACGAGCCCTCCCCAGAAAACCAGTTGGCTGGCCACTTGAAACACCGGCCGCAGGGCCACGTCGGCGGGGCGGATGGAGTGGAAGAGGGGCGTTCCGAAGAGGCGGGTGGCGGCCAGAGCCCCATCGACCACCTCCAGTCGCAGGCTGGTGACCAGCAACAAGAGAATCGAGGTGATGGCGATGCCGAGGGCGAGAAACCAGCGCCGGGCGACTGCCTCGCGGAGGAGATCGGCGACCACGGCCAGCGTCCTCATGCGGCACCGGCCTGCAGAGCCTCGGTGAGGACGTCTTCCAGATCGCGCGAGGCGGGTTCCAGCCCGACCAGGAGGGCCCCCGCGTTCCGGGCCTGGTCCAGGGCCAGGTTGAGCGAGGCGGCATCGGGCGCCGAGAACTGCCAGCCTTCGCCTTCCTGGGGTTCGAAACCCAGCGCCGCCAGCCGGTCCGGCGGAGCACCGGGCGCGAAGCGCACCCGCCACTTCGAGCCCATCTGGGTGAGCTTCTGCAACGGGCCCGAGCGGACCAGGCGTCCGCGGGAGAGGATGCCCACCCGGCCGCAGAGGCGCTCCGTCTCCGAGAGCAGGTGCGAGTTGATGAAGAGGGTCGCGCCGCGCTCCAGCTCGCCGGCGAGCAGCTCGCGAATCTCCACCCGCCCGAGAGGATCCACTCCATCGGTCGGCTCGTCGAGGACAAGAAGGTCCGGGCGGCCCACCAGTGCCGCTGCCAATCCGAGCCGTTGACGCATCCCCTTGCTGAACCCGCGGATGCGCAGGGTGGCGGATTCGGTGAGTCCGACGCGGTGGAGAAGCCCATCCAGCACCGAGAGGTCAGGGCGGAGCCCCTTGAGCCGGGAGACGCTGGCCAGGAAGGCGCGCGGGGTCCAGGCCCCCGGCAGGGTGAGGCGCTCGGGAAGGTAGCCCACCCGTGCCCGAACGGCGGGGTCGTGGGGGCTGCCATCGAGGAGATGGACCGTGCCGGCGTCGGGGTGGGTGATGCCCAGCAGGCACTTGATGAAGGTGGTCTTTCCGGCGCCGTTGGGGCCGATCAGACCGAAGGCCTCGCCGCGCGGAACCTCCAGATCCACCCCGTCGAGGGCGACCGTGACTGCACCCCGCAAGCCGGAGTGAAAGCGCTTCTGTAGCGCGGAGACGGCGAGCGCGGCCGACATGCCAGAGGAGAAAACCTAGCACTGCGCCCGATCGAACGCGGGACGCGATTCCTCAGCGTCCCCCGGGTTCTCGGGGACGCGGCCGGGAGCTCACCCCCGTCGTGGATGGTACAGAAGCACCAGCAGCACGACGCCCAGCTGCACCACCAACACTCCCGGGCGCAGCTCGCCCATCGCCCCCACCACCGCGTCGTCGAGCAGGAGGGCGGCCGGCAGCGCCCAGAACCCCCAGCGCCGCATCCGCCACAGGCCGATCAGCGCCACCGCCAAGGTCCCGGTCGTGGCGAGGAGATAGGGCAGGTACCCCGGTCCGAAGGCCCGGCTCGCTCCACTCGACGCTGCGCGTAACCAGGTGGCGGCCAGGAGGAGTGCACCGGCCAGACAGACCAGGGTCACTGGCCAGGGACGAGCTGGGAGGCGAGCGGCGCCAAACAGTGGCGGGATTTCCTCAGGGGCGCGCATACCGCTCACGGGTGTTAATCAGAAGCCCTCTCCCAGACCAGGAGCCCGGAATCCATGCAGCTCACCGCCATCCTCGCCGCGTCGCTCCTCGCTGCCGGCCCTGCATCCGGAGGCACGCCAATGTCCGTTTACGACTTCAAGGTGAAGACCATCGATGGGAAGGAAGCCTCGCTGGCCGACTACAAAGGCAAGACTCTCCTCATCGTCAACACGGCCTCGGAATGTGGCTACACCCCGCAGTACGCCGGCCTGGAGGCGCTCTTCCAGAAGTACAAGGCCCGGGGTTTCACGGTGCTGGCCTTCCCTTCCAACGACTTCGGCGGACAGGAGCCAGGGAGCAATGCGGAGATCAAGAAGTTCTGCGAGCTCCGCTACAAGACGACCTTCCCGCTCTTCTCCAAGATCCCGGTGAAGGGGCCGAGTGCCGATCCCCTCTACAAGTACCTGACCTCGCTTCCCGGGAAGAAGGGTGGCGACATCACCTGGAACTTCAACAAATTCCTGGTGACGCCGGAGGGCCAGGTGGTGGAGCACTTCGACAGCCGGGTCGAGCCGACGAGCCCCGAGCTGACCGCCAAGCTGGAGCAGGTGCTCCCCAAGCAGGGCTGAGGCTCGCCCCGCGGCACTGAGAATGCTCTACGGCGTCCGAGCTCCGCGCAGGCGCGAGCGGCTCAGCCGGGTCGCCCCGCTCACCCGGGCGGGGGCGGCTTTTTCAGCGGCCCCGGCTGCCGAGTCGCGGGCCAGCAAGGACTCCACCCGCTTCGGCAAGGCCTTCCCCTTGCTGGTGCGCACCGCGGCCCGCAGATCGCTCACCAGCTTCTCGTGGCGTTCCTGAAGGTGGGCCAGCGCGGCCTCCTTGTCCTTCACCTGCTCGGCCAAGGTGGAGGTGGAGGCGCGCAGCTCGTCCGCCTTTTCCGAGGCGGCGATGACTTGACGCCGGGCCTCCTTCTGGTCCGCCTCGAGTTTGCTGGCCCGCGCCCCGTACTCGTCGGCCATTCGCGTTGCCTGGAAGGCCCGCGCCGATTGCTCGTCGATCAGCTTCTTGGCGTAGACCGCCACCACCACCAAGGCGACGATGGCCAAGGTGGCCACGATCCAGGGCAGCAGCACAGGCGGCCGCTGCGGCGCCAGCGGCACCGGCTGGGTGAATTCGAATTCGTCAGCCATGGCGACCCCTCGAGTTTCGCACGGAAGGGCTGGGGCCGTGGCAGAGCGGCACTGCTTCTGCAAGAATCCAGGGCCACCGACTCCTGATGATCCAGATGTTCCACGTCACCAAGGCCTACCCAGGCGACCCGCCGGCCTTGGTCGACGTCAATCTCACAGTGGAGAAGGGTGAGTTCGTCTTCCTGACCGGGCCCTCCGGGGCAGGGAAGACCAGCCTGTTGCGCTTGGTCTTCTGCGCCGAGGGCCCCACCCGGGGGCAGATCCTGGTCGGTGGGCGAAACGTGGCGCGCATCCGACAGGCGAGCATTCCCTACCTTCGGCGCAACATCGGGGTCGTCTTCCAGGACTTCAAGCTGCTCACCCATCGCACCGTGCTGGACAACGTCGCCCTGGCGCTGGAAGTCCTCGGGGTCGGGCGTACCGAAGCCCGGGAACGGTCCCTGCGAATGCTGAAGCTGGTGGGCCTGCACCACCGGGCAGAGAGCCTTCCGTTGAAGCTGTCGGGCGGCGAGCAGCAGCGCGTGGTCATCGCCCGGGCCCTGGTGAACGAGCCGGCCCTCCTTCTGGCCGATGAGCCCACCGGCAACCTCGACCCGGGCCTCACCGTGGAGATCATGAATCTGCTCTCCGACGCCAACGTTCGCGGAACGACGGTGGTGGTCGCCACCCACGATGCCACCGTGATGGAGCGCTACCAGAAGCGGGTGGTGCGCCTGGAGAAGGGGCGCATCGTCTCCGACCCCGGCGGGATGACCTCGGTCCGGCGGGTCGGATAGCGAGGGTCGAGCGTTGGGAGCGGTGGCCAAAGCGCAGACATCCTGGCGCTCGGCGGTGGAGGGCATCCGGCACCAGCCCTTCGTGCATGGCGTCTCCACGGTGACCTTGGCCATCGCCCTCTTCACCCTGGGACTGGCGCGTTCGGCGGCCGTGGAGCTGGACCGACTCATCGGCAGCCTGGGCGGCGAGGTGCGGGTCACGGTGTACCTGGACCCGAAAGCCCCAGCCGAGGCCCGGACCGCCGTGGCCGAGGGGTTACGACGCCGGGGCATGGCCGTGCAGGAGGTCAGCCCGCGCGCTGCTCTGGCGCGATTGGTGGCGGAGCTTGGACCCGCGGCCGAGTCCCTCCGGGGACTTTCCGAGGATCCCCTCCCACCGTCGCTGGAGGTCCGGGTCCCACCGACCTTGCGTGCCCCGGAGGCCCTGCGGGCACTGGCCACCGGGCTACGGGCCACCGCGGGCGTGACCGGAGTGGACTACGGCGAGGATGCAGTGGAGCGGCTGACCGCCATCGCCCGTGCGCTCCGCTGGGCGGGAGCGCTGGCCTTCGCCGTCCTGGTGGGGGCAACGCTGGTCATCGTCTCCGCCACCCTGCAGCTGGCCATCTACGCCCGGCGCGAGGAGGTGGAGATCCAGAAGCTGGTGGGGGCCACCTCGCGGTTCGTGCAGGCTCCCTTCCTCGTGGAAGGGGCGCTGCAAGGGCTGGCCGGAGCGGCGCTGGCGGTGCTGGCGCTGCTGGTCTTTCGACAGCTCGCGGCGCCGCAGCTGGCCAGCCTGTTCTCCTTCCTGAGGCTTCCCGGCCACGCTCCGTCCAGCGGCCTCTGGCTGGAAGCCCTCGAGCTGGCGGCCGCCGGCGCTCTGCTGGGCCTGGCCGGAAGCTACCTCGCCGTGCTCCGCTTCCTCCGCGCATGAAGGCGCTGCTTCTCGTCCTGACCTTCACCGCGGGCACGGTCCAGGCCCAGACCCCCTCGGAGGCAGCGGCCACCGAGCGGCAGCTCGAGGCGCAGCGGGCTCTGCTCTCCTCGCTCAAGGCTCAGTCGGGCAACGCCGAGGCGGCCCTGCGGGTGTACGTGGGCTTGGCCCGGGTGGCCGCGGCGCGGGCTGCCTCGCTCTCGGCGCAGCTGCGCATTCTCGGGACGCGTCTGGCGACCGCCGAGGCGCAGGAGGCGGTGGCTCGACAGGTCCTCCGTGGACGGATGGAACGGCTGGGGCCGCGTCTCCTCTCGCTCTACCGGGTCACGCAACGCAGCCCGCTGGAAGTTCTCTTGCCAGCCACCGACGTGGCCAACCTGGTCTGGCGCGCCCGGGCCATGTCGGCGCTGGTCAAGGCCGACCTGGCCGCGGTGGAGGAGACGCGCGAAGTGGCCGAGTTCCAGCGCCACAGCCTGGCCCAGCTCGACGGGTTGAAACGGCTGGTGGGGAACCGACTGGTGGAGCTGCGGCTGGAAGCAGAGGAGGCCGCAGTCCAGCAGACCGAGCTGGGAGAGGCGCTGCAGCTGCTCCAGGCCAAGGCCCGCGCCGCCGGGGCAGTGCTGGCCGAGTTGGGGCGGTCCCAGGCCCGCCTTCAGTCGGCGATGGCCCAGCTCGAAGGCGAGCCGGAGACGACAGGCTTTGGTGCTCTGCGGGGAAAGCTGCCCCTTCCGGTGGCCGGGCAGATCGAGGTCGCCTTTGGCCGGCTGGTTCACCCCAAGTTCAACACCGTCACGGTGCAGAAAGGGCTCGACATCCGAGCCAGTCCGGGCGCTTCAGTGCGGGCCCTGGCGCCCGGGACCGTGGCCTGGAATGGGTGGCTCAAAGGCTACGGAAATCTCCTCATCCTCGACCAGGGCGACGGCTACCACACCCTGTTTGCTCACCTGGCCGAGGTATTCCGACCGGTGGGCTCGCACGTCTTCGCCGGGGAAGTGCTGGGCACGGTGGGGGAAACGGGTTCGCTGAAGGGGCCCTACCTCTATTTCGAGGTTCGCCGCCGCGGCATGGCGGTGGATCCACTGCCCTGGGTTGGCGCCTCCCTGGCCCGCTTGCATTGAGCCATTGTCGCCGCCCGAGGCGGCCGGTTATCCATCACTCTCCGCCCGCATGGATGTCCTGCACACGGTTCAGGCGTATGTCCGCCGCCGGCTCATCGCCGCCGGTGCCCGCTCTCGGCTCCACGAGATCGCCGGCTATCGCGTTCACGCCTACGAGATGCCGGGGACGGGCCGGGGTGCCCCGGTGGTCCTGGTGCACGGGCTGGCCGGCACCGCCAACGGCTTTGCCCGCATCCTGGTTCCGCTCTCCCGTCGCTTCTCGGCGGTGTATGCGCTGGACCTCCCCGGCAACGGATTCTCGCCCCTCCCGGACTCCGGACCGCTGACCCTCCAGCAGACCCTGGAGGTGCTCCATGGCTTCTGCTCCCAGGTGGTGAAGCGGCCCGCCTTCCTGGTGGGCAACTCACTGGGTGGGGCTCTCGCCTTGATGCTGGCCGGCGAGCACCCCGAAGACGTCGCCGCGCTGGGGCTCCTGGCCCCGGCCGGAGCACGGCTGACCTCGGAGGAATACGCCGAGATGATGCAGCGGCTCGACGTGCAGACGGTGGGAGACGCCCTCCGGCTCACCCGACGACTGTTCCACAAGGCGCCGCTGCTGGCGCTGCTCTTCGCCCCGGAGCTGAAAAAGCTCCACGCCACCCCCACGGTGCGGGCCATCCGGCAGATGATCCGGCCGGACGATCACGTCCCCTCCGAGCTGCTGGGTCGTCTCCGTGCCCCCATCCTTCTGCTCTGGGGCGGCAGCGAGAAACTGCTCCTCCCCCAGATGCTGACCTGGTTCCGGAAGCACCTGCCGCCGGCGGCTCGCATCGAGGTGGTGAAGGGCTTCGGACACGTCCCTCAAATGGAGCGGCCCCGCGAGGTGGTCGCCCGGCTCACCCGCTTCGCCGACGAGGCCAGACTCTAGCGCCACCGCATCAGGGATGCGGACGCTCCAGCCGTTTCCCGGTCTGGAGATAATGGTTGAGCTGCCGTTCCCAGCTCTGCATCGAGTGGAGGAATTCCTCCGGAGTGTGGCGGCGCACTTTGGCGTTTCCGGCCTCGGTGAGCGCGGTCCAGGTGTAGCGGACCTCGGCACGCGTCCCTTTCTCCGGTCCGGGATGGAGCTGGATGTCGATCTCGGTGACGTCGGAACCTGGCGTGAGGTGGAGGTAGTGCACGTGCCCGGCTCCAGGGTCGAAGGTGTCGAGGAGCCAGACCGTCTCCGGCTCTCCAGGATGGCGAATGACGAAGAGGGTCCCCACCGCGCCATGGGGCGGTTGCCAGCGCAGCTCCGGCTCCCATCCGGGGGCCCAGGAGCGCTCGCCCAGCGGGGTGAGCAGGGGCAGAACCCGCTCCGGAGGCGCGGCCAGCGTCTGCACATAGCTACGGCTGAGGCGGAGCAGCTCCGGTGAGGGCGCGGAGCCCAGGGCGGCGACGACGAGCGGGGCGAAGGTCATTGGGTTCTCCTTGAAGTCGGACCGGGCGGCGACAGCCTGCGCGCCGAAGTCGGCGAATCAGGGCTTTCTCCGGCGGGGGCTCGGCCGTCCTTGGTTGCCGTCGATGGTCTCGGAGAGCGCCTGGAGCACGGCTTGAAAGCCCCGGATGTCGCGCTCGGTCAGACGTCCCAGGGCGCGCTCCTCCAGCTCGGCCAGCCGCTGATGGACCCGGGCCGCGGTCCGGGCGCCGGAGCGGGTGAGCGACACCCGGAAGCTGCGGCGATCCTCCGGGCGCACCTCCCGGACCACGTCGGTTCTGGCTTCCAGCCGGTCCAGGTAGCTGGTCAGCGAGGAGCGCTTGTGGGCGAAGGCCCGGTGCAGCTCACCCACCGTGCTGGGGCCGGCCTCGGCCAGGTGGGCCAGCAGATGGCACTCTCCCTGGGACAAGCCCAGGGGAGGCCGGGCCGATTCCAGGAAGAGCCCGATCCGGTGGGTGGTGCGGTGGATGGGCGGTACCAGGAGCAGGCGTCCAGCTTTCATGCCGGATACGGATAGTACGAATTCGTATTGTCTGTCCAGCCGCTCGGAGAATGGCCGGGGCTCGACCCCTGAATGGTGGAGCGATTACGCTGGCTGGCCACCGTGTCCAGCATCGCCTCGTTCGCCAGCGCCCTCCTCCTCGCCGCCGCTCCCGCCACGCCCCCGGCATCGAATGCCGAGGACACGACGTACAAACAGCTCGAGCTGTTCGCCCGTGTGCTTTCTTACGTACAGAACAATTACGTCGAACGGGTGGACGAACGACAGCTGGTATATGGCGCAATCCGCGGAATGCTGGACACGCTCGACCCCCACACCGTGTTCATGCCGCCCGAGGTCTTCAAGGAGATGAAGATCGACACCTCGGGCGAGTTCGGCGGCCTGGGTCTGGACGTGGTGAAGCGGGGGGAGGTGCTGGTGGTGGTCTCGCCGGTGGACGACACCCCGGCCGCCCGAGCCGGGATCCAGCCCGGGGATGAGATCCTGGCCATCGACGGGGAGAGCACCAAGGGCATGGACGTGGGAAGGGCCACCGCCAAGATGCGGGGTCCGGCCGGCCAGCGGGTGACGCTCACCCTGATGCGAGCGGGCTTCTCCCAGCCGCAAGACATCGTGCTCCTGCGCGATCACGTGCGCATTGTCTCGGTGGAGGGTGCGCTCTACGGGGCCATCGGGTGGGTGCGACTCAAGAATTTCCAGGAAAGAACGGACACCGCGCTCAAGAAGGAGCTGGATCGGCTGCGGGCGCAAAACGGAGGGCGGGAGCTGGCCGGCCTGGTCCTGGATCTGCGCAACAACCCGGGAGGTCTGCTGGACCAGGCGGTGGCGGTGAGCGACCGGTTCCTGCCGGGGCGCTTGACCATCGTCACCACCCGGGGTCGCGGTGGGCGCAACCTCACCGAGGAGAAGAGCCGGGAGGCCGGCACCGAACCCGACTATCCGATGGTGGTCTTGGTAAATGCCGGCAGCGCCTCGGCCTCGGAGATCGTGGCCGGAGCGCTCCAGGACCATGGCCGCGCGACCGTGCTGGGCACGCCCACCTTCGGGAAGGGTTCGGTGCAGACGGTCATCGAGCTGGAGGACGGGAGCGGGCTGAAGCTCACCATCGCCCGTTACTACACGCCCAAGGGACGGAGCATCCAGGAGCGGGGCATCGAGCCCGATTACCTCCTCCCCGCCGAGGGACCCGGGCGAGAGGTGCGGGAGAAGGACCTGCGGCGCCACTTCCGCAACCCCGACGCAGGAGTGGCCGATGCGGTGCGCCGTCTCGCCGCCCAGCCCAGCTGGGAAGCGACCGGGAAGGTGAGCGATCCCCAACTACGGACTGCGCTCGATTTCCTCCACACGCGCGAGCGCCTGCCCGCACGTTCCACCACACCGGCTGCGGGGAGCCGATGAATCCGCCTGGGCCGACCGATGGGCGGAATCGTTCGGCTTTCCGGATAGTTGTGACGCAGAACGTCAGGCACCGTTCGATTGCAGCTAAGTGGTCGGAATCGTTTGACACAGTAGGGGAGCGTCCCTATTGTCCCCCGCCGTCCCGGGCCGGCTGGCTCGGGCGTGGGGGAAGAGTGCAGCCGAGCGGTTCAGGGGCGCCGTCACTCGGGGCGGGCCTCGACTTCCACGCGAGGACCAAGGGCCAACGCCAGCGATGACCAGCGTCGAGATCCTCTTCTTGGGCGTGTACTTCGCCGTGCTCTGTGTGCTCGCCATCTACGGATCGCACCGGTACCGGATGGCGTTCCTGTACTACCGGCACAAGTTCAAGCTCCCCACTCCCAAGGGCACGCTGTCGGCGCTCCCGCGGATCACCATCCAGCTGCCCATCTTCAACGAGATGTACGTGGTGGAACGGCTGGTGGATTCGGTGTGTCGCATCGAGTATCCGTCCGAGCTCCTGGAAATTCAGGTCCTCGACGATTCGACCGATGAGACCTGCGCCATCGCCCGCGCCACCGTGGAGCGGCAGCGGCGGGCCGGGCACGACATCACTTACATCCACCGGACCAACCGCAAGGGCTTCAAGGCTGGCGCGCTGGAACATGGGCTGGAGTCGGCCCGGGGCGAGTTCATCGCCGTGTTCGACGCCGACTTCGTCCCCGCGCCCGATTTTCTCAAGCGCACGGTGCCCTTCTTCGCCGACTCGGAAGTGGGCATGGTGCAGGTGCGGTGGGGTCATCTCAACCGGGAGTTCTCCATCCTCACCCAGGCCCAGAGCATCTTTCTGGACGGTCACTTCATCATCGAGCACACCGCCCGGAACCGCTCGGGCTGCTTCTTCAACTTCAACGGGACCGCTGGCATCTGGCGGCGTGACTGCATCGCCGATGCGGGGGGCTGGCAGCACGACACGCTCACCGAGGATCTGGACCTCAGCTACCGCGCCCAGTTGAAGGGCTGGCAGTTCATCTTCCTGCCCGAGGTGGTTTCCCCGGCCGAAGTGCCGGTGGACATGAACGCCTTCAAGAGCCAGCAGCACCGCTGGGCCAAAGGGTCCATTCAGACGGCGCGCAAGCTGCTTCCCACGATTCTCAAGAGCAAGCTGCCGTTCGCGGTGAAGCGGGAGGCCTTTTTCCACCTCACCAACAACCTGGCCTATCTGCTGATGGTGCTCCTGTCGGTGCTGATGCCGCTCTCGATGGTGGTGCGGTTCAACCACGGCCTGTACTCGACCCTCTTCCTGGATTTCCCGTTCTGCATCAGCGCCACCGCCTCGGTGTGCTTCTTCTACGTTGCCACCCAGCGTGAGCAGGGGATGCCGTTCTGGAGTCGGCTGAAATACCTGCCCTTCTTGATGTCGCTGGGTATCGGGCTGGCCATCAACAACGCCAAAGCGGTCGTGGAGGCGCTGCTCAACCAGCAGAGTGGCTTCACCCGGACGCCGAAGACGGGCAGTGAAGGGCGCCTCATCCGGGCGCGGGTCAAGCGCAGCTACCGGGGAACTACCAACCTCATGCCGCTGGTCGAGCTGGCCTTCGGTCTCTACTTCAGCGGCGCGCTGTGGTTCGCGCTGGACGCGCACATCTGGACCTCGGTGCCGTTCCTGGTGCTCTTCCAGGTCGGCTTCCTGTACGTCGGGGTGATGAGTCTCCTGCAGGGACGGTCCATCGAGCGCCGGGCACTGGCTGCCGCGGTGGTGCCCTCGGCGGAAGCGCAACGCGCAGCCTGACCAGGCGGCCGCCTCCGCGCTCCGGGCGTGCTTGGAACGAGATCGTGGAGTGGCGGTTGGCCCGCCGTGAACTCACGGTCCGCCGTCTCCCCGTTCGCGGACGAGCAAGTGGACCCGCCGCTCCGACGGTGCCGCATCCACCGGGGCGCAGCGCTGGTCCACGCGGAGCCGGTCCACCGTGCGCAGCAGGAGACCTCCATCGGGGCAGCCGGCCACCTCCACCGGGAGGCTGGCCTCACAGGAGGGGCCGCTAGGGCCGGTCCGGGGTGCGCGGGTCTCGCCGACGAAGCCAGCCGTCGTGCGCCGGAGAACCACCTGG
>JBKOYI010000160.1:0-14661 GCA_046725335.1 Myxococcota bacterium | reverse complement strand
CCGGGCCTCCCAGGCCCTGGGCTGGGCCCCTCGCATCAGCGTGCAGGCAGGCGTGGAGATGCTGTACCGCTGGGTGGCCCAGAACCGTCAGCTCTTCGGCTGAGGGGTCCGGCAGGGGCGCGACATTCCAGGCGCCGGGAAGCTCCGGCCAGGCCCCGGGTGTGGGAAAGGTGCCCCCCGGACAGGTCCGCTCCCATCGGGAATGTGAAAACCGAGCCGTCCTACGCCAGAATCCGCCCCCAATGGCCCTGGTGCCCCCGCCGACTCGGAACGGAGCCGACCGTCGCTCCGTGCTGGACGAGTTTCCCTCGGTGCGCAGTCGCATGGCCCGGACCCGGATCTCCCCGTCGATCGAGGACCGGCGCCAGCCGGTCTCGCTTTCGCTGCAGACCAAGATCCTCCTCTCCCACTTCCTCCTGGCCTCGGTGCTGGTGGCGGCGCTGAGGCTGGTGCGGAACGCCCCCTGGGGGATGCAGGCGCTGGTGGCGGCGGCCCTGACACTCCTGCTGGCCTTGGTGCTGCCGACGCTCCTGGCCCGAATGACCCGCCTGCGCTCGCTGAGCCGGAGCGCCCTGGACATCTCCCGGGGAGATCTGGCCAGCCCGGTGGCCACCGAGCCCAGCCTGGGCCGGGACGAAATCGATGAGCTGACCACCGCCATCGGCCACATGCAGGAGAACCTGCGCGAGCTGGTGGGCCACATCCACCGAACCGCGGCCAGCGTGGCCGATTCGGCCACCGAGCTGCAGCGCTCGGCGGAGAACGTCAACGCCGCCACCACCGAGGTGGGCCAGTCGATCCGGAAGATCTCCGTGGGGGCCGGGACCCAGTCGGACCTGGTCACCCGGGCCCAGAAGGTGATCGGGGAGATGGCGGGCAGCATCCAGCGCACCGCGCTCTCGGCCGAGGATGCGGCCCGGGCCGCCGGAGAGACGTCCGGCGCCGCCGAGGAGGGGAGCAAGGCCGCGCGCCTGGCCGGTGAGAAGGTGAACAAGGTCTTCAGCCGCATCGAGAGCGCCAGCCACGAGGTGTTCGCCTTCGGCGAGAAGACGCAGGAGATTTCCAACATCGTCGATGCCATCACCCAGGTGGCCCAGCAGACGAACCTCCTCGCCCTCAACGCCACCATCGAAGCCGCCCGGGCCGGAGAGTACGGGCGTGGCTTCGCCGTCGTCGCCGACGAGGTCCGCAAGCTGGCCGAGGCGGCTGGCCGGAGCGCCGAGCAGATCAGCAAGCTGGCTCGGGACATCTCCGGCCAGTCGGCGGCCGTGGTCTCGGCCATGCGCCAGGGCATCGAGGAGCTCACCGAGGGCCGGGAGGACCTGACCACCATCGTCCGCTCGATGGGCAGCATCACCGACACTGCCCGGAAGGGGACCGAGAAGGTCCATCTCATCAGTCAGAGCGCGCGCGAGCAGCTGGCTGGCAGCGAGGAGATGGTGAAGGCCGTTGGAGAGATTTCCGAGGTGGCCCAGGCCAATGCCGGGTCGACTGCCGCAGTTCGTGGAGTCATCGAGGAACAGACCGGCGCCGTCGCCCGGATGACCTCGGCAGCCCAGGAGCTGAACAACCTCAGCCTGGAGCTGCAGAGCGTGGTGCGGCGATTCCGGCTCGGGTCGTGAGCGCCCTGGGCCAGGGCCGCCCGGGTGCGAGCGTGTCCGACCGCGGGGCCCCCGTTCCGTATGTCGTCTTCCGAGTCGACGCCACGCGCTATGCCCTTCCGCTCCCCGCCATCCGGGAGGTGGTGGTCCTGCCGGAGCCGCTGGTGCGTGTTCCCCGGTCGCCGCCGCCGGTGCTGGGGGTGGTCAACCTCCGTGGTCGAGTGGTGACCGTGGTCGACTTTGCCAGGCTGTTGGACCTGCCCGCGGCCAGCAGCCCGCCCCGGAAGCTGGTGGTCCTCGATCGCGGCCGGGGCGATCTGGCGCTGCTGGTGTCGGACGTGGACGGAATGGAGACGGTGGAAAAAGTGTCAATCGCTGCACGCGAGTCACGTGCACCGGTGCGGGGGCTGGCGCGGGTGAAGGGGCTGGCGGTGACCATTCTGGACGCCGAAGCGCTCGATGTTGCGGTGACAGGCCTCTTCGACCGCGGCTAACATCCCGGTCCACGCCATGGCGCCAAAGCGGGTCCTGATCGTCGACGACGCGATCTTCATGCGCAACATGATCCGCGACATCTTTAGCTCCGACGGCTTCGAGGTGGTGGGCGAGGCGGCGCACGGCATCGAGGCGGTGGAGAAGTACCGGGAGCTGAAGCCGGACCTCACCACCATGGACATCGTGATGCCCTACAAGAGCGGCATCGAGGCCACCCGGGAGATCGTCAAGGGAGACCCCCGGGCGGTGGTCATCATCTGCTCGGCGCTGGGTCAAGAATCGCTGGTGATGGAGGCCATCGAGGCCGGGGCATCGGACTTCATCGTCAAACCATTCCGGGCCGAGGACGTCCTGGCGGTGGTGAAGAAGGTGCTGGGCGAAAAGCCCAAGGAGTAACCGCTGCCCGTCACGCTCGACATGTCCCGCTACCTCGGGCTGTTCGTCGCCGAGGCCTCGGAGCATCTGGAAGCGCTGGCCCGGGATCTGGTCGCGCTCGAGGGCACCCCCGCGGCGGAGACCGTGGATTCGCTCTTTCGGCACGCCCACTCGGTGAAGGGAATGGCCGCCTCGATGGGGCTGGAGCCCATCGCTCAGCTGGCCCACCGGGTGGAGGACCTGGTGGAAGCCGCTCGGACTCGACCCACCGGGCTGGGCGGGGGCGGCGTGGATCTGCTGCTGGCAGCGACCGATGCCATGCTCCGGATGGTCCGAGGAACCGGAGAGGGCCAGCCGCCTGCGCCCGAACCGGAGCTGCTCGGGCGGCTGGGTGCGGCGGTGACCGCCCTCACCGGCGAGGCGCCCAAGCCGACGAAGGTGGCCCGGGCCGCGGCCCTTCCTCCAGCCCGCGGAGAAGTCTCCGGCAGCTCGCCCGGCGCGCTGCGAATGGAGCGGCTGGAGGTTCGCTTCCGGGTCTTGCCCTCGGCTCAGAGTCCGGCCCCCCGCGCCTTCCTGGTCTACAAGAAGCTGTCCGCTCTGGGTGCCGTGTCCTCGGTCCGCCCCAGTCTGGAGGACCTGCGGGCCGGGGCGATTCCCGAGGGCCGGGTGGCGGTGGTGGTGGAGACCGAACGGGGGCTGGAGGCGGTGCGCTCGGCGTTGGCCGTGGTTCCCGAGGTCGAGCTTCTCTCCGCCGAGCCCCTTCCGCCCGATCCGGTGGTGGAGCCGAGCGCTCCGCCCAGCCGGGTCGAACTGGCACGCACGGTTCGGGTCCGCACCGAGCTGCTCGACGATTTCCTGGAGATGGCCGGAGAGCTGCTGCTGGCCACTGCCCGGCTGCGGGACATCGGCAAACGGCTGCCCGAGGTCCAGCGCCCGGCCCTGGAGGAGGGCGTGGACCGGCTGCACGCCCTGGTCAAGGACCTCCACGGCAAGGTGATGGGCGCCCGGATGACGCCCCTCTCGGTGGTGACGGAACAGCTTCCGCGGGCCGCCCGAGACCTGGCCCGCAAGCGGGGCAAGGACGTGGAGGTCCTCATCAGCGGCGCGGAGATCGAGCTGGACCGTGCCATCCTCGACGCCATCGCCGAGCCGCTGCTGCACGTGCTGCGCAACGCGGTGGACCACGGCATCGAGGAGGCCGAGGCCCGCTCCGCGGCCGGCAAGAGCGCCCGGGGGCGGATCAAGGTCTCGGTCCAGCGCACCCGGGAGCGGGTGCTGGTGGAGCTCGAGGACGACGGCCGGGGAATGGACCCGGATCGCTTGCGGTCGGCGGCGGTGGCCCGCGGGCGCCTCAGCGCCGAGGCCGCTGCCCGGCTGACGACCCGCGAGGCCTTGCTCCTCAGCTGTCTACCCGGCGTCTCCACCGCCGCCGACGTCAACGATATCAGCGGGCGCGGGGTGGGGATGGACGCGGTGAAGCGGGCCGTGGAGGGGGTGGGGGGGACCTTGGAGCTGGATTCGCAGCCTGGTCGAGGGACGCGGGTCTCGCTCCGCCTGCCCCTCACCGTGGCAGTGGTGCAGCTGCTGCTGGTGCGTGCAGGCGGAGAGGTGCTGGGGCTTCCCATCACCAAGGTGCTGGGGGCGGTGGAGGTTCCCGAGAAGGCACTCCAGCACTCCCCATCGATGGCACTGATCACCCATGGCCAGCAGCTGATCCCGGCCCACGACCTGGCTGGCCTTCTGGCCCTGCCGCCGGACCAGCCGCGCAGCCCACGCCCCTACGTGGTGATGGAGACCGAGGAGGGAAAGGTGGCCCTGGGGGTCGACGGCCTCGTCGGCCAGGAGGAAGCGGTGCTCAAAGCGCTGACCCGACCGCTGGACCGGGTGGCCGGGCTCTCCGGGGTCACCATCCTGGGAAACGGCCGGCCGGTCTTCATCGTGGACGTGCCGCGGCTGCTGGCCTGACCGACCGCCGCTCCAAACGCCGAGCACCTTTCCCAATGGCGGAAACCATTGGGGTTGATCGGTCCTCGCTTGCCCTGGCGGCCGATCTCAGCGTCGCGCCTCCGGCCACTTGACTCGGGCCAAGCTCCCTCCGGCGCTCCTTGATCTCTGCCGCCATTGCGACGCGATCCACCCGACCAACCCCAATGGTCTCCGCCATGGCTGCAAGTCTGGCGAAGTCGGCGTGAGTGTGGACCGTTGTCGCCGGTGAGGTCGTCGACACCCAGACCCGATCGGGAGCGGACCTGCGACGGAGGCGAATAGGCTGTGCTCGATGCACCTGCGCGCACCACCGGTCGCCGCCGCTCTGCTCCTGTTCGCGCCGGTGCTTTCCGAGGGGGACATCCGAGTCGTCGATGTGCTGGCCGCCCGCGCCGGGATGCCCAAGGGCTCCTCGGACCACCTCTCGGCCGACCTGACCGGGGACGGAAACTCCGATGTGCTGTTGATCCGCCGGAGATCGGACCTCCTCATCCTCATGCTGGTGGAGGGCCCCGTCACCAACCGGGCTCGCTGGTGGCAGGTGGCCTTTCGGCCCGGCACCGGCTCAGGAGACGTGTGCGTTCCCCCGTCTCAGGCAAAACTGGAGGTGGAGGACCCCGACCCGGATCTGGCCCAACTCGGTTGCCGCGACGACGACACGGCCGATTTCTGCGCCACCTTGCGACGACTCGGGGCGGCCCGACACTCCAGGCGGGTGCGAGGCGTTCGCATCGAAGGCGGGAACTGTCGCCCCATCCATGTCTTCTTCGACGGGAGCGATCTTCGGTACTGGCGACGATGAGCCCTACCCTACGGACGAGCCGGCGTGCCTGCGTCGCCCGGGCCGACCGCGGCCTCCGTCTCCTTCAGCACGGTCGGGTCACCGAACCGCTTGGCGAAAGAGAGGGCCTCCCGCCCGTGGCTGGCCCGTTCGGTGGGAGTCGGCGCCGCCTTGGCCAGAGCCAGATGGGCCAAGTTCGCCGCCCGATTGCTGCCACAGCGGGCGGCAGTGGCCGCGGCTTCCTTGTACAGGCCAGGGATCTTTTCCGGCGATCGGTGGGCTTTCTCGTAGAACTCGGCCAGGGTGATCTGCGCAAAGGGCGAGAGCACACAGGCTTTCTGCTCCAACCGGAGCCTGGCCGACTCGACGAAGCCCTTCTCGGCCTCGTCGAGGCGGCCGCGCTCATCGGCGCTGGCGGCCAGGTGCCGGTGGAAGTACGACTCGAGGAGCCGGTCCTTCGCCGAACGGGCCAGAGCCAGACCCTTCACGAACCGCTCGTCGCCGGCGTCCAGGTGGTTCTGCTGCTGCTCGATCAGCCCTAGGTAGAACCAGGCATCGGCCTCGCCCCGGGCATCTTTTTGCTGGGCGGACAGGCTCCGGGCCCGTTCGAAGAGTCCCTGCGCCGCCGACCATTGCTTGTTCTGGAAGGCTCGCCAGTACAGCAGTCGCCCGCGGGTGTGCAGCGCATCGGCGAGCAAGAGCGGATCCCCTTGCTGCTCGGCCAACTCCAGCGCGTGACTGGAAGCCTCGTCGGCGAGCTGCTCATCGCGCAGGTGATAGGCATTGCTGGTCACCTGGGCCCGCGCGAGGAGGACCGCGGCACGGACTTCTCCGGCACGGTCCGAAGCTTTCGCGGCGTCGGCTTGCTGTTTTCGAAGCTCGCCAAGAACCCTTTCCCACTCACCCCTGGACAACCGGTTGTCCACGTCCTGTGGCGCGGTGATGGCGAGGATCAAGGCGAGGGGGAGCACGGAGGCGAAAACCCTCAGGGGAGGAGACCCATTCCAGCCGGACCGATTGCACCATAGGGTAGACCCGTGCCCGCCGTACCCGAGCTCAGCGAAGCCCAGGCCGACGCGTTTCGAGAGTTGACCAACGTGGCTGCTGGACACGCGGCGCGCGCTCTGTCCGAGCTGCTGGGAGGCGAGAAGTTCGGGCTCTGGCCTCCCCTGGCCCGGCAGCTGACCGCCTCCCAGCTGACGGCCCTGCTCGGGGGGCGGGGCGCGGCGCTCAGCTCGGTCAGTGCCGAGCTGCGCGGCGCCCTGGGCGGGAGCTTGGCCCTGGTCTTCAGCGAGCCGCACGTCCAGGCCCTCACCACCCGGCTGGTGGGGGCAGTGGGGGAAGGAAGGCTGGCCACCCCCGAGGCGGCGCTGCGTGACGCCGCCAACCTGGTCTTCAGTGCCGCCCTCGGCGCAGTCGAGGCGCTGTGCGGGATCCGGGTCCTCCCCTCGGTCCCGCTGGTGGGCGAGGGTCCGGCGGAGATGATCGCCCGCATGTGCATTCCCGGCGAGGGCGGATGGGTGCTGGAGGCCGAGCTGTATGCCTCGCCGTTGTCCGGCCGTTTTCTGCTCCTCCCCGAGAGCGCCGGGCTGGCCCGGCTTCTCGGTGCGCTGAACCTGGGCTGAACCATGGACCCCCGGCGGCTCCGTCGATTGCTGGAATCGGTGCGCCGAGGCACGACCTCCGTCGAGAACGCCGCGCGGGCGTTGGTCGACCTGCCCTTCGCCGAGCTGGGCTACGCCACCGTCGACACCCACCGCAGCGTGCGCTTCGGCTTTCCGGAGGTGGTCTACGGGGAGGGAAAGTCGGCCGAACAGCTCCGGGGCATCGTCTCGGCCTTGGTGCAGCGCAAGCAGCCCGTCCTGGTCACCCGCCTCACCCAGGAGAAGGCCGAGGCGCTCCTGGCGGCCTGGCCCAAGGCTCGGTGGCACGCCCAGGCCCGCATCTTTCATCTTCCCCAGGGTCGGCCGCAGGCGGGGAGGGTGGCGGTGGTCTGCGCCGGAACCAGCGATTTGCCGGTGGCCGAGGAGGCGGCCCTCACTGCCGAGGCGATGGGAGCCACCGTCTCGCGCATCTACGACGTCGGCGTGGCCGGACTGCACCGTCTGCTCCGCCGGCGCAGGGAGATCCAGGAGGCCCATGCGGCGGTGGCCGTGGCCGGCATGGAAGGGGCGCTGGCCTCGGTGGTGGGAGGACTGGTGGGCATCCCGGTGGTGGCGGTTCCCACCAGCGTCGGCTACGGAGCGAATCTGGGCGGGCTGGCGGCCCTTCTGACGATGCTCAACTCCTGCGCCTCGAACGTGGCGGTGGTCAACATCGACAACGGTTTCGGGGCCGGCTTCTACGCCGCGCTCGTCTCCCGCTCTCGAGGACGGCGGTGAGTCGCCTGCTCTACCTCGAGCCGGTGGGTGGGATCGCCGGGGACATGTTCCTGGCCGCGGCCATCGACCTGGGGGTGGACGCTCGAGCGCTCGAGGCGGGGCTGCGCACCCTCGGGCTGGAGGGGTGGGGGCTGGAGGTAACCCGGGCGATGCGGCAGAACATCAGCGGGGTGCACCTGAACGTCCGGGTCGACGGCTCGGTGCCTCACCTGCACCGACCTCTTTCGGAGATTCTCGAGCGGATCGGTCGGAGCGGCCTCCCCGAGCGGGCCAAGGCCCACGCCCGAGCGGTCTTCGAGACCATCGGTCGGGCGGAGGCGAAGATCCACGACGTCCCCCTCGAAACGGTGCAGTTCCATGAAGTCGGGGCGGTGGACAGCATCGTCGACGTGTGTGGTGCGGCACTGGCCCTGGAGCTGCTCGGCCAGCCGGAGGTCTTCGCCTCGGCCCCACCCCTGGGCAGTGGCACCGTGCAAACGGCGCACGGATCGTTCCCGGTGCCCGTGCCGGCCACCTTGGAGATTCTCCGGGACGCGCCGGTTCGCTTCGAGGGAGTCGGGGAGCTGACCACCCCCACCGGCGCCGCCCTTCTTCGCACCCTGGCTCGCCTCGCCCCTCCCCCGCCTCTGGTCGTGGAGCGCATCGGCTACGGACTGGGGCGCCGCGAACTTCCCGACCGACCCAACGTTCTGCGGGCCACCCTGGGGACACGCGCCCGGGGTGAAAGCTCGGAAGTGTGGGAGCTGGCGGTGACGCTGGATGACGCCACGCCCCAGCTCCTGGGCCATCTGGTCGAGTCGCTGCTCGGGGGCGGGGCGCTGGACGCCTGGGTGACGCCGGCGACGATGAAGAAGAGCCGGCCGGGGCACGTGCTCTCCGTCCTGGTCACCTCCTCCGAACGCGAGGCCACCGTCCGCCGGCTGCTGACCGAATCCACCACCCTGGGAGTGCGGGCCTGGCCGGTGGACCGCCTGGTGCTCGATCGGGCATACCTGGAGGTGGACACACCGTATGGGCCCGTGCGAGTGAAGGTGGGACGACTCGGGGGGGAGACGGTCAACGCCGCCCCGGAGTACGAGGATGTTCGAGCCCGGGCGGAGGCGGCCGGGGTGCCATTCAAACAGGTGTGGACAGAGGCCCTGGCGGCCTACGCTCGCCGGCCCTGAGTGGGCCACCCGCCCGAAGAGGAGAAGACATGGCCGAGCATCCCTGGGACGAGAAGCTGCTCGATTTCGTCAAGAAAACGGGAGAGGACCTGAAGCGCACCGGGGAGGAGCTGCTCGGCGAGGCTCAGCGCACCTTGGACGAGCTTCGCGCACCCGAGTCCCAGGAGAAGCTGAGGGCCCGGGTCAGCGAGCTGCAGCGCTGGGCCAAGACCAAGTTCGTCGAGGCGAGGACCCGAGCCGAGGAGGCACTCGGCATCGAGCGTCCGAAGACACCATCTGTCAGGTCCAGCCCTACAGCAAAGAAGGCCCCGGGTCGGCGGAGCTCCGGGAGCGCCTCGAAGAGGAAGACCGCCGCCCGAGGAAAGAAGCCCCTTGGGCGACGCAAGCGTTGAGCCTCTGTGACAGAATCTTCCGCTGACGTGGGCTCTGACGGAGGCAAATTTTCCACGGACATCGCGCCGGATCTGATCGCCGCCGCGGTGGACAGCGTGGAACGGAACCGGACCGAGGACCCCTCGGAGCCAGCCGAGCCGCTGGAGTTCGATCCGAGCGCCCCCCCGCCCGAGGACGAGCTGGCTTCGTTGCGGGTCCAGCTCGAGGCAAGCCAGGCCACCGGCCGGGAGCTGATGCAGAAGCTGAAGGAGGAGCACGAGCGGACGCTGCGGGCCCTGGCCGATCTGGACAACGCCCGAAAGCGTGCCCAGCGCGAACGCGAGGAGGTGGTGCGTTTCGGGGTGGAGCGCCTGCTCAAGGACGTGCTGCCGGTCATCGACAACCTGGACCGCGCTCTCGACCTGGCCACCAAGACCGGGCAGTGGGACGGGCTGGGGGATGGGGTCCGCATGACCCGCAAGCTCCTGGAGGACACCCTGGCCAAGCACGGGCTGAAAGCCTTCACCGCCGTAGGCCAGCCGTTCGATCCCCACCTGCACGAGGCGATGGGCCACGAGGAGCGGGAGGACGTGGCCCCCAACACCGTCACCTCCGAAGTTCTCCGGGGCTTCCTTTTGCATGACCGGCTGGTACGCCCGGCTCTGGTGATGGTCTCTCGACCGAAACCGGAGGTGGTGGCGGACCCTCCGTCGGCGCCTGGCGAGGAGCGAAACGAGGAGCAGGGCTGACCGCATGGCCAAGGTCATCGGCATCGATCTGGGAACCACCAACAGCTGCGTGGCAGTGATGGAGAGCGGCGACCCGGTGGTCATTCCCAACAGCGAGGGGAGCCGGACCACCCCTTCCATGGTGGCCTACACCGACAATGGAGAGCGGCTGGTCGGACAGATCGCCAAGCGGCAGGCGGTCACCAATCCCGAGGCCACCCTCTATGCGGTGAAGCGGCTCATCGGCCGGAAGCTGGACACGCCGGAGGCGAAGAAGGCGGTCTCGCTGAGCAGCTTCAAGGTCGTGCCCTCGCCCAACGGCGACGCCTGGGTCGACGTGCGGGGGAAGCTGCTCAGCCCCCAGGAGATCAGCGCCCAGATTCTTCTCAAGATGAAGGCCACCGCTGAGGACTACCTTGGTGAACCGGTCACCGAGGCGGTCATCACCGTCCCCGCCTATTTCAACGACAGCCAGCGCCAGGCCACCAAGGACGCCGGTCGCATCGCCGGACTGAATGTGCTCCGCATCATCAACGAGCCCACCGCGGCCGCCCTGGCCTACGGCCTGGACAAGGCTTCCCAGGGCAAGTCGGAGCGAATCGCGGTCTATGACCTGGGCGGCGGGACCTTCGACATCAGCATCCTCGAGCTGAACGGGGGCGTCTTCGAGGTCCGCAGCACCAACGGCGATACCTTCCTGGGGGGCGAGGACTTCGACCAGCGGCTGATCGACTGGCTCTCCAAGCGCTTCCTGGACCAGACCGGGATCGATCTGCGCAAGGACCGGATGGCGCTTCAGCGTCTGAAGGAAGCCGCGGAGCGGGCCAAGCACGAGCTGTCCAGCGCCCCCGAGACGGAGATCAACCTCCCCTTCATCACCGCCGACCAGAGCGGGCCGAAGCACCTCGCCGAAAGCATCGACCGGGCGACCCTGGAATCCCTGGTGAGCGATCTGGTGGAGCGGACGCTCGAACCCTGCCGCATCGCCCTCCGGGACGCCGGGCTGGGAGCGGTGGCCATCCACCAGGTGCTCCTGGTGGGCGGGATGACCCGCATGCCTCTGGTCCAGCGCCGAGTGGCCGAATTCTTCGGCAAGGAACCGCACAAGGGCATCAATCCCGACGAAGTGGTGGCGGTGGGGGCGGCCATCCAGGGCGGCGTCCTCAAGGGCGAAGTGAAGGACGTCCTGCTGCTCGACGTGACCCCCCTCTCCCTGGGGGTGGAAACCGCGGGGGGCGTGGGCACACGCATCATCGACAAGAACACCACCATCCCCTGCAAGAAGAGCCAGGTCTTCTCCACCGCGGTGGACAACCAGCCCCTGGTCTCGGTCCACGTGCTTCAGGGCGAGCGGGAAATGGCCGCCGACAACAAGACCCTGGCCCGTTTCGAGCTGGTGGGGATTCCCCCCGCTCCACGGGGTGTGCCGCAGATCGAGCTCTCCTTCGACATCGATGCCAACGGCATCGTCCATGTCAGTGCCCAGGATCTGGGCACGGGCAAGCAGCAGGCGGTGCGGGTGGTGAGCAACTCCGGCCTCACCGAGGCGGAGATCCAGGCGATGATCCGCGATGCCCAGGCCAACGCTGCCGCGGATCAACGCAAGCGGGAGCTGGCCGATCTCCGCAACAACGCCGACGGGCTCATCTACACCACCGAGAAGAGCCTGGAGGAGTACGGAAGCGTCCTCACTCCCAAGGATGCCGCGGAGATCCAGGCCGATCTGGAGTCGCTCAAGCAACAGCTCAAGCACGACGACCCGGTGAAGCTGAAGGAAGCGGTGCAGCGGCTGGAGGGCAGCGCCTACCGGATCGCCGACGCCATCTACACCGACCAGCGCAAAGACTCGGCGTGAAGCGCCGGCGCCGGAACCGCCGGAGGGTGCCGTCCTGACGTCCAAACCCGCTCCGGCGCCCTCGGCAGCCGATTCGCGTCGCGGCGAGCGCCTGGATGTCGCACTGCTACTCCTCGGCTGGCTCTTGTTGTGGTTCTTCGAGCCGCACCACAACGAGGCCGACGGGGCCATCCGTTTCCAGGCGCTGAAACAGTTGCTGGAATCGGGCACCTGGTCGTCCACGGAATTCGCGCTGGTGGGCACGGTTCTGGCCGCGCCCCTCTATCTCCTCGGTCGGCTGCTGGAGACGCCGGCCTGGTGGGTGGCCCGCTACAACCTCGTCCTCCTGGGTCTGGGCCTCATCGCCCTCTGGAGGCTGCTGCGGGACCGAGTGGCCCCGGACCTGTTGCGGGCATTCCTTCTGCTCGTCCTGGCTGGCTCGATGATGACCCATCAGCTGAGCGCGTTCGGCGCGGAAACCTTCAACGTCGTCGCCCTGGCAGTGGGTTTCGCCGCCTGGACCGGCGGCCGGTCCGTGCTGGGAGGCGTGGCCCTGGCGCTGGGGATGGCCAACGTTCCGGCCACCAGCGTGGGCGTGGCACTCGGTCTGGGCGACTGGGCGTTGCGGAACCGACGTTGGCGGGCGGTCTTGCCACTGGTCGGATTCATGGCTTCGTGGCTGGGCGAGAACTGGCTCCGGCGTGGCCATCCCTTGCTGACCGGATACGCCGGCAACGCCGGCTACCAGACCGTGCTGCCCTACTCGGGGCGCCCGGGCTTCAGCTACCCGCTCTTCTTCGGGGCCCTGCAGCTCCTTCTCTCCGCTGGCAAAGGGCTGCTCTTCTTCGCTCCGGGCCTCTTTCTGTGCTTCCCGTCCGCGCGCCGAGCCCTCCGGGCGGTGAGGCCCTTCCAGCGAGCCTGCCTGTGGGTGGTGGCTGGGCTGATCCTCGTCTATGGCCAGTGGTGGGCCTGGTACGGCGGCTATTCCTGGGGGCCGCGCTTTCTGGTCTTCGCTGCCATTCCCGCCTCGATGCGGCTCGCGGCCGAGGTGAGCCGGCCGCCCCGACGCCTCCTCCCGCTCCTCTGCGTCCTCGCTGCGCTGCTCCTCTCCCTGTGGGGCGGATTCACCGGGGCGACGTTCCGCTTCTGGCACCAGGACCTGTGCACTCAGAGCAACTACGCGTTGGAGGCGCTCTGCTGGGACGTCCCGGAGTTCAGCGTGCTCTGGACCCCGTTCGTCTGGCCGCGCCCGCTGGCCGGAAACGAGTGGCCCCTGCTCGGCTACGCCGTCCTGTTGGCCATTCGTCTCGGGGCAAAGCCGGCCCAGACGCTCATCCGTGCTCTGGGCAATCTCGCTTCAGACACCTGGCGCACCTGGCGCGAGGGCCCTGGCCTCGGCTGGTGAGTCCGAGCGCAACCAGGCTCTCCAAGTCAGGGCCATGCTGGCCAGGAGCAGGAACGAAGCCAGGAAGAGCGGAAGCCGTAGCAAGGTCTGCCCGGCCCGATCCCGCAGCGCCGCCGAGGCCTGTTCCAGCCAGGGGCTGGGCCACAGATGGAGCGCGGCCATGCCATGCGACGGCAGGAGCCCGTACTCGAGGAGGTAGGTGGGAAGGGCCACTGCGGCGAAGACGGCCAGGGGCGCTCGGAGGCGTGGCACCGGCAGGGCTGCGAGCACGACGAGCAAGGGAAGCACCCAGCCCAGGTATTGAGGGGCATACCCTGGCCCGAGGACCGGAACCGCGAACAGGAGCAGTGCCGCCCCCAGGAGGGTGGTCCGAGGCGGGAGGGTGGGCCGCTTCCGCAGCGCGGCGATCAGCCACGCCAGAACGACCGCGAAGAGCGGAGCGGCCAGCCGAGCGGCCCGCTGCTCGGCCTCGAGAAACCCCCCGAGGTCGAGCAGGCCGGTGAAGCCGTAGAAGCCGGGGAGCGAGCGGTAAGCGAAGACGTTTCGGGCGATGGCTTCGGGACTCAGGGCGTAGAGGATGCCCAGTCCGAAGGCAGCCGGGCCGAGAACGAGCGCCATGCCCAGGACCCAGCGGCGGAGGCCGAGCGAGCGCGCTCCGGGCACGAGCAAAGGGGTGAGCACCACCGGCACGGTCTTGGTGGCCACCCCCAGCCCGAGAAGGAAGCAGGCTTCGAGCCAGTCCGTCGGGGCGTCGGTGCGGTGAAACCGCACCAGCGCCAAGGTGAAACCGAGAATGGCCAGGGCCACCAGCCCGTCGAAATTGCAGTGCTGGCAGGTGAGCAAGACGGCCACCGGATTGAGGGCCAAGCCAAAGAGCACCCACCGGGCGGCGTCCGCTTGAGGACGGACCCGGCGCAGCAGCGCCCAGGCCAGGGCCAGCGCCCCCAGCTCGATGAGGATCAGCGTCGCTTGAAGCACGCGGAAAAAAGGAACACCCAGCGTGTGGGAAAGGCCGGACATGGCGGCAATGCAGAGGAGCCACAGCGGCGGCCAGTTAAGGAATGAGGTCGCTGCGTAGGGATTCACCCCCGCATCCAGGAACCGGGCCACGGCCTCCCAGGCGTCCGCATCCGCCGAATGGGCTGCCGCGGGCATCCAGGTGACGAAGGCGAGCCGCACCGCCAGGGCCACCGCCAGCACTGCTGGCAACCGCGCAGAGGCTCCTCGCAACGACGAGAGCATTCGTCATGTCACCGGATAGCACGGGCGATGATCCCCTGGGGCGCCCCCGTGTCTTCAAGTGAGGGGAAGGGCGGAGAGATCCATGGGCCGGCGGAGTCTCCCCAACGATCTGTTACGGAACATCGAGTTGCTGGTTGGGATCGCCCTGCCCCTCTTCCTCGCGCTGGTGTGGCTCCAGGACCACATCACCGGGAGCGGCCACTGGACGCACCCCCTGGAGTCGGCCTTCTTCGAATGGCTGGCGCTCGTCCCGATGCTGATCCTCCTGAGCCTGCTCCACTCGGTGGGGCTGACC
>JBKOYI010000043.1:0-6963 GCA_046725335.1 Myxococcota bacterium | reverse complement strand
TTCCAGGCCCTTGTACTGATGGCGCAGCCAGGTATCGAGCCAGAAGCTCTCGATGCGGACGATCTCCTTCTGCTCGTCGCCCATCGAGCCGGAGACATCCATCATGTAGAGGATGACCGCATTGGTCTCCGGCAACGCCTGGAGCTTGTAGCTCCGGTAGCGGCGGTCTTCCCGGGTGGGGATGATGATCGGCGCGGCCGGATCGTAGGTGCCCAGGGCGATCTGCCGCCGCAGCGCCTGCTTGAAGGTGCGCTTGAAGTGGCGGAGCGACTCCGGGCCGGTGGTGTTCACCCCGGTGTACTTGATCTTCTGGGCGACGACCTGTTCCTTGCCCCGGCGCTCGATGTTGGGGAGCTGAAGCTCCTCGCCCAGGATCGAGGCCAACTCGTCGAGGGAGACGTCGACCTCCAGGGCGTGCTCTCCTTCACCCTGGCCGGCCTTGTGGCCATCGCCGGGCTGGACCGCCCCGGGGCTGAGCTGCTGGCCGATCTCGCCTTCGCCCTGACCGACGCCCCCCTGTTCCTTGTGCCCGTATTTGAAGTGGGGAATGTCGATGAAGGGAATGGGGATGGAGATGGTGTCCTTCCCCTTCTTGCCCAGCATCTCGCCCTTCTGCACGTAGCGGCGGAGGTTGGCTTTGATCTTCCCGCGGACGATCTGTTTGAAGCGGGCGTGGTCCTGATGAATCTTGAGCGACACCCTTACTCCTTGGCGTCTCCGCGGGCGAAGATGCTGGCAACGTAGTTCAGGACGTCGGTGGAGCAGACCTCGCAGTAGCCGGAGTTCTTCATCAGCCGGTCCTTCACCAGATCGATCTTCTCCTGGGTCTCCTTGTCGACGACCGAGGAGACCAGATTCTTCAGCTTGATGCTGTCCTTCTGGTCCTCGAAGAGCTTCAGCTCCAGGGCCTTGTGCAGCCGCTCGTTGGTCCGGTAGTTGAACGACTTACCGTCCACCGCCAGGGCCCCGATGTAGTTCATGATCTCCCGGCGGAAGTCGTCCTTGCGGCTCTCGGGGATGTCGATCTTCTCCTCGATGCTCCGCATCAGCCGCTCGTCCGGCTCCTCGTACAGCCCGGTGTACTTGTTCCGGACCTTTTCTTTTTGGGTGTAGGCCTTGATGTTGTCGATGTAGTTGCCGCACAGCTTGCCGATGGCGTCTTCGTCGGCGCTGATGGCCCGCTGGACCTCGTTCTTGACGATGTCCTCGTACTCCTGCTTCACCGTGGTGAGCAGCTCCCGGTAGTGCTTCCGCATCTCGTCCGAGGTGATGAGACTGTGGCCCTTCAGCCCGGCCTCCAGCTCGTTGAGCACCATGAAGGGATTGATGCAGCCCTCCCCCTTGTCGCTGACCAGAGCGTTGCTGATCTTGTCCTGGACGTAGCGAGGGCTGATCCCTTCCAGCCCTTCCCGCGAGGACTCCTTGCGGAGCTCTTTGATGTTGTCCTCGGTGAAGTTGGGTAGCGTCTTGCCGTTGTAGAGCTTGAGCTTTTGGAGCAGCGTCAGGTTGTGCTTCTTCGGCTCCTCCAGCCGGGTGAGCACCGCCCACATCGAGGCCATCTCCAGAGTGTGGGGGGCGATGTGCTTGCCCTTGATGGCCTGAGCGTTGAAGTCCTTCTCGTAGATCTTCTGCTCCTCGGCCAGCTTGGTGATGTAGGGGATGTCGATCTTCACCGTACGATCCCGCAGCGCTTCCATGAACTCGTTGTTCTCCAGCTTCTTGTACTCGGGCTCGTTGGTGTGCCCAATGATCACCTCGTCGATGTCGGTCTGAGGGAACTTCTTGGGCTTGATCTTGTGCTCCTGGGATGCGCCCAGCAGGTCATAGAGGAAGGCCACGTCCAGCTTCAGGACCTCCACGAACTCGATGATCCCCCGGTTGGCGATGTTGAACTCCCCGTCGAAGTTGAAGGCCCGGGGGTCGGAGTCGCTGCCGTACTCGGCGATCTTCCGGTAGTTGATGTCCCCGGTCAGCTCGGTGGAGTCCTGGTTCTTCTCGTCCTTGGGCTGGAAGGTGCCGATGCCCACCCGGTCCTTCTCGCTGAAGATCAGCCGATTGACCCGGACGTGGTGCTCCACCACCTTGGCGAAGTCGCCGCCCTCCCGGGTCATCAGCTCCTTGAAGACGTAGCGGCAGGCCGGGCAGAGCTCGTTGCCCTCGGGAACCTGGAAATCGCTTCCCTCGGCCAGCTCGGCGTGGACCCTCGGCCGCCAGTCCCGGGGGATGATGTTCAGCGGCTCCTCGTTCATCGGGCACTTCATGCGTTCCTGATGGACCGAGCCGTCCAGACCCTTCTTCTCCACCAGCCAGCTGAAGGTGTAGGCGGCCCCTTCGGGCGTCCGGCAGTACTCCTCGATGCCCTTCTTGAGGAGCCGGGCGATGGTGCTCTTGCTCGAGCCGACCGGACCGTGGAGGAGGATGACCCGCTTCTCCGTGCCGTACTGCTGGGCCGCAGACTTGAAGACGTTGATCAGCTTCATCAGCGGCACGTCCAGCCCGAAGATCGCGTCGCGCCCCCCGAAGCGCTCGTCGCTGAAGAAGTGGTAGCGGATGAGCCGCTTCTTGTTGTCGATGTACTCGGTACGGCCGTGGCTGAGGATCATGTCGTAGATCCTCTGAAAGGCCGTCCGCGTCACGCGGGGGTTCTGGCGGACCAGGTTCAGGTAATCCTCGAAGCTCCCCTCCCAGTTCAGCTCGGCGTACTGCCGGCTGTCCTGGAGCTTCGCGATCCGGTCCACCCAACGGCCCTGCGCTTCTGTCGTCATGTCACGTCCTTCTGCGAGTGAACGCACCCAGCCCAGCCCGGATTGTCTCCGGGTGAATCGGTCGGCCTTGGCGTCCACGGTTGCACCACCAGCGTCCTGTCGACCTCCGACACCGGCGCGGGATGGGACCGCGCAAGCCTGTCCGGCGCTGGGGGGACCGGCGACCCCAGGACCTGTCCCCTGGAAGGCGCCGTCCCGCGCGTCCGGGACGCGGGGTGGAGACTTCACTAATTAGAGTCTATGCCTTTCGCTTGTTACATGCGAACGCGGGTGTCCGGCGGCTTCCATTGGCCTTGAGTCCTTGGTAGGCGCCTGGACACATCGATGCGTCCCCCGTCAGTGGTTCCCGGCCTGGAGGAGTCCTCCCTCGCTGGCTCCCCTTCCCGCACATCCGCCGAGGAAGCGGGAGTGGCCTGGAGTCTTCTGCTGGCGTGTGCGTTGGTGTTGCTGCCGCGCCTGGCGGTGTTCCCGTTCAGCGAGAATCTCTACGGGGATGCGGTGGCTCGCACCGAGCTGGCCCAGCGCTGGCTGACCGCGCCGCACTGGATTGCCCACATGGACGACGGGGCCTTCCAGTACGGGCCCTTGCACCTGTACCTGGTGGCCGGGGCGCTGGCCCTGGGGATCGATCGCGAGGACGCCGGCCGCTGGGTGAGTCTGCTCTTCGGGGTGCTCTCCGTGCTCCCCCTGTGGTCGTTGTCCCGCCGGCTCTCGGGGACCGCCGGGGCCTGGTGGGCCACCATCGGTCTGGCTCTGTGGGGGATGCACATCCAGATGTCCACCACCGGTGGCAGCGAATCGCTGGGGCTCTTCCTGGTTCTGTGGACGCTGGCCCTGTTCGCCCAGGGGCTGGACGAAAATCGCTTCAGTCCGCTCTTTGGAAGCGCCCTGGTCCTCAACCTCGCCTGCGCCGTGAGGTACGACTGCTGGCTGCTGGTGCCCCTGCTGTCGGTCTTGCTCTATCTGGGCGACAAGGACCGGGTTGCGGCCATCACTCGGGGGACTTTCTACCTGCTCCTCTCCTTGCCCTTCCCGCTGCTGTGGATGCAGGGCAACGAGCGGGTGAAGGGGGACCCGTTCGCGCCCATCCGGTACATCGAGAGCTTTCATAAGGCCTGGGTGGCGGAGGGGGTGGCCCGCTGGAGCTCGCTCGGCTACCGGGCCCAGAACCTCCTCTTCTGGCCGGGGGTGGCGCTGCTGACGCTCTCGCCGCTCATCGCCTGGTTCGGCATGCGGGGCATGCTGCAGGTGTGGCGGAAGCGCCGGGAGGAGCGCTGGCTGATCTGGGTGGCGCTGGTTCCCACCGCCTATTTCACCTTCCGGAGCGCGGTGCTGCTCGATTTCGTGCCCCTGGCCCGCTTTGCCATCTCCCAGGTGGCGCTGCTGCTGCCCTTCGTGGGGGAAGGGTACCTGGCCACGGTGGAGGGTCGCTCGGCCACGGTCCGCCGCACCTGGGCAACCGCGGCGCTGCTCCTGGCCATCGCCACCCCGGTCACCATGGCCCTCCTCACCTTCCGCCGCGACGACACCGTGGCCGCTTCCTTGCGGCCGGTCAGCCCCATCTCCACCAACCCGCCGGCAGTGATGCAGGTGGCGAGCTGGCTCAAGACCGAGGTGGCTTCCCGGGGCGGGGCGGCGGCGCTGGACATCGACAATCACTACTGGGACCTGCAGATCGCCTTCTTCAGCGGCTTGCCCGATACCCGCATCTCCCGCCTCCGCTGGGACATCTTCCGCAAGCAGCTGGCCGAACAGCATCCTGAGGTGCTGGTGCGCCGGGAGGGCGGGGCGCTGGAGCACGAGCGCGACTTCCTCCTGCTCGGAACGACGGTCTCCTTCGACGGCGACGGCTGGGAAGAGGTGCCTGGCTTCGAGAGGCCCTGGCACGTCTACCGCCGGGCGGGCTCGCGCGCCGGCTCGCGGTAACGGCGAGCGCCCCGTCGGTTGATTGTTCCGGGCCGTTCCTCCTTGTGGCGGAGCGGCGCCCCCTCCAGACTGCGCCCTCCGGAGGGGGTCATCATGGCGATTGCCCAGGTTCCGACCGCCAAGCCCGAGGTGACGCGACCGCGCACCTCGGTGTCCTTCTCCGCCCTGTTCCTGATCGAGATGTGGGAACGGTTCGGCTACTACGGGATGACCGCGCTGGTCGTCCTCTACATGGTCCAGAGGCTGGGCTACACCGACGACCGGGCGAATCTCACCTTCGGGGCTTTCGTCGCCATGGCCTACGCCTCGCCGGCGGTGGGTGGATGGCTCGGCGACAAGGTGCTCGGCACCCGGCGGATGGCGGTCATCGGGGCCACCATCCTCGCCATCGGCTACGGGCTTCTCGCCACGCCTGGTGCGCCGATCTTCCTGGCGTTCGGTGTGATCGCCGTGGGGAGCGGGCTCTTCAAGCCCAACCCCGCGAACCTGGTCTCCAAGGTCTACGAGGGTGACCAGGCCAAGATCGATTCCGCCTTCACTCTCTATTACATGGCAGTGAACGTCGGCTCGTCGCTCTCGCAGCTGATCCTTCCGAAGGTCGCCGAGCACGTGAGCTGGCACCTTGCGTTCGGGCTGTGCGCCGGTGGTCTCGTTCTCGGGATCCTGACTTACTTCTTCATGAGCCGGTACTTGCGCCACGTTGGCTCGCCGCCCGACTTCCAGCCGTTCCCCTGGGCGAAGTTCGCGCTCACCCTCGGCGGCTGCGTGGTGGCCGTGGGGTTCGTATCCTTCGTGGTGCAGAACCTCACGGTGGCCAGGCTGATGGTTTGGCTTGCGATGCTGGTGATGCTCGGCATCTTCGCGATGCTCATCGCCCGCGGCACGTCGCGCGAGCGGAGCGGGCTGTTCGCGGTTCTCATCCTGACCGCGCAGGGCATCATCTTCTTCATCTTCTACCAGCAGATGTCGACATCGCTGACCCTGTTCGCCCTTCGGAACGTCGACCTCTCCTTGCCATTCGGGGTTCACGCCTCTGCGGGCCAGGTCCAGGCTCTGAACCCGCTCTGGATCTTCGTCCTCAGTCCGCCTCTCGCCTGGCTGTACACCGCGATGGGCAAGAGATCCGGTGGAGATCTGCCAGTGGCGGCGAAGTTCGCACTGGGATTCGTGGTGTTGGCGATCGGGTTTTTCGTCTTCGGCGGGAGCGGCTTCTTCGCCGGTCCGGACGGGCGGGTGTCGATGTGGTGGATGATCATCGGCTACGGGCTGATGTCGCTGGGCGAGCTTCTGATCAGCGGCCTCGGTCTGGCGATGGTGGCACGCTACGTGGGCCCAAAGCTTCGCGGGTTCGTGATGGGCACCTGGTTCCTGGCGACGGGCATCTCGCAGTACCTGGGAAGTTACGTGGCTACCTTTGCCAGCGTCCCAGAGAACGTCACTGACCCTACCCAGACACTGCATCTCTACATGCGGCTCTACGGCTGGCTCGGCGCGGTCGCCGTGGCTGGCGCAGTGCTGGCGACCGCCCTGCTGCCCCTGATGCGGCGGCTGTCCGCGGAATCCGGCGCGGAGGCACCGGCGGCGGCCGCAGCCGCCTGAGCCCGAGGGCTCCCGAGACGAAAAACATCCGATGGAGCGACGGACAGCCGAGCTGCCGAGCCTCGCACCCCGGGAAACCTCCCAGCGTTTTCGCTTCCTCCCCAGGCCTGGCTCCCTGGCGTATCACCTGCTGCTGATCACGGTGGCCCTCCTGATCCTCGGACCGCTGGGGGGAGTGGCCGGGGCCTACATGAACTTCACCCTGGGCTTCTTCGTCCCCGGACAGCTCCTGGCCGGAATCCTGGGGAGCGTCGTCACCTACGGCTACGGAGCGGAAGGGCGGCACGGGGCCAACTACATGCAGACCTTGGCCGCCTCCGTTGCCGCCCTGGGGGCGATGGCGGTCCTGATTCAGGCTGGAGTGTGGCTGGGGATGGAGATGCCTCCGGCCTGGCAGCTCGTCCTCTTCATTTCCTGCGTCGGGATGTTCGGCGTGGGCCTGGGGATGCTCTACACCCCCATCCTGGTGGACCGGATGCAGCTCGAGTACCCGTCCGGGCACGCGGTGGCGAACATCCTGCGGTCCTTCACCGACAAGCTCCTCCTGAAGCGTTCCATCGCCAGTCTGGCTTCGGGAGCTGGGACGGGTGCCCTGGGCGGGTGGCTGATCGCTCAAGTTCCTTTCGTCGGGGCCACCGGACTCTCCATGTCCAACGTGGGCGGGGCGATGATC
>JBKOYI010000176.1:0-5860 GCA_046725335.1 Myxococcota bacterium | reverse complement strand
TAGAGGTAGTTGACCGACAGGAGCGACATCTGCGTCGCGCCCGTGTCGACGGCGTTCAGCGTGATCACGTCGAACGTGCGGTCGGTGGCGCCCACGTACGTGCGCGCGTCGAGCTCGACCAGCTCCACCTCGGGACGCTGCCACAGGCCGTCCCAGTGGTCCGGATACCACTTGGTGGTGGCCTCGATCATGAGCGGGTTGATCTCGACGCCCGTCACATGTCGCGCGCCGTGGAGGACGGCGAGGTAGACGTCCCCGCCGCCGCCGCTGCCGAGGTTCAAGACGTCGGGTGCGTGCGTGAACAGGTATGGCGTGTTTTGCGCCCAGCGGGCGAAGAGGGCCTGCCGCGCCGTGTCCCTCCCCTTGAAGTCGACCGTGAAGGTCCAGTTGTACCCGTTGCTGAACAGCAGGCGGAACTCGCACCCGGCGTCGATCAGGTCTTTCACCTGCCGGGCATAGTCGAAGTCGGCGATGGCCGGCCCGGGTGCGACCGCGTCGAGGCGCCCGAGGTGGTTCCACTTCTGCCGCTCGAGGTGGCCGCCGCCGCTGCCCCGACCGAGGAGCTGCCCGTAGAACTTCTCGGGCTGCGGCCCAAACGGGAACAGCGCGGTGCGCCACGGGACGAGCGCGGCGGCAGCGACGAGGAGCGCCACCGCCGTGACGACCTGCGTGCGCTTCATGGGAACGGCGAGGAGCACGGCGGCGAGCGCGCCCGATCCGGCCAGCACGAGCGTCACCGTGCCCGCATCGGCCAGCCCCTGGAGCAGCAGCACGACGACGACGCAGCCGAGCGCGGCGCCGACGAGGTCGAAGCAGTACGTCCGGTTGGCTTGCTCGCGCCACGTGCCGAAGGCCAGCGCCAGGAAGAGGCCCATGAACACATAGGGGGCGGTGTTCACGAGAATCAGGCCGAGGAGTCCGTGCATGCGGCTCGTGGCCGTCATCGCGGCGATGACGCCGACGGAGAACCCGATGGCGCACCACCACATCCAGGCGAGCGGCCGGGCCACCGCGTGCCGGCGCGCGAGGACTGCGGCAAGTGACCCGCCCGAGCCGAGGCCGAGCATCGAGAGCGACACCACGAGGAAGGCCGCCTCGGGGAAGAGCTGGAGGCCCAGAACCGCGACCTGGAGAATCTGGAAGCTCAGCATCGCCGACGAGAGGACGAGCAGGGCCACCAACACCCGCAGCGGGACGGCGCGTGGCACCGGATGAGCGACGATCAGAACGGGGGGATCGGACGCCAGCGGCGGCGCTAGGGGATCGCGACCCTCGTCGCCGCCCCGCGTCTCCTCCGCACGTGCCGCGTGCTGCCGCGTCATCAATAGACGTACGGAACGAATCGCCAGCGCGTGCCGCGCAGGTAGTCGCCGTAGCTCGGGTCGTGCCGGAGGAAGCGTTCCTCGACGATCGCGCGCGCGTTGAGCGCGAGCAGCGTGGCGACGACGAGCAGTGTGTTTCGGGTCGTCGGGTAGCACAGCACGTAGCCGACGTAGCCGAGCAGGTAGCCCGCGTACGCCGGATGGCGGACGAGGCGATAGAGCCCCGACGTCTTGATCCCGCGATTCGCGGCCACGACCCCGACACTCCGGCCCAGGGAGGCCAGGGCGAGGACGGCTGCAGCGACGCCGAGAAACTGGAGCGGCTCGCCGAGCCAGGTGAGCGCACCGGGCGCATCGCCGGGCCGCAGCAGGAGCGGCAGGAAGGTGCCGGCGGCGGCGACGGCCCAGTCCTCCAGACGGCCCGAGGCGGCCACGCTGCGGCGGCGGCTGAGGAACAGCACGACCAGGAGTGCCTCCTGGGCCACGAGCGGCGTCGTGGTCGCCCACTGGCCCGTCGCGATGGCCTTGCTCAGGTGGGCGGCCGCGAAGAAACCGTACATCAGCGCGAGCGCGAGGTTTCCGAGGGCGGCGCGAAGCCCCGCGTACCGCCGTGCCGGCGCCGGCTCTCCATCGCCCTCGATCTCGAGGCGAACGCCCTCGGCGAGCCCGACGCGCGCCAGCGTGCCGGCCGGGAGCTCGAGCACGCTCGTTGCGCCTGCCACGCGCGGGGAGATGCGGTTCGGCTGCAGCTCGTGCACCGTGCGCAGTACGCGGCGCTCGTCGTCCAGGAAGACGACGTCGATCGCGTAACGCATGCCGAACATGTGGACCTGGTTGCAGGGCTTGATCCAGAGCCCATGGCCGGACTCGAGCCGGCGCGTGCCGAGGAGGCCCCGCAGCCGGGTCCAGTGCGTGTGTGCCGAACGCAGCCGGTCGGCGAGCAACACCCCGTTCACTGTGGCTCGGTGCATCGCCTCCCCCTCTCCGCGCTCAGTGCTTGGTCATGAACGCGACCAGGTCCCCGATGCGCAGCAGCGCTGGGCCCACGGTGACGATGAACAGCGCCGGGAGGATGAAGAGCGCCAGCGGGAAGAGCACCTTGATGGGCAGCTTGCGGGCCGCCTCCTCGGCGCGCTGGCGGCGCTTCGTCCGCAGCAGGTCAGCATGCGTCCGCAGCGTCTTCGCCATGCTGGCACCGAGCTTGTCGCTCTGGATGACGAGGCCGACGAGCGCCTTCAGGTCGTCGGTGCCGTTGCGAGCACCGAGCGCGCGGAGCGCGTCGGCGCGGGGCCGCCCGTTGCGCAGCTCGAACGCCACCTGGGCGAACTCGCTTCCGAGAACGTCGGCGATCGTCGAACGCTCCTCGCCGACCCTCTGGATGGTCGCGTTGAGCCCGAGGCCTGACTCGAGACACACCACCATGAGGTCGAGGGCGTCGGGGAGCGCCTTGGTGATGTGGCGGACGCGGTCGCGAGCACGGCGCTTGAGCCACAGGTTCGCGAGCGTATGGCCCCCCAGGCAGGCGAGCGCGGGAAGCATGAGCGCGTGGCCGAGCGGCTTGCCCGACGACACCGCCGGCACGAGCATCAGGAGCGCCGGTCCGACGCTCAGGAGCGTACGGGTTCCGAGGAAGAGCGCGGTCGCGTTCGGGCCCCGGAACCCCGCCACCGAGAGGCGGTGGGAGACGGCCCGGTCGCCCCCGAGACCCTTCCCGAGCGCCGTCACCAGCCGGCTGATCAGTCCGGAGCTCTTCCGCGCCTTCGGCGCCAGTCGCCCCGAATCACCCACGAGCTCCCGGACGCGCTGCGTGACCGGCGACTGCGCCGTCATCGCGCGACCGAGGGACAGGACGATCGTGGTGATGATGGCGAATGTCGCCGCGGTGATCAGCATGATCGGCATGGCACCTCCTCAGACCTCGATGCGAACGATCCGGCGGATCGCGAAGTGCCCGATGAGGATGCTGACCAGTGCGTAGGCGAGCATGTAGTGCCCCTTCTGCTGCTCGAACATCGCGGTGAAGTAGCCCGGGCTGAACGCCATCATCCCCAGCCCGGCCAAGAACGGCAGTGCAGTGAGGACGCCTCCCGACAGTCGTCCCTGCGCGGTCATCACCTGCACGTCCCGCTGCAGCTTGAAGCGCTCGCGGATCGTGTAGCTCACCTTGTCGATCACCTCCGCGAGATTCCCGCCGACGTCCTGCGCGGTGAGGATCCCCACCTCGAGCAGCGGGACGTCCGGGTTGTCCACACGCTCGGCGAGGTTGTCGAGTGCCTCGCGCAGAGGACGCCCGAGGCGGACCTCCTCGGCCACGTCGTGGAACTCCTGCGCTATGGGATCCGGGAACTCCTCCGCCACGACGCCCATGGCCGCCATCAGTCCGTGGCCGGCCTGGAGCGCCGCGCGCACGAGGTCGAGTGCGTCGGGCAGCTGCTCCGCAAAGAGGGTCGTCCGCCGGCGCGCCTTGCGCCGCACCACGAGCACCGGCAGGGCCGCGCCGACTATGCCGGCGACGAGGCCGAACGAGGGCCGTCCCGTGATGCCCGTGACGAGCGCGAATCCCCCGCACGCCGCGAGGGGCACGTAGAGCAGCACCTCACCGACCCGCTTCTTGAGACCAGCCCGTTCGATCATTCGCACGAGCGGCGTCACCACCGCGAGGCGCGGCAACACGTTGTTCACAACCGCGATGGTCGAGAGTCGCCGGTCCTTCAGGACCCCCGCGCGCCGCCGGGCGCCCGACGTCCCGGTCATCATGGCGAAGCGACGCTCGAGCGCCTCCCTCGCCTCCTGGCGGGCGCGCAGCGCGGTCGCGGCCCCGTACCCGGCCACGACCAGTGCGACGAAGATCAACAGTGCCGCGAACATCGCCGTGCCTCAGTCCTTCAGGTAGTCGAAGACCGAGGCGTCCACGTCGTGGCTCGAGGCCTTCATCCGTTCCGCGAAGTTCGGGCGGATACCCGTTGGCTTCACGCGTCCGACGATGCGCCCGTCCTCGAGGCCCTCGCGCTCGAAGGCGAACAGCTCCTGCAGCATGATGGTGTCGCCCTCCATGCCGACGACCTCGCTCAGGCTCGTCACCCGGCGCGTGCCGTCGGCCAGCCGCGCGGTCTGCACGACGACGTCGAGGGCCTGGCTGATCTGCTGGCGCATGGCCTTCGACGGCAGATCGAAGCCGCCCATCTGAATCATCGTCTCGAGCCTGCTGAGCGCGTCGCGCGGCGAGTTGGCATGGACGGTGGAGATCGAGCCGTCGTGGCCGGTGTTCATGGCCTGCAACATGTCGAGCGTCTCGGCGCCGCGGCACTCACCGATGATGATGCGGTCGGGGCGCATACGCAGCGTGTTGCGTACCAGGTCGCGCTGCGTGATCTCGCCGCGGCCCTCGATGTTCGCGGGGCGAGTCTCCAGGCGGCAGACGTGCGGCTGCTGGAGCTGCAGCTCGGCCGAGTCCTCGATGGTGACGATGCGCTCGGTCTCCGGGATGAACGCCGAGAGGCAGTTGAGGAGCGTCGTCTTGCCCGAGCCCGTGCCGCCCGAGACCAGGATGTTGAGCCGCGCGCGCACCATCTCGCGCAGCACGGCGGCGAGCTCGGGCGTGATCGATCCGAGCGAGACGAGCTCGGTGATGGTCAGGGGATCCCGTCCGAAGCGGCGGATGGAGAGCAGCGGGCCGTCGAGCGCGAGCGGCGCGATGATGGCGTTCACGCGCGAGCCGTCGGGCAGGCGGGCGTCCACCATGGGGGACGACTCGTCGACGCGCCGGCCCACCCGCGAAACGATGCGATCGATGATCTGCAGGAGGTGCTTGTCGTCCCGGAAGGCCACGCCGGTCAGCTCGAGCTTCCCGGCTCGCTCCACGTAGACCTGGCGCGCCCCGTTGACCAGGACGTCGCAGACATCGGCGTCCCGCAGCAGCGGCTCGATGGGCCCGAGCCCGTGCACCTCGTTCAGGATCTCCTGGCCGAGCTGCTCGCGGTCGCGGTGGCTGAGGGGGACGGCCTGCTCCTCGATCAGCTGGCCGATCGCGACGCGCAGCTCGGCGTTGGCGCTCGCCAGGTCGGTGCGTGCGATGTTGCCCAGGTCGATGCGGTCGATCAGATCGCGGTGGATGCGGAGCTTCAGGTCCTGGTAGCTGCGCTCCGCCGGCGTCGAGCGCGTGCGGCTGACGACACGGAGGACGGGTTCCTTCTCGGGTTCGGCGGCCTGCGCGGGCTTGTGCGCGAGGCCGAACCGATCGCGGAGCTTCATGCGTGCACCCCCTCAGTGCGGGCGAACAGTCGCCGGAAGAGCTGGCCCGTCTTGGGCTTGGCGGCGGACACACCAGCGACCTTCCCGGCCAGTTCGGTCATCGCGAGGGCCAGCTTTGTCGGCTTGCCATTGAGCGGCGCGCCGAGGTTCATGGCCTCGGCGGCCGAACCCTCGTCGCGCGGGATGACGAAGAAGGGCTGCTTGCCGACCGCCCGCGCAGCGTCCTGGACGCTCACCGGACCGGCGACCGCCTCGGTCACCAGCAACTCGACGTGCTCCAGGGGCAC
>JBKOYI010000156.1:0-11940 GCA_046725335.1 Myxococcota bacterium | reverse complement strand
GAGGCGGGCCTGGTCTCCCGTGGAGGGGCCGGCGACGACCGCCGCACCTACCGCGTCCAGCTGACCGATGCCGGCAGGGCCTTCGTCAACCGCGTGCTCCCCGACCATCTCCGGCGGATGCAGCAGCTGATGCAGGCGCTGACGCCATCCGAGCAGCAGCAGTTCGGAGCGCTGGTCGAAAAGCTGCGCGCGCGCGTCGGCGTCTTCCGCCACAGCGCCTGATCCCTTCCCAGTCTCGACCAGGAACTCTCGACATGTCTGCCACCGCCACTGCACTTCGTGAGAACGCCGACCTCCCGGTCGCCGTTCCGACGCCGGTCGCCCCGGAGCCCTCAGCTCCTGCCGTTCCCCAACGCGTCAAGCCCAAGCGCTCCACCCTGGTGCTGGCCGGTCTCATCGCCGCGGCACTGCTCGGCGCCGGCATCTTCTGGCTCGCCGGACGCGGCAAGGAGAGCACCGATGACGCGCAGGTCGAGGGGCGGGTCGCCTCGGTCAGCCCACGCGTTTCCGGGCAGGTCGCGCGTGTCCTGGTCCTCGACAACCAGATCGTGAAGCAGGGCGATCTCCTGGTGGAGATCGATCCCAAGGATCTCGACGCGAAGCTCGCCGCTGCCCGGGCCGACCTCGAAGCCGCGCGCGCCGCCCTCGCCTCAGCCGAGGTCAACCTTCGCCTCACCCGTGCCAACAGCGAGGCCACCCTTCGCCAGGCCCGTGGCGGGCTCACCCAGGCCTCTTCGGCGGTCCGGGCCACGCGCGGCGCGCTCGACCAGGAAAAGGCAGACGTCACCTCGGCCGAGGCCGCTTACCGGCTCGCCCAGCTCGACTGGGAACGGGCCCAGACGCTTCGAAAGGCAGACGCCATCGCCCAGGCTGATCTGGATGCGCGGCAGGCTCGCTTCGACCAGGCCCGCGCCGCCCTCGACCAGGCCCGCGCCCGGCTCGCCAGTACCGACGCAAACCTGGCCGCCAGCGGGGGTGGCGTGACCACCGCCCAGGGTCGGTTGGCCGCTGCCGAAACCGCTCCCGACCAGGTGAAGGCCGCCGAGGTCGCCGTCGACGCTGCCCACGCCCGGGTCGATCAGGCACAGGCCGCCTACGACCTCGCCGCGCTCAACCGGAGCTACGCCGAGGTGCGCGCCCCGATCGATGGCGTCGTCAGCCGACGCACCGTGGAGCAGGGCCAGCAGGTCTCCCCTGACCGCCCGATGCTCGCCATCGTCCCGGTCGCCGACGTCTGGTTCGTCGCCAACTTCAAGGAAGACCAGATCGGCGAGATGAAGCCCGGCCAGCCCGCGAGCGTGCGCGTCGACACCTACGGCCGGCACCAGTTCAAGGGCCACCTGGAGAGCCTGGCCGGCGCCTCGGGCGCCCGCTTCGCCTTGCTCCCCCCCGACAACGCCTCGGGAAACTTCGTGAAGGTCGTGCAGCGAGTGCCGGTGCTGGTCCGGCTCGACCATTCCCCGGAGCTTCCGCTCCGTCCTGGCATGAGCGCGACGGTCACCGTCCGCACGAACTGAGGGACGCCATGGCCGACGAGACTCCCATCCAGGGCAACAAGGTCCTGATCACAATCGCTGCGATGCTCGGCGCGCTGATGGCGGTCATCGACATCAGCATCGTCAACGTCGCACTGAGCGACATCCGGGCCAGCTTCGGCACGCCACTGGACCAGATCGCCTGGGTCTCCACCGGCTACGCGATGGCCAACGTGACGGTCATCCCGCTCTCGGGCTGGCTGCAGCGCCGCTTCGGTTTCCGGAACTACTACGCGGGGTCGATGCTCATCTTCACCGCGGCATCGGCCCTGTGCGCCCTCGCCTGGAACCTGCCCTCCCTGGTCGTGTTCCGGATCCTCCAGGGCATCGGCGGCGGGGCGATCATCCCCACCTCTCAGAACATCCTCTTCGGGCGCTACCCCCAGCGAGAGCACGGGATGGCCGGTGCCCTCTTCGCTCTGGGTGCCATCACCGGTCCGCTCCTCGGTCCAACCATCGGCGGCGAGCTCATCAACGCGGCCAGCTGGCACTGGATCTTCCTCATCAACGTGCCGGTGGGACTGCTGGCTGCCTGGGTTGCCTTCATCTCCATCAAGGAGCCCGCCTTTCAGCCGTCGCGCGAGCCGATCGATGCCCGCGGCATCGGCCTTCTCGCCGTGGGGATGGTCGCGCTCCAGTACGTGCTCGAGGAGGGCAACCGGGACGGCTGGTTCGAGGACACCCGGATCGTGGTGCTGGCCTGTGCGGCGGCCATCTGTCTCGTCACCTTCGTGGTGCACGAGCTGGAGATCGAGCACCCGGTGGTGGACTTCCGGGTGTTCAAGAACCGCAGCTACAGCGCCGCCACCGGGTTGAACTTCCTGATGGGCACCGCGCTCTTCGCCGGCTCCTTCCTCTACTCCCTCTTCTGCGGAACGATCCTCCGCTACGAGCCGCTGCCGATCGGTCTCCTCTTCCTGAGCGGAAGCTGGATCCAGATCCTGATCATGCCGCTGGCGGGTCGGCTCATCGGAAAGGTCGACAGCCGGGGAATGATCGCCTTCGGCGTGGCCTTCCTGGTGGCCTCGCTGTGGCTCAATGGCCACCTCACCCAGCTGGCCGATACCCACGCCCTCACCATGCCCATCTTGGTCCGTTCGCTCGGGCTGGGGTTCTGCTTCGTACCGCTCTCGGTGGTGGCTCTCTCCGGCCTCAGCCCCCGTCAGCGAGGAAGCGCGGCGGGCCTCTTCAACCTCACCCGCGAGCTGGGCGGCTCCATCGGCACGGCGTGGATGAGCACCATGCTCACCAACAACACCCACCAGTTCCGGAGCGACCTGGCACGCTACGCCGACGTCTTCAATCCTCTGTTCCAGGAGCAGCTGGCCCAGGCCCGCGGCCTGGTGGCTCGCATGCCCGACGCGATCCAGAGCGGCTATGCCTTGATGGCGGCGCGGCTGGATTCCCAGGCGCTCATCCGAGCCTTCAACACTGGCTTCCTGGTGCTGGCCGGCGTGTTCGCCCTGTCCTTCATCCTGGTCTTCCTTCTCCAGAAGCCCAGGGGAGGAGCCGAACTGGCGGCGGCCTCCGCTCACTGAAGACGGCCCCCGGGCTTTTGCCCTGGCGGTCCAATCCCAGCGACCCCTCCCTTACCCGTCCAGGGCGAAGGAGCCGTACTTCGGCTTACCCAGTGGCCGGTAGGTCGTCACCACCACCCCGGCGCTGGTCCGCTTCGTCTCGATGAGCTCCAGCGAGGTAGGCACGGCTTCCGAGCCGAAGAGCCGCTTCCCGGTGCCCAGGACGACGGGGTAGAGCCACAGCCGGTACTCGTCCACCAGCTCGTTCTCGAAGAGCGTCTGGGCGAGTCCGCCGCTGCCGTGGACCTGGAGCTCGCCGTCGTGTCGGCGTTTCAGCTGGGCGATCTCCTTCGCCGCATCCCCGCGGACCAGAGTCGAGTTGTGCCACTCCACCCGGTCGAGAGTCGTGGAAACGACGTACTTGGGGAGCCGGTTCAGGGCCGCGGCGATCGTGTCCGCCGGGTCGGTGATGCGGGGCCAGTAGGCTGCGAAAATTTCGTAGGTCTTCCGCCCCAGCAGGAAGGCCTCGGCGGCTGCGAACCGCTCGGTGACTTCCCGCTCCATGTCCGCGTCCAGGTAGGGGACCAGCCAGCCGCCGTGCTGGAAGCCGCCGCTCCGGTCCTCCTCGGGCATGCCCGGCGACTGCATGACGCCGTCCAGGGTGAGAAAGGTGGTCAAGGTCAGCTTGGACAAGGGTTCGCTCCAATCCGGCCGAGCCGAGCGTCGGCCCATGCAAGAGCGACGAATCACACCCCGGCCGATCGACATCGGCAGAGAGCCAATGATCCCCAGCGCTTGATGGACGAACGCCGAGTCGGCTCGGGCTCTAGAGCTTGAACGGGTCGGCGTGCTTGGCGGTTCGGCGGTCGGGGCGATTCGGCTCGGCCGAGGCGCTGACGGCGGTGTGTCCGCGCCGTTTTGCCAGGGCGACGGTGAGCTGGCGATCGCTATCCGGGAGCACGCTCACCTCCATCGAACGGTGCCCGGCTCGCTCCAGGCGAAGCCGGATCACCTCGTTGGAGCGCTGCAGCCGGGTACTGAGGGGAGTCGTCCCCAGGACCCGACCCGACCCCACCTCCACGACCCGTGCCCCTGCCGGCCTCGATTCCAGGGTGAGCCCGATTTCCGCGCTGGGTGGCGGTGTTGGGGGTGGCGGACTGACCGGTGCGACTGGCAGCACTGCTGGAGCGGGAGAAGGAGCCACCGTCGCCATGGGCAGGGGCGCCGCGTACCGGTGCCACAGACCCCCCGCCGCGGCCAGGCAGACGGCCAGAACGCCCACCCCGACGGCCACCATCCAGGGGCGGCTCGGGGCGCCCCGGCCAGCCCACTGCTTGGCGACGTCGACCGCTCGGGACAGCTCGCTCATCGAGCTGAAGCGGTCGGCCGGATCCTTTGCCAGGCAGCGCCGGACCACCGAGGCCAAGCCGGGCGGGACGCGCTCTCCACCAGGCGTGTAGGTCGGAAGCGCCGGCGGTGGCGTGCTGAGCACCTGGGCCACCAGCTGCCCGAAGGCCGGCGCCTGGAAAGGTGGATGTCCGGCGAGCAACTCGTAAAGCACCACTCCCACCGCGTACAGATCCGTCCGGGGATCGGCGTGCCCGCCGGTGGCCTGCTCCGGAGCCATGTAGGCCGGCGTGCCGACGATGGTTCCCTCCACCGTGGTGGTCAGGGGAACCTCGCCGAGGGGGTTCACCAGCTTGGCCACCCCGAAGTCGAGCACCTTGACGAAGTCCTGCCCGTCCCGCTCCAGCAGGAAGAGGTTGTCCGGCTTGATGTCCCGGTGGATGACGCCGACGTCGTGCGCCGCTTGCAGCGCGCTGCACACTTGCCGGACGATGCCCATCGCTCGGGCGACGGAGAGACGCTCGCGAGCGAGCAGCTCGGTGAGGCTCCGTCCCTCCAGCTTCTCCATCACGCAATAGACGCGCGGGCGCTCGGCCTCGGTCTCCTCGACGAAGTCGAGGATCTCCACGATGTGGGCGTGGTTGATCTGGTTGACCGCCCGGGCCTCGTGGAAGAAGCGCTGGATGAGGTTGGTGTTCTTGGCGTGTTCGGCCCGGAGCACCTTCACCGCGGCCGGCCGACCCAGGCTGACGTGACGGGCCTCGAAGACGCGCCCCATGGCCCCTTCGCCCAGTAACCGCTCCAACCGGTATTGACCGAGAACGTCGCCGACCTTCTCCCGGTCCACCTCCTCCACCAGGAGCAACGGCGGGGGCTCCCCACCCTCTTTGGTGGGTAGCAAGTCGGTGCGCGGCTGGGCCTCGAGAAGGGCCCGGGCCACCTCCGCCGGGCTGGAGAAGGTCGGTCCTCCGTCGAGGGGCGCGCAGCCAGCCACCACCGGCTCCAGCCACCCCAGCGACGGCGTCCCCGCCTCACGCATCAACCGTCCCAGCGCCGCCACGTCGGCCCCGGCTTCCGGTTCAGCCGCCCCGTCCGAGAGGCCCGGGCCGATCAGCTTCGGCGAGAAGCGGGAGAGGCCGCCCACCAGAAAGATCTGCTCCAGCGGCAGCGCCGCCACCACGATGCCGCGCTCCCCCAGCTCCGTCAGCACCGAGCAGAGCGGGAGCACCAGCAGCGCCAGCTCTTCCGGGGTGAGCCGTCCGGCCCGCCGGAGGTGAGTGGCCAGGTCTTCGCCATCGAGGTACTCGCTCACCACGTAAGGGCGTCCGTCGGGAAGACATCCAGCCTGCAGCTGCCGAGCCAGGTGGGGATGTTCCACCCGGCCCAGGGCCTCGGCGCGAGCGCGGAAGGTGCCCCGCGCTGACTCCTCATCCCACCGGCTGCCGTTGAAGACCCGGACGAGCGCATGAATGCCGCTGGCCCGGGCACGCGCTCGCCAGGCCGTTCCGGTAGGCCCCTCGTCGACCTTGGACAGCAGCTGGTAGCCGAAATCGCTCGTCATCCGGTATTCCGGGGGCAGGCAACCAAGCAGTTTGGTCCCTTCTTGTCCCCGCCGCCCGCCGTCTACGGCGTTTCCGGGGTAAAACTCTACAGAACTGTGCATCGTCGACCAGGCGGCATTGCGGGTGCCTGAACTGCAGGCTGCTCAGCTCCCCGGGTAGGTCGATGTAGTCACGATGGCGCTTGCCCGGAGCGGTCGGTCGCGTACTGTCCGCCGCCGCGATGGCCGAAAACTTCATCTTCACCATGCAGGACCTGCGGAAGGTCCGCGGCGGCAAAGAGATCCTGAAGGGGATCTACCTGTCGTTCTACCCGGGGGCGAAGATCGGGGTCATCGGCCCCAACGGTGCCGGGAAGTCCTCGCTGCTACGCATCATGGCCGGCCAGGACCGCGAGTTCTTCGGCACCGCGCGCCCCGACCCCTCCATCCGGGTGGGTCACCTGCCTCAGGAACCGCAGCTCGATCCGGCGCTCGACGTGAAGGGGAACGTGGAGCTGGGGGTCAAGCCCATCCGCGACGTCCTCGACCGCTTCAACGAGGTCTCCACCCGGCTGGGGGAGCCGATGGACGACTCCACCATGGAGAGGCTCCTGGCCGAGCAGGCCAAGCTCCAAGATTCCATCGACGCCAGCAACGCCTGGGAGCTGGACCGGACGCTGGAGGTGGCGATGGATGCGCTCCGGCTTCCTCCGCCCGAGGCCTCGGTGCCGACGCTGTCGGGCGGGGAGAAACGGCGGGTGGCTCTCTGCCGCATCCTGCTGGAGCGACCAGATCTCCTGCTGCTCGACGAGCCCACCAACCACCTCGATGCCGAGAGCGTGGCCTGGCTCGAGCAGGCGCTTCAGGAGTACCCGGGCACAGTGGTGAGCATCACCCACGATCGCTACTTCCTGGACAACGTCGCCGGCTGGATCCTCGAGCTGGATCGGGGCGAGGGGGTGCCCTGGAAAGGCAACTACTCCAGCTGGCTGGAGCAGAAGCAGAAGCGGCTGGAGATGGAGGAGAAGCAGGAGTCGGCCCGCCAGAAGCAGCTCAAGCGTGAGTTGGAGTGGGTACGGTCGAGCCCTCGGGCGCGCCAGGCCAAGAGCAAGGCCCGGCTGGCGGCCTACGAGGAGCTCCAAGCCCGGGGGCCGGAAAAGCGGGATGTCTCCGGAGAAATCACCGTCCCCCCCGGGCCCAAGCTGGGCGGCCTGGTGGTCGAAGCCAAGGGGCTGCGGAAAGCCTACGGCGAGCGGCTCCTCATCGACGATTTGAATTTCAAGCTCCCCCCCGGTGGGATCGTCGGGGTCATCGGGCCCAACGGAGCTGGGAAGACGACGCTGTTCCGGATGCTGACCGGCCAGGAAAAGCCGGATGGAGGCACGTTGCGGATCGGCGAGACGGTGAAGCTGGCCTACGTCGACCAGAGCCGCGATGCGCTGGACGGAAGCAAGAGCGTTTTCGAGGAGGTGAGCGGCGGCCTGGACCAGCTCGAGCTGGGCGGCCGGCAGATTCCTTCACGGGCTTACCTGGCCGGGTTCAATTTCAAGGGGGCCGATCAGCAGAAGCGGGTCAAGGACCTCTCGGGAGGCGAGCGCAACCGGGTCCATCTGGCCAAGATGCTCAAGAGTGGCGGTAACCTCCTCCTGCTCGACGAGCCGACCAACGACCTGGATGTGGAGACCCTGCGCTCGCTGGAGGAGGCGCTGCTGGCCTTCGCCGGGTGCGCGGTGGTCATCAGCCACGACCGCTGGTTCCTGGACCGCATTGCCACGCACATGCTGGCCTTCGAGGGCGATAGCCGGGTCTTCTTCTTCGAAGGCAACTACCAGGACTACGAGGCGGACAAGAAAAAGCGGCTCGGAGCGGAGGCCCTTCGGCCGACGCGCATCCGCTACAAGCCACTGGTCCGGGCCTGAAATTCAGGGTTATTTGGCTGCCCCGGCGGCCTTCTCGGTCTTGGTCCCGCCCGAGGACTTGGCGGCCGACTTCACCTCCACCTTCTTGGCGGTCATGGTGTACTCGATGGTGACCTTGTCGCCTGGCTTGAGGTCGGTGGAGTCGCCACCGCGGGCGATCTCCCAGTCCTCCTTGCCCTTCTTCACCACGATGGAATTGGAATCCGCGGAAACCACCGGGCCCGTGACCTGGTAGGTGTGCTCTGCGGCAAGCGCCGAAGCTGGGAGGACCGAGGCGGCGGCAAGGGCAGCCAGGGTGCGCAATTTCATTCCTTGTCTCCTTGCAACGTGTGGTCGCTGCAGCGCGTGACGCTCCGGCAGTCCCACCCCGGGTGTCAAGAACGCCGGGGGCTCAGGCGAGCAGCTGTGCCAGGCCTGTCACGTTCGGGAGCCCTGGAACACAGCTGGCCGGACGGGCGTTGGGGTCCAGGCAGGCCTAGACTCGGGCCTGGCGGGACCCCCTATGGAACGGCTGAGCGAGGAGCGCACGCGGTTCCGGATCATGTGGATGAAGCGTGGAGCAATTGCCGGGGTGGCTTTGGTTTTCGTCGCGGTGACCGCGGTGGTTGCCCCCCGCGTGCAGGCCCGGGGGAAGCTGACCATGTTGGGGTCGCCCCCTTCGGTGAGGGGGCCCTACTGCTCCGGGCCCTACGCAGACGACTTCGCCGCCCTCTCCGCTGCGGCCCGAGAAGCAGAGCAGAAACCCCAGTCGCAGAGCTGGACCTATGCCATCCGGACCTCTGCCACCTATGAGTGCGTGAGCTATGCCACGGACGGCAATCTCCGCCGCCTTCGGAAAAAGGCCCTGGCCCACGGGACCGGGTTCGGCTACCGGCAACAGAACGGCGAGACGCTGATCCTCACCAACCAGCATGTGGCCGAGTGGCCGGCCGTCACCGACGAGGAGCACCGGGTCGATGACGTGCCCACCGGCTGCAAGCGGGTCTCCGATTCGCTGAAAATCGTCGAGTCCGAGCGCGACACCTATGATCGGGACGACATCCCCCTGCAGCGGGTGGTGACCGACAAGTCCATGGACGTGGCCGTGCTCAAGGCCCACCTCCTGCTCCCCATCCTGCCCTGGAAGGTGGGTCGCTCGGCCGACCTCAAGGAACGCAACGTGGTCGACGTCCGCGGGTTCCCCCTGGGCGCCTTCAAGGCCACCAACGTGGGCAAGGTGGTCTCCACCTATGATCACGACGACGAGAGGGACTGGGACCACATCGATTTCGTGGTCGATGCCCAGCTGTCGCCCGGGAACTCGGGCTCTCCGGTGCTGGCGGCCTCCTGCCGCACTGGCGAATTCGAGTTGGTCGGCCTGTACCACGCCGGGTACGCCGGCAACACGCCGCTGAACGTGGTGGTCGCCATCGACCAGGTGCGCGACCTCATGACCACGCTCAAGAAGAGCCCGCGTCGCGAGCGGGGAGAGCTGGCCAGCCTGGACCGCAAGGCCCGCACCCGGCTGACCACCGGCCTTGCAGGAGCCATCGACCCCTTCTTCCCCTTCGATGGGGCCGCGGCGGTGGCCCGGGTGCGCGGCGATGGCGCGCTGGTCTACGAGGTGATGCCGCCCAGCTTCCCCCTCCGCTCGATTCCCGCCTTCGTCCTGGAGGACCTGCCCACCGGGCCGGTCGATGGATTCGGTGAGCTGGGACGGGTCTGGATCGGGAGCAGATTCGGGCTGAAGCTCTACACCGCCGAAACGCTGGATGCCGACGCCCAGACGCTGCTCGGTCGCCTGCTCGAGGGTCTCCGCGGCAATGCCCTGCTGGCCTTGGAGGCGCGGACCTCGGGCTTGCTGGCCGCGCGGGACCGCGAGCACTACGAGCACGCCGGTAAGCTGGAACGGCAACTCCGGCGCACCGCCAGCACCCAGGCCGATGTGGGCAACGCTCTGGCAGACCTCGCCGAGAGGCTCGGTCCCCGGGCCGGCGAACCCACGGTGGCGCTGGCCGACATCTTCGCGCCGGCCGAGAACCCCCCGGGCCGGAACGTGGCCAGGGCACCCGAGACGGCCGGGAGCGCCCCGGAGCAGCACCCAAGCAGCCGCTGAGGCCGAGGGGCCCGGGCGGCACAAACCTGGCCACGACGGATCCCCCCTGTACACTGCCCCGGCACTACTCCGCGGGAGGACAGGTCGGACCTTTGAGCGACGGACGGGCAGAGGCGCTGCTCAAGAGCGCGCTCGAGAAGATTGTCTATTTCGAGGCACGCTCGGACCAGCTCCAGGGCGATGCAGCGACGCTGCGCGCCGAGAGTGAGCAGCTGCGCCGTGAGCTCGCCTCCGCCACCCAGCGGGAGGTGGAACTGCGCCGGCGCATTGCCGAGCTGGAAGTGGAGATCGGGCGGGCCCACCGGGAGCGCGAGGAAGCCGGGCGCATCGTCGACGCCATGCGGGCCGAACGCACGGCGCTGCTGGAAAAAGTGCTGGAGGCCTCCCGCATCAGCGGCCAAACCGCGGACGGTGGACCGGATTTCGATCTGGCGGCGTTCATCGCCCAGCTCCGGGGCGAGGCGCTGGCCCTCCGGGGCGGATCAGCCTCGGTGGCGCGTCAGGGCTCCTTGCTACCGGCGGTGGGACCTTTGGGACGAGGCTCCTCTCCTTCACCGCTGAGCGTGCCGGCGGTCGCAGTTCCGCGGCAGCCCGCCTTGCCGATGGCTGCGAGTGCGCCCGGGTCGTCGGCGGCGCGTCGCGAGTCCTCCTTTGCCTTCCCGGCGATGGTCCATCCAGAGCTCGGACAACTGGCAGCATCCCCCCCGCCAGCAAGCACCCCGTCTTCGCTCGAGCACCCGGAATCTCCCGGAGGTGGCAAGGACCAGGCCCCGGCGCTGATGCGTTCCGCCGCGCTGGCCGTCACCCGCGAGGCCGAGCGCCTCTCGGAGGAGGGCCGGCTGCGCGTGCCTTCCAGCCCGAGATTCGGCGAGGAGAGTCTCTTCGGTTTCTCGGTGCGCGAGTTGTCCTCTCCCGACCCGGCCGCGCGGTGCCGCGCCGCCGAGCGCCTGCGCACCCTGGGCGATCGAGCCGCAGCACCGGCGGTGGCCACTGCGCTCCACGCCGAACGGGACGACAGTGTGCTGGTCACCCTGCTGGATACCTTCCGAGCCCTGGCCTCGCGCGAGGGCGCGGCGGTGGTGGCGCCTCTGCTGGGGGCCGCCTCGCCGGTGGTGCGCATCGCTGCTCTCCGGGCCGTGACGATGCTGGACCCGGATGCCGGGGTGGCACACCTGGCCCGTGCCGCGCATGACCCGGACCCCACGGTGCGCCGCCGGGCCTCGCTTCTGGCGGTGAGCCTGGGGCCCGAACGCGTCCTCGAGCTTCAGCGGGAGGCGGCGGGCGATCCGGATCCGGAAGTTCGTCGGCTGGTGGTCCTGGCCACCGGCGCCGCGGGAGGAGATGCGGCACGCACCCGCCTGCTCACCGCGCTGGACGATTCGGACCTGGGAGTACGTCGTGCCGCGGCTCGCAGCCTGTCTCGGCTTCTCGCCGTCGAGCTGGGGCACGTCCCGGAACTGGGCGACGAGGAGCGGCGGCGTGAAATCCGGCGGCTGTCCACGCTCGATCCGGCTCCGCTCTCGGTCCGGGCCCAGGCTGCGACGGATGAAGCCGCCTTCGCCTCTGTCAGCTCCAGCGTGCCATCTCCCAACGACGGGAGCTCCTCGGAGAGCGAGACGCCCAAAGACGCTGGGCTCGTTGTCACCCCGGAGCCGGATTCACCGGTACCCCTCGAGGCTGCCCATCCGCCCGCCGCGCCCGAGCTGGAGGTCGATTCGCCTGTCCGCCACGGGCCGGAAGTGCATTCCGATGAGGCCCTCTGCCAGCGCATCGCTCTGGAGCTCCGGGCGGCCATGCGTGGCCGGACCGTTCCCGACCTGGCCGCACAGTTGGGCGTGGCCAGTGAGCAGGTGATTGAAGCGGCCGCTCTTTTGACTGCGCGCGGGCAGGTGGTACGGCGAGGGGGGAAGCTGTTCGTCTCCTGAAGTCACGAGAAGACACGAGAGAGCGATGGAGCAACCCTCCTACAGCGCCAAGACGATCAGCG
>JBKOYI010000086.1:0-7760 GCA_046725335.1 Myxococcota bacterium | reverse complement strand
CTTTCTCGTTGCTGCCAATGCCAACATCGGGGTGGCCAAGGCCGACTTCTTCCCGCGTTTCAGCCTCACCGCGCTGGTGGGCCTGGCCACGCCGGACCTCGCGAACATCTTCAAGAGCTCCGCTTTCGTCTGGAACGCCGGCGGTGGCGCGAGCTGGCTGGCGCCAATCCTCCAGGGAGACAGTCTCCGAGCCAACGCGGAGGGAGCTTCGGCACAGTGGGAGGAAGCCAAGAACCTGTACGAGAAGACGGTGCTGTCGGCCCTCGGCGAGGTCGCCGATGCGCTGAATGACCTCGTTCGACTGGAAGGGGTGGTTCAGCAACTGGAATCCCAGGTGCTGAATCTGCAAACGGCCGTGGACCTGGCCCAGGACCGTTACCACGGGGGTGTTTCCAGCTACCTCGAGGTGACTGTTTCGCAAAATTCCTTGTTCCCGGCAGAGCTCTCCCTCGCTGCGGCGCGGGCACAGAGGGCACAGGCGTACGTGGAGCTGTACCGCGCCCTCGGCGGGGGGTGGCAGCTTCCCGCGGAGACGCCGGCCACATCGGCCGCGCCTGGCCAAGCGCCCGCGCCGGCTCCCTTGGCAGCTCAGCCGCCTCCAGTCCAGGGCTGATCGGTCGGAGGGAAGTGCTCCGAACCGGGAGGTCAGCGGGCCCGAGGTGCTGTGCTCGCGATCCGGTCGGCTGCCTCGTCAGGCCCGGGCGGCGTTTCGGGCGGGGCTTGACCAAGCACCGGCGACCGGGGCTGGAGCGCGAAATGGGGGGACATGATCTGCACGCCCGCCTCGTTGAAGGCATCCTGGATCCGCGCGTGTAGCGCGGAGGCGACCAGGGGCCGGTCCACCGGGTTCTCCACCGAAGCAACCAGTTCGTACTGAACGTAGAAGTCATCGAGCGCACGCTGGAGCACGTAGGGCGCAGGGTCGGTGCGCAGCCCGGCGGTCTTCCCCGCGGCCTCGAGCAGCAGCGCGTGCACCTGCCGCCAGGGAGCGTCGTACCCGATGCTCACCCGGGCGGAGATCAGTGCGCCCTTGCCGTGCCTCGCTCGCCCGAAGTTCGTCACTGCTCCGTTGACGACGACCGTGTTGGGGATGGTGACCTCCTCGCCCTGGAGGGTGAGCAGCCGGGTGGTGAGGAGGGTCACCTCCGTCACCACCCCCTCGGTGGTGCCGATCCGCACGCAGTCTCCACGGGACAGGGCTCTGGAGTAGATGATCACCAGCCCACTCATCGCCTGAGCCACGATTCCGGTCGATCCGAGCGACAGTCCAAGCCCAACCACCAGGCTCAGAGCCTTGAAGGCCTCCGAGCCGGAACCCGGCAGATAGGGGTAGGCCGCGGCGATGGTCACCAGCCATACGGCGCCGACCAGCAGCCGGCGGGTGGCTCCCGCCGTCTCCGGGTGGATTCCTGGCACCGTCCCCGTTCCCGCCTCGACCCTACGCACCACTCCCGAGACGAAGTCTGCGATGCCGCGCCCAATGAGCAGGATCACCGCGGCGGTGACCAGGTCCGGCATGGCGCCGAGAAGAGCCCGCCCCATCTGCCCGAGCAGCCCCAGAACGCTGCCCAGGAGCGCGTCGGACCAGGGCCGAGTCAGAGGGAAGAGCGCCAGAACGTAGGTGATCCAGGCCTCCGACAGGGACAGCACCAGGAGCCAGAAAACGACGAAGAGAAGCCCTCGGAGGGCCGAGCGGATGGCCGGGCCGACGTCGACGCCCCACAGCCGGAACCCCTTTTGGGTGGTGACCCGGGCGATGCCGGCGAGCGCAACCCGCCGCAACCGCACCACCGCCCAGAGCAGCGCCACGGCCACCGCCGTCCCCACCAGCGTGAGCAGGAGAGAACGGATCAGGAGCCGCAGGGAGCGCTGCTCCCGTTCCGCCTGGAGCGCTTCGGTGAGTGTGTGCGCGGCCTGCTGGGCCACCGATTCGGTGGTCTCGCCGGCGGCGGCGTCGACGTCCCCCTCGGCGACGTGGAACAAGAAACGGGGACCAACCAGGATCGCCGTCGCCCGCTCTTTTCCCAGCTGCAGCGGCCGGACTTCGACCTTCTCCACGGGCCCCCGCAGCGGGACGGCATCCAGCCGGGCGCGCGCCGCCGCCAGCCGCTCGGCCGGAGCGCTCCCGTAACTGGTGACGCGGAAGGTGAAGACCCGGCGGTTGGCAACGATCAGCGTGGCGCCTGCACTCGGCTCCCGAGCCGCGCTGTCGGCCAGCACGGCGGACAGAGTCAGCACCAGGGCGTGTAGGCCCCTCATCGGCCGCATTGTGCCAGAGACGGCGCGCCCTCGCCTCCCAAAGTGGCTCAGTGCGTGAGGTGCTCCGCCAGCTGAGCCAGGGATTCCAGATCATGGGCCGGAGCAAACACGTCGATGTGGGGTAGGGCGGCCTGCATCCCCCGGGTCAGCGGCTCGTATCCCGGGGTCCCCAGCAGTGGATTGAGCCACACCACCCGCCGCGCCCGCCGGTGAATCGTGGCCAGCGCATTCCCCAGGACCGCCGGATCGCCGGTCTCCCATCCGTCACTCAGCACCACCGCCACCGTCCGGCGGTCGAGCAGCCGCGGCCAGTTGGCGAGGAAGGTGGCCAGGGACTCGCCGATGCGCGTTCCCCCGTTCCAGTCCTGGACCCGCGCCGAGAGCTCCCCCAGCGCAAGCTGGTAGTGCGGAGCCCGCAGCTGCTCCGTCACCCGGCTCAGCCGTGTCGCAAAGACGAAGGTCTCCACCCGCGAGAACGCGTTCTGCAGGGCGTAGAGGAACTGGAGCAAGAGCCGCGCGTACAGGTCCATCGACCCAGAGACGTCGGCCAGGACGACCAGCTTGGTGCGGCGCGGCTTTCGCTCCCGAAAGGCCAGGGTGGACATCTCCCCGCCCGTCTTCAGCGCTTCCCGGAGCATGCGCCGCAAGGAGATGCGCGATCCCCGGGGGGCCTGTTTCCACCGCCGCCCGGGCTTGGCTGCCAGCCGACGGGCGATGCGCCGGGCCAGCGCGGTCACTGCACGCAAGGTCTCGTCGCCGAACGTCGCGAAATCCTGGGTGCCCAAGGCCTCCTGCGCGCTCGGCCCGGGGACCTGGAGGGACTCCTCTGCCAGCTCGCCTTCGCCGCGCATCCACCGCGCCAGGGTCCTGGCCCCACGCTCCTCGGTCGAGGCTGGCGGTTCGGGCGGCCGCACCGCCGGATTGCGACTCGGGCGCTTCCTGCCGCCCCAGAACGCGTCGAAGACCTCGTCGAAGGTGGGAGCGTCCTCGACCCGGGTCACCAGCAGCGAGCGGAGACCGAGCCGCAGATCCTCCCGGTCCCCCAGATCGACCAGGTCGAGGACGCGGGTCGCCTCCACCGTGCTCGCTGGAGTGACCATCAAACCCTCGGCCCGCAGCACCCGGCAGAACCGCGCCGTGTGCTCCACCAGACCCGTGGACGCGCCGCTCATGCCAGCGGGGCCGAGAGCGCGGCCAGCTCACCGGCGTCGAGGCGCGCGGTCACCGTGCGGAGGTCGGCCTCGTCCTTGAGGAAGCACCCCAGGGTCTCGCGCACCAGGTCCTCGTCCAGGTGCGAGGCGTGAAGCGTGACCAGCGCCGCAGCCCAGTCCAGGGATTCGGCAACACCGGGCGTCTTGGCCAGCTTCATCCGCCGGAGCGAGTGGATGAAGGAGGTCAGCTCACGGGCCAGGCGCTCGTCGATTCGCGGGACGCGGGTGCGGACGATGCGCAGCTCCTTCTCCAGCGAGGGGTAATCCATCCACAGATAGAGGCAGCGCCGCCGGAGCGCGTCGGACAGGTCGCGCGCCCGGTTCGAGGTGAGGACCACCGTGGGCTGGGCCTGAGCTCGGAGCGTGCCGATCTCCGGAACGGTCACCTGGAAATCGGACAGCACCTCCAGGAGGAATGCCTCGAACTCCTCGTCGGCCCGGTCCACCTCGTCGATGAGCAGAACCGGAGCCCGGCCCTGGTGGGTGATCGCCTGGAGGAGGGGCCGCTTGAGCAGGAAGGCCTCGCTGAAGATGTCCGCCTCACGCTCGCTCAGCGGGCGCTGGCTCTGCTCATCCAGCTTCAGATGCAGGAGCTGCTTGGGGTAGTTCCACTCGTAGAGCGCGGTGGTGGCATCCAGTCCCTCGTAGCACTGCAACCGGATGAGATCCCCCTGGAGCACGGCGGCCAGGACCTTGGCGATCTCCGTCTTGCCCACTCCCGGGTGCCCCTCGACCAGCAAGGGCTTGCCCAGTGTCGTCGCAAGATGGACCGCGGTGGCCACCGCCCGGTCGGTGACGTACCCCTCGCCCTCCATCTGTTCCTGGATGCGTCGGATCTCCGGGCGCATGGTCATCCGGTGGCGCGCTTCGCCGCTCGTGTGAGCGCCCGCCGGGTGAAGGTCACGGTCAGCGACCGCCAGTACGCCTCGGTCATCTGCGGTTGGGAGCGAACCGCCAGACCCTCGGTGGCCTTGGCCGCCGCGGCCGAAACGGCTTCCTCGTCCGGAGTCTTCCCGGCCAGCGCGGCCTCCGCTGCCTTCGCCCGGAACGCCTTGGCCGCCACCCCGGTGATGCCGATCCGCGCCGCGCTCACCTTGCCGCCGGTCACCGTGACCATCGCCGCCACGCCGACGATGGCGTAGCGCGAGGCGGGGTGGGGAAACTTCTCGTAGGCGCCTCCGCTGCCAGAGGGCGGGAAGGGAATCCGCACCTCGGTGAGCATCTCTCCCGGAGCGAGCGAGGTGGTGAGGAGCTTCACGAAGAAGTCGTCCACCGGGATAGTCCGAAGTCCGTTCGGTCCCAGCGCCACCAGCTCCGCCCCGAGGGCCAGCATTACCGCCGGGAGATCCGCCGCCGGATCGGCGTGGGCCAGACTCCCACCGATCGTCCCCAGATTGCGCACCTGCACATCGCCGATCTGCGCCGCCGCCTCGGCCAGGATCGGCAGACGCTGACGGACAAGGGGCGAGCTCTCCAGCGTGTGGTGCGGCGTCGCCGCGCCGATCACCAGCGCGCCCCGCTCCTCCTTGACGCCGGAGAGCCCCGGGATGCGCCGGACGTCGATGAGGTGCTTCGGCTCCGCCAGCCGGAGCTTCATCAGCGGGAGGAGCGAATGCCCTCCGGCAAGGAGCTTGGCCTCCTCGCCATAGCGGGCCAGCAGGCTCACCGCCTCCTGAGCGGTGGCCGCGCGGTGGTACTCGAACGATTCCGGGTACATGAGGTCAGCCCCTCCCCTTGGCCCGAGCGTCCTGCACCGCCTGCCAGACCCGCTGCGGACTGAGCGGAATGTCCAGGTGGGTGATGCCGAACGGCGAGAGTGCATCGATCACCGCGTTTGCCACCGCTGCGGTCGAGGCGATCGTCCCCGCTTCCCCGACGCCCTTGACCCCCAGCGGATTCACCGGCGAGGGCGTGACCGTTCGGTCCATCTCGTACTTGGGAAGCTGGTCCGCCCTGGGAACGCCGTAGTCCATCAGTGAGCCGGTGGTGAGCTGCCCGGTGTCGTCGTAGGTGGCCCATTCCCAGAGCGCCTGGGCGGCCCCCTGGGCGATGCCCCCGTGGAGCTGCCCGTCCACGATCATCGGGTTCATGACGTTGCCCACGTCGTCCACCGCCACGTAGCGGAGAAGCTCCGTCCGCCCGGTCTCGATGTCGACCTGCACCATCGCGATGTGCGTGCCGAAGGGGAAGGTGAAGTTCGTCGGGTCGAAGAAGCTGGTGGCTTCCAGCCCCGGCTCCATGTCCTTGGGCATGCTGTGGGCCAGGTAGGCCGCCAGGCTCACCTCGGAGAATGTCTTGCCCCGATCGGGCGAACCCTTCACGCTGAACCGGCCGTTCGTCAGCTCCACGTCCTCGGGCGCCGCCTCGAGCAGGTGCGCAGCCAGCCGCCGCGCCTTGTCGATGATCTTCTGCAGGCTCATGTGGATGGCCGCCCCGCCGACCGCTCCGCTCCGGCTCCCGTAGCTGCCCATGCCAAAGGGAACCCGCCCGGTATCGCCGTGGACGATGTCCACATCGCCGATGGGGATGCCCAGGCTGTCGGCCACCAGTTGCGAAAAGGTCGTCTCGTGCCCCTGTCCGTGGCTGTGCGATCCGGTGAGCACCGTCACCTTGCCGGTCGGGTGAACTCGCACGGTGGCGCTCTCGTAGAGCCCGGCCTGCGCGCCCAGCGAGCCCACCACCTGCGAGGGGGCGAGGCCGCAGGCCTCGATGTAGCAACTCAGTCCGAGGCCGAGATACCGCCCCTTCTTCCGCGCCTCCGCCTGCTGGATGCGGAAGTGGTCGTAGCCGATCATCTTCAGCGCCCGCTCCAGCGCCGGGGCGTAGTTGCCGCTGTCGTAAACGAGCGCGACCTGCGACTGGAAAGGGAAGCGGTCCTTGGAGATCAGGTTTCGACGCCGCAGCTCGGCGGGGTCGATGGCCAGCTCGCGGGCGGCGATGTCCATCGTCCGTTCGAGCAGGTAGCAGGCCTCCGGCCGTCCGGCGCCGCGGTAGGCGTCCACCGGGACGGTGTTGGTGAAGGCCGCGTCGACCTCGCAGAAGATGGCCGGGAAATCGTAGAGCCCGTTGAGCAGCGTTCCGTAGAGGTAGGTAGGAACCGCCGGGGCGAAGAGCGTCAGGTAGGCGCCGAGGTTGGCCACCGTCTTCACCCGGAGGCCGGCCACCTTCCCCTGGGCATCGAACGCCATCTCCACGTCGGAGACGTGATCGCGCCCTTGGGCGTCGGTGAGAAAGCTCTCGCTGCGCTCGGCGGTCCACTTCACTGGCACGCCCAGTCGCTTGGCCAGCCAGGCTACGGCCACCTCTTCGGGATAGACGAAGATCTTCGAGCCGAAGGCGCCGCCCACGTCCGGGGCGATGACCCGGAATTTCTGCTCCGGGATTCCGAGGACGAACGCTCCCATGATCAGCCGGTGCACGTGCGGATTCTGGGAGGTCACCCAGAGGGTGAGCTCTTCCGTCCCGGGCTGGTAGCTGGCCAGCGAAGCCCGCGGCTCGATGGCGTTGGCGATGAGCCGCTGGTTGACCAGGTGCGCCCGCACCACCTTGGCCGCCCCCTTGAGCGCCGCCTCGGTCTTGGCCTTGTCGCCGATCTCCCAGTGGAAACAGCGGTTCCCGGGGGCGTTGTCGTGCACCTGGGGCGCACCCGGCTTGAGCGCCTTCACCGCATCGACCACCACCGGCAGCTCCTCATAGTCGACCTCCACCAGCTCGGCGGCATCCCGGGCGGCAGCCGCCGACTCGGCAACCACCACCGCCACCGCCTCGCCGTCGTGCCGGACTCGGTCGATGGCGATCGCGCGGAAGTCAGTGGTCTTGAGGCCCGGCAGCATCCAGCCCACGGGGATGGCGTTCACCCCTCCATCGGCCAGGTCTTTCCCGGTGAACACCCCGCGCACGCCGGGGTGCGTCTTGGCCCTGGAGACGTCGATGCGTCGGATGCGGGCGTGGGCCACGGTGCTCCTGACGAAGGCCGCATGGTGGGTCCCGGGCAGCTTGAGGTCGTCGGTGAACGTTCCGTGGCCGGTGATGAAGCGGGGGTCTTCTCGCCGCTTGATGGACTTGCCGAGGAGGCGCTCCACCGTGGTTGTCATGGCGGTCTCCTTCTCAACGGATGGCGGAAGCGGGCGTCTGGCCCGTCTGTACCCTGGACTCGGCCATCTTCCGGGCGGCGTACTGCACCGCCTTGACGATGTTGTGGTAGCCCGTGCAGCGGCACAGGTTTCCCTCGAGCCCGAGGCGGATGGCGTGCTCGTCGGGGGTGGGGTTGGATTCGAGCAGCTCCACGGC
>JBKOYI010000060.1:0-19723 GCA_046725335.1 Myxococcota bacterium | reverse complement strand
GCGATCAGCGGATTGACGAAGGCGTAAGTCCCGACCGCGCCCGGGCTGGTCACTCGCAACAGCCAGGTATACGAGACCAAGGCCAGCGCGGTCCCACAGACGATGAGGAAGGCAAGGGACAGGGCGGCCCGGGGTGTCAGCCGAGCCGTGGCCCAGGCGGCGCGCTCGGACGAAAGCGCGCTCACCGCGAGAACGACCAGCGCTCCCATGGCCAGTTGCATCGCCGTCCCCTGGACCGAGGAGGCAGGTCGCGGCCCGTGCCTCGCGACCAGCGAGCCGAGCGCCCAGGCAAAGGCACAGGCCACCAGCGCCAGGTAGTCCCGGCCCCGCCCGGCCATCAGCGGCTGGGCATTCGAGAGCAGAGCCACCCCGGCGGCACCGAGTGCGAGTCCAATCACCACCCGCCAGCCCGGCGCCCGCCGTGCCCGCACCGCGTCCAGCAAGACCAGCCAGAGCGGGATCGCGGTCAGCACCAACGCGGTCTCTCCCGAGCTGACCCGTCGTTCGACGCTGGCCATCACCGCGTGACAGCCGAGAAAGAGCAACGCCCCGGCGAGCGCCGCGGTGGCCCACTGGGAGCGCGATGAGTGCCTCAGCTCCCCGCGAACAGCCAGCCAGAGGAAGAGCAGGGCCGATCCCCCGGCGCAACGCAGTCCGATCATCAGCACCGGCGGCAAATCGGCGACCGCGTAGCGGATGGCCAGGAATGTCGCACCCCAGAAGAGGTAGATGGCGGCGAAGGCAGCGACGATTCGAGCTGTGGGAGGGCGGCTCATGGGAAGGTAATGCCGCTGTGGTGCACCAGCTCGAAGTGCCGGACCTCCTCATCCCGTCGGATCAGGAAGCGTTCATCTTCGGGGTAGAAGCGGGCGCGCTGAGGCGTCTCGCCGGCAAATGCGCGGATGGCCGCCTCCGATTGCCAGAGGCTGACCAGGAGGAAATCGGCACGACCCTGCTCCTTCCGGCGGAGGGTGAGGACGCCGCGGTTGCCGGGGGTCCGTGCGTAGTCGGCCAGACCGGTCCCGCGGAGATAGCTCAGGTAGCTGTCGGCCTCGGCGGCGCGGGTGCTTCCTTCCCAGAGGCGAGCGATGAGGGGGGACATGATCGATTCTCCCGGCAGGCAGGTTGATGTGCCCAGTGGATGGCTATTGCAATGTCGGTGGGGGCTTCGAGCCCGTGCTGGCGAAGCGCTGGAAATAATCTCCCTGCTTCCAGGCCGGACGGTCTGCGCGCTGCGCGACCGAGAGTCCGACCAGGAACTGAAAGCGGGCAAAGTCGGCCAGGGGCTGGTAGTCCCGGTCTGGCTCCCACTCGTCCGCTGGCTGGTGGTAGCGGATGCGCTCGAAGGCTGCCACGGCTTCCCGCTCGGCGGCGCTGGCTCCGGCGAGCCCCACCATGGGGTAGATGCCAGGCACGCCTCGGCGGACGAGGCTGTACTGGTCGGAGCGAATGAAGCGCGTTTCCTCGGGCTTGGAGTCCGGCCAGAGGGTCAGGCCAGTGGCTTCCGCCGCTCGGCGCACGTCGACCTCCAGGGTGCTGTGCTCGGTTCCCAGAGGCTCCAGCGCTCGGAGCGGAAGAATGGGGTAGGCGGCGAAGTCCGAGTTGATGGCCGCCACCACTCGGTCGATGGGGACCGGGGGGTGAGCGGCGAAGTAGTCCGAGCCCAGCAGGCCCTTCTCCTCGCCGGTGAAGAAGACGAAGAGCACCGACCTCCTGGGCCGAGAGCCGAGCCGGGTGAAGGCCCGGGCGATCTCCAGGACCATCGAGCAACCGGCCGCGTCGTCGCCGGCGCCGTTGTAGATGCGGTCCCCATTCACCGGATCTCCGATCCCCAGGTGATCAAGATGGGCGCTGAAGACCACCGCCTCGCCTGCCACCGGAGAGGTCGAGTCCGCGGCCCAGCGTCCCACCACGTTGGGAGAGGACTGGGGCCCCGAGGGCGAGCGCACCGACAGCCGCGCGGACATCGCCAGCTCGAACGTCTTGGGGGAGCCAGCCTCGGCCGCGGCCACCAGATCCACCACCCGCTCCGGGCGACCGGCCGCGGCGAGCAACTCGTCGAAGACCCGGCTGGGGATGGTGAAGCGCGGGAACGGGCGTCCCGGGGGGAGCTGGCCGCCGTCCGTCCAGATCATGTCCTGGAAGCGGACGCCCTGAACCAGGCGATTCCAGGCGGTCAGTCGCTCGCCCCGGGGGATGCGGACCATGACGACGCCGACCGCCCCGCGCCTGGAAAGGGCCTCCATCTTGTCCAGCCGGTCACTGGACACGGCCGAGGGAAGCGGTGGGAAGAAATCCGGCGTCTGGCCCAGCGGGGCACCCTCCAGAACCACGGCCACCTTCCCGCGGACCGCGACTCCGTCCAGATCATCGTAGTGGTACTCCTCGGCCCGCACCCCGTAGCCGAGAAAGACCAAGGGCGCCTCGACTCGGTAGTCCCCCTGAGCGAAGTCTGGGGTGGCCACGAAGTCGCGGCCGGAATCCAGGACCCGCCGAGGGCCCTTCCCCGGGGCGATTTCGAAGGTCGCGGATTCGAGGCGAGCCACGCGGAGGGGCACTTCCTGGAAGAACGTGCCGTTGTCTCCCGCCGGCGCGATGCCCAGGGACCGCAGCTGCTCGGCGACGTAGAGCGCGGCCTGCCGGTGACCGGGGGTCCCGGTGCCCCGTCCCTCGAGGCGATCGTCGGCCAGGGCGTGGATATGGGCCGAGATGGCCTCCCGCCGGAGGTCGGGGAGGGGGCCGCCCAGCTCTCCCGGACCGGAAGGCGAGCTCCGCGATCCCTGCGCGCAGGAGGCGAGCACCGTCAGCAACAAGCTCTGGACGACGGCACCGGACCGGAACGGCGAGTGAGCGCGCATGCGGAGGCCCTCGGGGGAGCTGGATAATCTCAGTCGAGGTGTCTTGATGAGGTGTCTCTAACGAGATGTCTTTAACGAGATGTCTGACACCTCGACTAACCATCTAACCGGTTAGCAAGTTAGAAAATGGTGCCATGGCGTGCAAGCGTTCACACCGGTACAGTGGTTAGAAATGGCTGAGCCGGTTCCTTCCTATGCCGCGAGCCCTCCCAAGCAGGTGGGGGGCGCGCTCTGCATCGACTTCGTCAACACCGTGTCTTGGCGGGGCGACCCGGCAGACCCAGGCGAGCGGCTCGTCAGTTACGAGGAGCTGGTGTACTGGGCCGGGCACGCCAGAATCCTGACCTTGCCCGAGGTCCGGCGCCTGGTGACCGAAGGCGAGCGTCATCCCCGCGCGGCGCGCTCCGTCCTGGACCAGGCCTTGAAGCTTCGGGAAGCCTTGGCCCGCCTGTTCCTCGCTTCGGACCGTGCCATTCCGACGGAAGACCTCGATCTCCTGAACGAGATGCTCGCCGCCACTCCGCAGCGGGCCAAGCTGGGCGTGCTGGCCGGTCGCTATGCCTGGGTCGAGCGACGGCCAGCCTCACTCCTGGAGCGCCCGCTCCATTCCGTGTTGTGGAACGCCGCAGACCTCTTGGCTTCGGGCCAAGCGTGGCGCGTGCGGCGCTGCCAGGACGCCCGCTGCGGCTGGCTCTTCCTGGACAGCTCCCAGCATCACCGGCGCCGGTGGTGTGCCATGGACGAGTGCGGCAACCGGGCCAAGGCCCGTCGGCACTACGAGCGGCGACAGGCCCCCGGCCACGGCCTCAGAGCGTCGGCTCGGGGGCGGAGGCAAAGGGCGCCCATTTCTCGCGCGGCACCGGGCGGGTGAGCAGGCTCACCACCAGGAGCGACACCACCGAGACGAGCAAGGCCGGGAAAATGGCGTCGCGCTCGAGCCAGCTGCCGGGGATGAGGGTCGGGCGATGGGCCTGGGCAGCCAGCTGCTGAATGTTCCAGACGATGGTGATGACCGTGCCGGCCAGGATGCAGGCGATGGCGCCCGGGGCGGTGGCCCGCCGCCAGAAGAAGGCCGCCAGGACCACCGGGGTGATGGCCGCGGAGTAGACGGTGTAGGCGTAGAGGGACATCGCCAGGATCGACTCGCTCACCGTGCCCTGGAGCAGGGCGAAGAGACCCAGCAGGAAGATGGTCAAGCGAGATACGAACAGGACTGACCGATCCGTCGCGTTCCGGCTGAGGAAGCGCAGAAAGACGTCGTTGACCAGGTTGGTCGCCGGGGAGAAGAGGTAATTGTTCGCCGTGGAGATCACCTTGGCGAAGATGGCTCCGAGGAGAATCGCCCCCACCAGAGAGACCAGGCCGTGGCGTGCGGTGTAGGGGATGATCTCCCGGGCCTTGACGTCGGGGGCGGTCAGAAAGAGCGCCGCACCCAGCACGGCGATTCCGACGATGAGGATCTCCAGAAGGACGGTGCCTCCCAGCCATCCCACCACCGAGAGTCGGGCATCCCGCTCGGACCTGGCCGAGAAGAACTTCTGGTAGATGCTCTGGTTGCCGAGCATCAAGAGAAGGGTCGGGACCAGGAGCTCCAGAGCACGGGCCAGGGCCGGGCCCAGCCCCTGACTGGAGCCCTTAGACCATCCAAACCGTCCGAAGAGCTGGAAGTACTCGGGCGGTAGGGCAGCATGCAGCCCGGTCAGCCCTCCGACCCGCCCGAGCAGAATGGGCACGGCGACGATCGCCGAGACCGTGGTCAGGCTGCCGATGACCACGTCCATGTAGGCCACCGAGGCCATGCCGGCGAGGGCAGTGAAGAGGATCACGAAGACGGCGATGATCACCATCCCCAGCGCATGCTCTTTCCCCGCGGCAAGACCGAAGCGGGCCCGGGCCACCTCGTCGAGGCCCGGAAAGATGATGTGAAGGACGTCACCCCCGCCCTTGAACTGGTAGGAGGTGATGGCGGTGAAGGCAAAGAGGATGGCGACGGCCCCCAGCACCCGGGCCCAGAGGTTGTACCGGGTCTCCAGGAGGTCCGGGATGGTGAACTGCGCAAACTTCCGGGCCCGGGGGGCGATGAAATAGATGACCAGAAGCCCGAACCAGCCCCCGGCCGGTTGCCAGAGCGCGGCGAAGCCATGGTGGAAGGCATTCTCCCCGCCGGCGAACAGCGAACCCGAGCCGATCCAGGAGGAGAGGAGGGTGAACACCAGGACGTACCAGGGCAGGCTCCGGCCGGCCACCAGGTAGTCGGCCTTGGTCCGGGTCTTCCTCACCTGGCTCAGGCTCACCAGCAGCAAGGCCAGGACGATGACCCCGACAACGATGCCGTGGAGGTTCATGGAGTCTCGTTCTTAGGACGACTCGGTGCGATAAGGGTCGAGATCCACGCACTAGAGGGAAGGGGCGATGCACGTCCTTCTCTTCCTGACCCTGACGCTCGGCTCGGTGGCCGGGGCGATGGGCCCGCTGACCGGGACCCTCGCCCCCGGGCAGGTCTTTGCCCAGGAGCTGTCCCTCGACCCCGGCCAGCGCATCCATCTCCAGGTCGAGCAGGCCCACCTCGACGCCGAGGTCCGGATCATCGGTCCCGATGGGGCGGTGCTCGGCTCGGTCGACAATGCGGTGGCCCGCGGCGATCCCCTGACACTCACGGTGATTTCCGCGGCTCCGGGCCTGCATCGTCTGGAGATTCGCCTCCGCAAGCCGACCTCCACCCCGGGTGGCTTCCGGCTGACCCTGGACCTCCCCAGGCCAGCCTCCGACACCGACCGGCGACGGATGGAGGGCGAGCGGCTCCGGGCGCAGGCCGACCAGCGGGCTCTGCAGCAGGAGGCCGCCGTCGCGGTCCGGGCTCGGCAGGAGTACGAGCGCAGCGCCGAGATCTGGCGCGACCTGGATGATCCGCTGGAGCGGGCAATCACCCTCACCCGCCATGCCCAGTTCCTGGAGCACCTGGGCGAGCTGCAACCGGCCAAGAGCCTCCTGGATGAGGCCCTGGTTCTCTGGCGACGGGCAGGCGATGCCCCGGGCGAGGTCGATTGCCTCGACGGACTGGGGCTGCTCATGACCGAGCTGGGTGACCCACCCGGGGCGGTGAAGCTGCTGGAGCAGGCGCTGCAGATGCGCCGGCGGATCGGTCCTGATCCGAGCTCCGAGGGCTCCATCCTGAATGATCTGGCGGTCGCCCTCGGGAACGTGGGCGATAAGCCCGCGGCGGTGCAGCGATACACCGAGGCGCTGGAGTGCACGCGCCGCGCGGGCGACCGGACCGCCGAGGCCAACGTGCTCAAGAACCGAGCGGTGGATCTGGGGAGCCTCGGCCAGACCGATCGGGCGCTGGCCGACTTTCGCGAGGCCCATGCCCTCTTCCGTGCGCTCCGGGACCCTGGGGGCGAGGCCATCGCCAACTACGGCATCGGCAACGTCCTGATGACTGCGGAGCGCCCGGCAGAGGCGTTGCGGTACTTCCAGCTGGCGCTTCCAGTCCTGGAACGGAGCGGCGACGAGCGGTTCGTGGGCTTCACCTGGACCAAACTGGGGCTGTGTCACCTCGACCTGCACCGGTACGACGAGGCGGCTCGGGAGTTCCAGACTGGCCTCGAGAAGCTGGCCCGGACGGGCGACCGACGCTCGGTGGCCACGACCGAGATGAATCTGGCCCGCACCCTCCTCGAGCGCGGTCGCGCCGCCGAGGCGGTCGATGGCCTTCGGCGTTCACGGGAAACCCTCCATGCGCTGGGCGACCGGGGCCATGAAAGCGTGGCCCTGACCCACCTGGCCCGGGCCGAGCGTGCGCTGGGGCAGCTCGAAGAGGCGCGCAAGCATGTCCTGGAATCGCTTCAGCTTGTGGAATCGGTTCGCAGCTCGATCACCGGTGCCAGCGCCCGGGCCTCCTACCTGGCGCTGGAGCATGGCCGATACCAGCTGCTGATCGACGTCCTCATGGACCTGCACAGCCGCGCGCCGCTGGCTGGCTGGGATGCCCAGGCTCTGCAAGCCAGCGAGATGGTGCGGGCGCGCTCCCTGCTCGAGTTGCTGGCTGACGCCCGGGTGGACATCCGAAGCGATGTTCCACCCGTTCTTCGGGAGGAGGAGCGAGCGCTGGAGGCTCGGATCCGGACCGAGCGGCTCGAGCAGCAACGCGTGCTCGGCCGAGCGCACAGCACGGCCGAGGCAGATCGGCTGGAACATGCCCTGGAAGGATTGAGCCTGGAGTGGGAGGCGCTGCAGGCCCGCATGCGTGCCAGCAGTCCTCGGTACGCTGGCCTCACCCGACCGACGCCGCTCTCGCTGGAAGAAATCCGGGCGCAGGTGCTCGACCCGTCCAGCGCGCTGGTGGAATTCTTCCTCGGCGAAGAGAGGGGCTTCGTCTGGGTCGTTTCGGCGGAGGATGTCGTCTCCGCCCCACTGCCGCCCAGAAGGGTGGTGGAACGAGCCGCCACCAGGCTCCATCGCGCCTGGAGCGATCCGGCGAGCTCCGACGCCGGTCTGCAGGCGGCGGCGTCGCTCTCGCGGATTTTGCTCGGGTCGGTCGCCCAAGCGCTGCAAGGAAAGCGACTGCTGGTGGCCGCTGACGGCGCCTTGCACCAGATTCCCCTTGGGGCGCTCCCCATGCCAGGGTCGGGGAGGCCGCTGCTTCGAGATCACGAGGTGGTGGCGGTGCCGTCGGCCTCCACGGTGGCCTTCCTGCGCTCGCCCAAGGTCGGCGGCCCGGCGGGGGGACCGGAGGTGGCCGTCCTGGCTGACCCGGTCTTCGGCCCGGACGACTCGAGGGTTCGTGGTAGGGCGGTGGCGCAACTCGCCTCCGTCGAGTCAGACCTTCTCCGTTCGCTCGAGGACACCGGGCTCCGACGACTGGAGCCGCTTGGTGCCACGCGGCGAGAAGCCCAGGCCATTGCGATGCATGCCGGAGCTGGCCGGACGTTCTCGGCGCTCGGCTTCGAGGCCAGTCGGGCCACTGCGCTGGGTCCGGAGGTCGCCCGGGCCCGGGTGGTTCACTTCGCCAGCCATGCCTTGCTCGACCCCAAACGTCCCGAGCTGTCGGGCATCGTCCTCTCCCTGGTCGACTCGCAGGGTAACTCCCAGGAGGGCTTCCTTTCGGTCGGAGACGTTTCCCGGATGCGCCTGGCCGCCGAGCTGGTGGTGCTCTCCGCCTGCCGTACCGGGCTGGGGAAGGAGGTCCGCGGGGAGGGGTTGGTGGGCCTCACCCGGGGCTTCATGCACGCCGGCACCCCGCGAGTGGTGGCCAGCCTGTGGAAAGTCTCGGATCGAGCCACCGCGGCGCTGATGGATCGGTTCTACCGGGCCCTCCTGGTGGAAAAGCTCTCCCCCGCCGCGGCCCTCCGTTCGGCCCAGCTCGGGCTCCGGGCCCAGCGACGGTTCTCTGCTCCGTTCGCCTGGGCCGGCTTCGTCCTGCAGGGGGAGTGGCGGCCGATGGGTTCCGTCGCCGAGTCCACCGGGGGTCAGGCCGCGGTCGATCCCTGACCGTCGACAGCTAGGCCAGGCTTCCGTCGCTCTGAAGGTTGTGGACCCGAAAGCAACTCCGTTCGGAGTCCGTTGCTCGGCGCGCACATCCGACATTTCAGCCGAGCCCCGGATTCACTGAACTTCCAGCCGGCGCGAGCCCTGCAACGGATCCGGGTTTGTGCGTCTTAGTAACGAGGCGCACAAAGAGGAGGAGGACTCATGAAGCGCTCGGCGCAATCGGCGCTCGAGCCAGCTGGTCAACGGCTCGCCCACCCGGCGAATGAATCCCGCCCCACTCCCGGCCCGTGGCTGGCACGATGGCGCATTGTGCCACTCGCATCCGAGGACGCTGCCTCCATCGCTCGGCGCATCCAGGCGGGTGACACGTCCGCCGAACCCGCGCTCGTCGAGCGCTTCGGTCGTGGCGTCCGGACCATCTTGAGGCACGCCGCGCGCGAAGCCTCGCTGGTGGACGACCTGTACCAGGAGACTTTTCGGGTGGGTCTGGAGCGTATCCGGGCCGGAGGCCTGCGCGAACCTGGGCAAGTGGGCGCATTCCTGGCCGGGCTGGCCCGCCACCTCACCACCGAGCACTTCCGGCGAGTGCGGCGCAGCGAGGCAGAGGACCCCTCGGTGCTGGAGCGGATGGAGGCTCCGGCGGGGAATTCGGTCGACGCCATCGCTCAGCGCCAGCTGGCCGAGCTGGTCCGTCGCCTGCTGGAGGAGCTCCCTACCGACCGCGACCGGGAGGTGCTCCGGCGTTTCTACCTGACCAGCGACGACAAGGACCTCATCTGCGACGACCTGGGCCTGACCCGTCTCCAGTTCAACCGGGTCCTTCACCGCGCCCGTGAACGCTTTCGGGGGTTGTGGGTGTCGAAATCGGAAAACGGGGACACCCGGGCGCGATAATTCGTAGTCTGGCGACACACAGACTACGGGTATGGACCACAGGGACATCGACCAGGATGCTTGGGCCGAGCGTTATCTGACCGGCCGGCTCTCCCCCGAGGAGCGCGAGCGCTTCGAGGTCCACCTCGTCGACTGCGCCGCTTGCATCGATCAGGTCGAGACCGCCAGGGCACTCCAGTCCGGTTTGGCCTCGCTCGATCAGACGGGCGAGCTCCGGCAGACGGAAAAGGTCGTAGCCGCGGGTCGACGTTCCGGTGCCGGCGTCGGTCTGCTGACCGGCTGGATCCCTCCGCCCTGGATGCGTCGCGCAGCCTGGGTGGCCGGCGCCGTGTGCGCTTCGGGGCTGCTGGCGGCGCTGTGGAGCACGACGCAGCGGGCCTGGAAGGCAGAGTCGGAGCTGGCTGCTCAACGCTCGGCCGCGGCGGAGGCCCAGCAGCGGCTGGCCGATGTCCGGGCGGCCGAGGAACGGGAGCGCCACGCGCGCCAGCAGCTCGAGCACCGGCTGGAGGAAACCCGCAAAGCTCCCACCCGGATTCCGGTCCTCGCCCTGATGGCGATGCGGGGGGCCGAGCGGCCAACGCTCCAGCTTCCCCCGCTGCCCCAGCCCGTGGTGCTCTCGGTGGAGCGCGAGGAGCCCCTGCGCTTTCAAGCCTACCGAGCGACGTTGCAATCCAGCGCCGGTGCTCAGCTCTGGCAAGACCGGGTGACTCCGGGCTCTCGGGATGCGGTGATCGTGGCGATTGACTCGAGCCTCGTTCCGCCAGGGGAGTACACCCTGGTCCTCGAAGGGGCGACGAAGGGTGACCGCTGGGCGCTGGTAGGCCGGCACGCCTTTCGGACGGCCGCGCCGGGCGCCGTGCGATAGCCGGCGGCGTTGGCTCACCAACCTCCTTGGGCTTCCAGGAGAGGTGTTCCACGGACCGTCCAATCGGTGGTGTTCCTTCCCTCGTCTCGAGCCCCGGGATGCGGATCATGCTTCTCCTCGTCGCCGCGGGAGCCCTCGGTGCAGCGGGCCTCGGCCTGAGGAGCCGGGAGGGAGCGAAAAGCCGGGCGGTGTCGGTGCCGACGGAGCGGACTGCCCCCACCGAGATCCGCCCGGCGGCGAAATCCGGCCTGCGCGTCGGTCCTGGCCAGGCCGAGCCGGTCCTGGCCGGCTCCCAGTAGCTGCGAAGGCCCCGTACGGCGACGCGCCGGATCTCGTGACAGGATGGCACGAGCCGGCGGGGGCGCCGGCTCAAGATGACAACCAGGGCCGCTTGCCTTCCCACCTCCACAGAGCGGGACAGGGGTGGCCCGTGGCTTGCTCCCGGCGGCCTCTGTGCGAACCGCGCCCCGGGGGATCCGGGTGAAACGGTTGTTGCTGTCGCTCACCGTCGCCTGGAGCGCTTGTGGTGGGGATTCGCCGACCCACGTCACCCTTCGCGGGGAGCCGTCGGGATTCAAGGGGACCGAAGCGAGCTGGGCCCTGTTGAATGGCACGGCAATCCCCTCCGATGGCTCCCCGAGCTACCCGGCCACCTGGGTCGAGGTGACGATCGGCGAGTCTCCCGGCACGTGTGCCAGGTTCGTCTCCAGGTCCGCTTTGGCCAAGACGACGAACCTGACGCTGACGGTCAGTCACGGAACGTCGGACCCGATTCCGACCGGGCGCTACGAGGTTCGATTCGATGTCCCGCCTCGGGATTCGACGCCCACCGCCAGCGTCTCCCTCGTTGCCGTGGACGGCTCCTGCAACACCTCGACGTGGAGGCGGGGGACGGATGGCGCGGTCACGCTTTCCAGCATTTCCGCGGAAGAAGTCTCCGGAAGCGTGGAGGTGAGTCTGGACGACGGCACGAGACTGGTCGGCCAGTTCGTCGGCCTTCGTTGTTCCGCCGTGGGCCCCGGCTCCTCGCCGGATGGTGCGCCGCCAGAGTGCATCGGCCAGTAGAGGTTGCGCCTTCTCACCAGGCCGCCCGAGAGCGATTCACTCGGCCGTCGCCGCCGGGGGTAGGACTTGCGCCCCTGCCAGGGCGGTGCTAGTTACCGCGCCCCTTCGTCGCAGCAGTTCTGTGACAACCAGGAGTTCGAGGGTGCGCCGGGCTTTCCCGAATGGGAAGGGCTTCGGCGAGCAGTCGAGGACACGAGAAGAATGGCGACTCAGAAGATTCGCATCCGGCTGAAGGCGTACGACTCGAAGCTCCTGGATCAGAGCGCAGGAGAGATCGTCGAGACCGCCCGGCGCACTGGCGCCCGGGTGGCCGGCCCCATCCCCCTGCCCACGCGCATCAACAAGTTCACGGTGCTCCGCAGCCCGCACGTGGACAAGAAGAGCCGCGAGCAGTTCGAGATCCGGACCCACAAGCGGCTGCTGGACATCCTCGAGCCGACCCAGCAGACGCTGGACGCGCTCATGAAGCTCGACCTGTCCGCTGGCGTGGACGTGGAGATCAAGAGCTAGCCATGGCCAAGTTCGACGTCGTCGATCTCGATAGGAAGAAGGTCGCGGAGATCGAACTCTCCGACGCGGTGTTCGGCGCCGAGCCCAACCCCAACCTCTTCTACGAAGTAGCCAAGTTCCAGGCCATTAACCGTCGCAGGGGCACGGTGGGGGTGAAGAACACCAGCCTTGTCGCCGGTGGGGGCAAGAAGCCCTACAAGCAGAAGGGGACCGGCCGGGCCCGCCAGGGGAGCATCCGCGCTTCGCAGTGGGTGGGCGGCGGCAAGGCCATGGCCCCCAAGGCCCGGGACTACAGCTACCGGCCCCCTCGGAAGGTCCGCCGGGGAGCGCTTTGCGCGGCCCTCTCGCTCCGCGCCAAGGAGAAGGCGCTGGTGATCGTGGACAAGTTCGACCTCGAGTCCGACAAGACCAAGGCCACCCTGGATCTCCTCACCCGCCGCCTGAAGCTGACGGGCGCCCTGGTGGTGGACGAGAAGAAGAACACCCGGCTTCACCGGACAGTCCGGAACCTCACCGATTTCGACGCCCTTCCTCCAGAGGGGCTGAACCTCGAGTCGGTGCTCAAGCACTCGTCGGTGGTGCTCACCTCGGCGGCGGCCAAGGCGCTGGAGGGAGCCCTCTCATGATTCCCACCGACGTCATCAAGGGCCCGCTGGTCACCGAGAAGATGGATCGAGCCCGGGAAAAGTTCCGCCACTACGCCTTTCTGGTGGACCGCGCCGCCACCAAGCACGACGTGGCCCGGGCCGTGGAGAGCCTCTTTTCGGTCAACGTGGAAGCCGTGCGCACCACCATCATCCGCGGCAAGGTCAAGCGGGTGGGGAAGAGCATCGGCAAGCGCCCCAACTACAAGAAGGCGATCGTCACCCTCAAGGAGGGAGACAAGATCGACCTGTTCGAGGGAGGGGTGGCCTGACATGGGCATCAAGAAGTACAAGCCGACCTCCGCCGCCCGTCGTCTGATGACGGTGTCGGACTTCGCCGACGTCACCAAGGCCCGGCCGGAGAAGACCCTCACCGAGCAGATGAAGCGCTCGGGCGGCCGCAACGTTCACGGCCACATCACCCGCCGGCACCAGGGCGGGGGCCACAAGCGGCGCTACCGGGTCATCGACTTCAAGCGGCGGGACAAGGACGGCGTTCCGGCCAAGGTGGCCGCGGTGGAGTACGACCCCAACCGCACCGCCAACATCGCCCTTCTGCACTACGCCGACGGGGAGAAGCGCTACATCCTGGCCCCGCTGGGCCTGGTGGTGGGGGACACTCTCTTCGCCGGGGATCAGGCCGACATCCGACCGGGCAACGCCCTGCCGCTGCAGAACATCCCGGTGGGGACCACCATCCACAACGTGGAGCTGAAGCCGGGGCGGGGCGGGCAGATGATCCGCTCGGCCGGTTCCAGCGGACAGCTGATGGCCAAGGAGGGCGGCTACGGCCAGGTGCGGCTGCCTTCCGGGGTAGTCCGCAAGGTGTTGCTGGAGTGCCGGGCCACCATCGGCCAGCTGGGCAACATCGAGCACGACATCATCCGGGTGGGCAAGGCCGGCAAGAGCCGCTGGCTGGGCATTCGCCCCACCGTCCGCGGTCTGGCCATGAACCCCGTCGACCACCCCCACGGCGGTGGCGAGGGCAAGAGCGGCCAAGGCAATCCCCATCCCGTTTCCCCCTGGGGCAAGAAGACCAAGGGACTCACCACGCGCAAGAATAAGCGCACCGACAAGTTCATCGTCAGCGGTCGCCGGTCCGGCCCGCGGAGCCAGTAGGAGAGACGAGTGGCACGTTCCATCAAGAAGGGCCCCTTCGTCGATGCCCACCTCCTCAAGAAGGTGGAGGACCTCATCAAGGGGAACCAGAAGAAGGTGGTGAAGACCTGGTCACGCCGGTCCACCATCCTCCCCGAGTTCGTGGGCCACACCTTCGCCGTGCACAACGGCCGGAAGTTCATCCCGGTCTTCGTCACCGAGAACATGGTGGGCCACAAGCTGGGCGAGTTCGCCCCCACCCGCACCTTCACCGGCCACTCGGCGGAGAAGAAGGTGGCCAAGCCACCTCCGGGCAGGTGAGAGAGACCATGGAATCCCGAGCACACCTCCGGAACTTCCGCATGGCCCCCCGCAAGCTGGCGGTGGTGGTGGACCTGGTGCGCGGCAAGCCGGTGGGCGCCGCCCTCAACATCCTCAAGTTCACCAAGCGGGCCGCCGCCAAGCCCCTGGCCAAGCTCATCCAGAGCGCAGTGGCCAACGCCACCGACCTCTCCAAGGGCCAGGTGGACGTCGACGCTCTCTACGTCAAGACCATCTCGGTCGATCCGGGGCCGACCCTGAAGCGATTCATGCCGCGCGCCATGGGCCGCGCTACCCCCATCCACAAGAAGAGCAGCCACGTCAACGTGGTGCTCGCGGACACGCCCGCGCGGCGGAAGTCGAGGAGCTAACTTGGGTCAGAAGGTCCATCCCATCGGATTCCGGCTCGGGGTCATCAAGACCTGGGACAGCAAGTGGTTCGAGCACAAGAACTACGCCCAGTGGCTGCACGAGGACATCCACATCCGTGAGTTCGTGAAGAAGTCGCTTGGCCACGCCGGCGTCTCCAAGGTGGAGATCGAGCGAGCGGCCAACAAGGTGAAGGTCAACGTCCACACCGCTCGGCCGGGGATCGTCATCGGCAAGCGGGGGGCGGGCATCGAGACGGTGAAGAAGGACCTCCAGAAGTTCACCAAGAACGAGGTCTTCCTGAACATCGTCGAGGTCCGCAAGGCCGAGACCGACGCCCAGCTGGTGGCCGAGAACATCGCCACCCAGCTGGAGCGGCGCATCGCCTTCCGCCGGGCCATGAAGAAGGCCATCCAGACGGCCATGAAGTTCGGAGCCAAGGGCATCCGGGTGGCCTGCTCGGGCCGGCTGGGGGGCAGTGAAATGGCCCGCTACGAGTGGTACCGCGAGGGCCGGGTGCCCCTGCACACCCTCCGGGCCGACATCGATTACGGCTTCGCCGAAGCCAAGACCACCTACGGGAAGATCGGCTGCAAGGTGTGGGTCTGCCGCGGCGAAGTGCTTCCCACCAAGGGCGGGGCCTCCGGGCTTCCGGCGACTCGCTAAGGACCACGAAACGGACACCCCATGCTTCAGCCCGCACGGACCAAATACAGGAAGATGCAGAAGGGGCGGATGCCTGGGAAGGCCTTCCGAGGCTCGAACCTCACCTACGGCGAGTTCGGCTTGATGACCCTGCAGCCGGGATGGATCACCTCCCGGCAGATCGAGGCCGCCCGAGTCGCCATGACCCGCCACGTCAAGCGCGGGGGGAAGATCTGGATCCGGATCTTCCCCGACAAGCCGGTCACCAAGAAGCCGGCCGAGACCCGAATGGGCACCGGCAAGGGCGGCGTGGAGTACTACGTGGCGGTGGTGAAGCCGGGCCGCATCCTCTACGAGATGGATGGGATGAACGAGGCGGTGGCCCACGAGGCCCTGAAGCTGGCCCAGGCCAAGCTCCCCGTCCTGACCCGCATCGTCCACCGCACCGAGCTGGCGCTCTGACCGGACCTGAGAACCGAACATGGCCACTGCCAAGGAACTGCACGAGCTCACTCTGGAGGACTTGAACCGCCGCGCTGTCGAACTGCGCCAGTCGTTGTTCAAGGACCGGCTCAAGCTGCGCACCGGAGCCCTGGAGAGCCCGGCCAAGCGTGCCGAGGCCCGGCGCGACCTGGCCCGGATCCTCACCGTCATCACCCAGAAGCAGAAGGCCCCTGCCCCGAAGGCCTGAGACCCAGGAAGCGAACGAACGAGAGACACCCATGGCCGAGACCACGGACACGACAGGCGGGCAGGGCGCCCGCGGGCGCCCCAAGACGCGCACCGGCATCGTCACCTCCAACAAGATGCAGAAGACGGTGGTGGTGACGGTGCGGCGGCGGGCTGCTCACGCCCAGTACGGAAAGATCCTCACCTTGCGCGAGAAGTACAAGGCCCACGCCGAGGATCACGACTACCCCAAGAACCCGACCCTCCACGAGGGCGATCGGGTGCGCATTGCCGAGACCCGGCCCACCAGCAAGGACAAGCGCTGGCGGGTGGTCGAGGTGCTCGAGCGCGGCAGCCGCGAGTAGGAGCCATCGACCATGATCCAGATGACCAGCGTGCTCGACGTGGCCGACAACTCCGGTGCCAAGAAGGTGTTCTGCATCAAGGTGCTCGGTGGGTCCAAGCGCAAGTACGCCAGCATCGGCGACGTCATCGTGGTGTCGGTCCGCGAGGCGCTCCCGGGCAGCAAGGTCAAGAAGGGCGACGTGGCCAAGGCGGTCATCGTCCGCACCAAGCGCGAGGTGGGGCGGCCGGACGGTAGCTTCATCAAGTTCGACGGGAACTCGGCGGTCCTGATCAACAAGGATCTGGAACCCATCGGAACCCGCATCTTCGGTCCGGTGGCGCGCGAGCTCCGGGCCCGGAAGTTCATGAAGATCATCTCCCTCGCCCCCGAGGTGCTCTGAGCCCCCGGGAAGCGGAGGACGGAGAGAGGCCCATGCAGAAGCTCAAAGTCGGCGACATGGTGGAGGTCACGGCAGGCGCCGAGCGTTCCAACAAGGACAAGGGCAGCAAGCGGGGAAAGGTCCTGGCCATCGACCGCGCTGCGCTCCGAGTTCGGGTGGAGGGGCTGCGGCTGGTCAAGCGCCACATCCGCAAAGGGCGGGACCGGGCCAATCCCGAGGGGGGCATCCTGGAGCGCCCCGGCAGCGTGGCCCTGGCCGCGGTCCAGGTGGTGTGCAAGAAGTGCGACGCCCCCACCCGATTGGGCATCCGGGCCGAAGGCGACAAGAAGGTTCGTTTCTGCAAGAAGTGCGACGCCAATATCGATTGATGACAGATCCCCGATCGAGGGCGGAGGAGTCCTGACCCGCCCTCGACGCGCGGACGAGGAACACGATGGCTGAAGAGAAAGACCAGAAGGCGAAGAAGAGCGCCGGCAAGCGCAAGGTCCGAGACGAGGTCAGGAAGGCCGGCTTCTCCGCCAACATCGAGGAAGGGCTGGAGGTCAAGCCCGCCCGCCTCAAGATTCGCTACCGCAAAGAGGGTATCCCCTCGCTGATGAAGGAGTTCGGCTTCAAGAACCCCAACCAGGCACCCCGGCTGGAGAAGGTGGTCATCAACATGGGGCTGGGAGAGGCCCTGGCCAACAACAAGCTCCTCGAGTCCGCCGTGGACCAGCTGGCCGCCATCACCGGTCAGAAACCGGTGGTGACCCGGGCCCGGAAGAGCATCGCCAACTTCAAGCTCCGTCAGGGGCAGGCCATCGGCGCGGCGGTAACGCTCCGCAGCGACCGGATGTACGAGTTCGTGGACCGGCTGGTGAACGTGGCCCTCCCCCGGGTGCGCGACTTCAAGGGTGTGTCCACCAAGGCTTTCGACGGTACGGGGAATTACACCCTCGGCATCCGTGAGCAGATCATCTTCCCGGAGATCAACTACGACCAGATCGAGAAGGTGAAGGGGCTGAACATCAGCTTCGTGACCACCGCCAAGAACGACGAGCAGGGGCTGGCGCTGATGCGCCACTTCGGCCTGCCGTTCCGGCAGTAAGAGAAAGAGGAATGGCCAAGCTTTCGAAAATTGCCCAGGCAAAGCGCAAGCCGAAGTTCGCGGTGCGCCAGTACAACCGCTGTCCGCTCTGTGGACGGCCGCGCGCTTTTCTGCGCAAGTTCAAGATGTGCCGGATCTGCCTGCGCAACCGGGCACTGGGAGGTGAAGTGACAGGGCTCATCAAGAGCTCCTGGTAGCAGCGCGCTGGTTCGCCCGCGCGTACCACCGATCCAGCGTGCCTCGGGGATGGGCCCCGGGGGAGATGGACGGAAACGGCGGCGGGCGGAAGATAACGAGGAGTCCGGAAGAGCCCCTGGCCGGGCAGCCGGACGAAGGAAGAGCGAGAGACAAGACATGCCGGTCAATGATCCCGTCGGCGACATGCTGACCCGCGTCCGCAACGCCTCGCGGGCGCGGCACGACAAGGTGGTCATCCCCACCAGCAAGATGAAGGTCGCTATCGCCCGGGTCCTCAAGGACCAGGGCTACATTGCCGACTTCGTCGAGCACGACCTCGAGCCCGAGGGGGAAATCACCCTCCAGCTCAAGTACGGGCCGGACAAGAGCCCGGTCATCACCGGCATCCGCCGGATGAGCAAGCCCGGGCTCCGTCGCTACGTGCCGGTTCGCAACATCCGCCCGGTGCTGGGAGGGATGGGGATCAGCATCCTCTCCACCAGCAAGGGCATCCTCTCTGACGCCGAGGCCCGCAAGGAAAACGTGGGCGGCGAGCTGATCTGCACGGTGTTCTGACCATGAGCCGAATCGGAAAGCTGGGAATCAAGCTCGAGTCCAAGGTGAAGGCCTCGGTGGCCTCGGGCGCGGTGGCCTTCGAGGGGCCCAAGGGAAAGATGCAGGTCGCGCTCCCTCCTACCATCACGGTCGAGGTCAAGGACGGACAGATCCACGTCCAGCGCCCCTCCGACACCCGTGAGGCCAGGAGCCTCCACGGGCTGGCCCGGAGCCTTCTGGCCAACGCCGCCAAGGGCGTGGCCAACGGCTGGGAGCGCAAGCTGGACATCCGGGGCGTCGGCTTCCGGGCCGAGGTGAAGGGCAAGCAGATCCACTTCGCCCTGGGCTACAGCCACCCGGTGGTCTTCAACCTCCCCGCAGGAGTGACCGCCGAGGTGGACAAGGTGGCCCGGACCGAGGACAGCCTGCCCACCATCGGCCTCACCCTCCGTAGCGTGGACCGAGAGGCGCTGGGGGAGACGGCGGTGAAGATTCGCGCCCTCCGGCCGCCAGAGCCCTACAAGGGCAAGGGCATCAAGTACGCCGACGAGCGGGTTCGCCGGAAGGAAGGAAAGACCGGCACGGCCTAGCCACTGCCGGCTTGTTTGATCATCCGGGCCCGGGAAGTCCCATCCGCCCCGGAAGGAACGAGGAAGCCCATGTCCAGCATCGACCCCCGCCTCAAGAGGAAGAATCGCATCCGGCGAAAGCTCTCCGGGACCTCGGAGCGGCCCAGGCTCACGGTCTACAAGAGCCTCAAGCACGTCTATGCCCAGGTGGTGGATGACAGCACTGGCCGCACCCTGGCCTTCGCCAGCAGCCTGTCCAAGGAGCTCAAGGGCCAGGAGGCTGGGAACAAGAAGGACGACGCCAAGCGGGTGGGCAAGCTGGTGGCCGAGAAGGCCAAGGCTGCCAAGGTGACCCGGGTGGTATTCGACCGAAACGGCTTCCCGTACCACGGCCGCATCGCGGCGGTGGCGGAGGCGGCCCGCGAGGCCGGCCTCGAGTTCTAGGAAAGGCAGCGAACCTCAGTGGCGACTCCCATCAATCCCAACGACCTCGATCTGAGCGATCGGGTGGTCAACATCAACCGCGTGGCCAAGGTGGTGAAGGGCGGCCGGCGGTTCAGCTACTCCGCCCTGGTGGTGGTCGGCGACGGCGCCGGCCACGTCGGGGTGGGCCTGGGCAAGGCCAACGAGGTGCCCGAGGCCATCCGCAAAGGCGGGGAGAACGCCAAGAAGAACATCTTCCGCGTCCCGCTGTACGGCCACACCATCCCCCATGAGGTGCTGGGGCACTTCGGCGCCGGCCGCGTCCTCCTCAAGCCTGCCGCTGAGGGCACCGGGGTCATCGCCGGTGGCTCGGTGCGGGCGGTGCTGGAGGCCGCCGGCATCCGTAACATCCTCACCAAGAGCCAGGGCTCGCGGAATCCACACAACGTCCTCAAGGCCACCGTGGCCGGCCTGAAGTCGCTCCGCTCACCGGATCAGGTGAGCCGGCTGCGGGGGCGCGACATCGAGCTGGCCACGAGCCACGCCTGACAGGAGATGGGCATGGGCCTTCGCATCAAGTTGACCAAGAGCTTCGCCGGAGCCAGCGACACCCAGCTCCGCACCATCGCCGGCCTGGGCCTGACGAAATTCGGCCAGGAGCGGCTACTCAAGGACACCCCGGCCGTCCGGGGGATGATTTTCAAGGTGCGCCATCTGGTCAGCCAGGAGGTGGTGGCC
>JBKOYI010000162.1:0-6331 GCA_046725335.1 Myxococcota bacterium | reverse complement strand
CGCGGATGCACCCGAGCCGGCCTCCTGGGTCGGCGCGCCACTTCCCTTCCTCGGGCTCCGCGCCGACTCGCCGCTCTTTCGCACCGTGGCCCGTCGCTGGCCGGCGGTCATCGTGGCCGATGAACGGGGCGAAGTGGCCTTTGCGCTCGAAGGGGGAACGGTCGGAGCGCTGGAGCTGACTGCGACCCTGCTCCGCTGGCTGCGGCAACGCGCCGAGGAGTCCATCGGGGGCCCGGTGACCCACACCATGTTGGCCGTCCCGGTCTCCTATACCACGGTGCAGCGAGCGCGCCTTCGCGAGGCCGCCGCGCGGGCCGGCTTCGAGGGAGTGCGGCTGGTCCACGCCCCCACCGCCGCGGCGATGGCCTTCGCTCACGGGCGAGGCCTGGCCCGCCGCCGCATTCTGGTCTGGCGAATGGGGGCCACCGCCTTCGACGTGGCGGTGCTGGCCGTCTCCGGGAACGATCTGGACATGGTCGGCTGCGCCGGCGATCCCTCGCTGGGGGGGATGAATTTCGACGAGCAGATCGCCCTGGCAATGGACAAGTCGGCCCGATCCGATCCGGCGCTGCTTCGCAAGCGCGTGGTCGAGGCCGACCAGCTCAAGCGACTGCTCGACGACCCGGCCCTGCCCGAGGCGGTGCTCGAAAGCGGGGCCCGTCTGAGTCGCCCCGAGCTGGAGGCACGCACCTCGGCCCTGGTGGAGCGGGGCGTCCTGCTGACGCGGGAAGTGTTGCGCTCGGCATCCCTCGGGCCAGACAACCTGGACGAGCTGCTCCTGGTCGGGGGTACTACCCGGCTGCCCCACGTCCGACGGATGGTGGAGGAAGCCGTGGGACGCACCGGCCGCACCGACGTGGACGGTGGAAGAGCGGTGGCACTGGGGGCGGCCATGGTGGGCCATCTGCTCGCCTCGGTCGGCCCGAAGAGCGCCTCGCGGACGGCGGTGCACGAAGTCCTGGGCGTGCCTCTGGAAGCGGTGTCTCCGGAGATGGGGCAGGTCCGGGTGCTGGAGCGCAATACCCGGCTGCCGGCCGAAAAGACGCTCACCCTGACCATGGCGCTGGGGACGCCGCTGGAGATTCAGCTGTTCCAGGGGCCGGGCCGGGCACCGGACCCACGGAGCTTCCTCGGCCTCCTCCGGGCCGCGGCGGATCGCGCCGGAGACTGGACGCTCCATTTCTCCCTGGACACCAACGGCATCCTTCAGGCCTCGGCCACCGCGCCGAGCGGCCAGCGTCAGACCCTGGTTCTGGAGATGCCAGCCGGTGGTACCGAGCCCGAGGTCCCCCCGCGGCCCGCCCCGCCTGAGACCACCGCTCCCCCGCCCGAGGCCCCTGGATTGCTGGGGGGGTTGAGGAAGCTCTTCGGCCGGCGGTGAGATCTGCTCAGGTCGGGAGGAGCGCGAACCGACCGAGCAGCTCGGCGGGCGACACTCCGGACCCCGCGGTCTCCAGCACGTCCTCGGCAGGAGAGCGACTTGCCCGTGCCCGTTCCTCGAGCGGGTCGAGCAGGGAGGCATCCTCGGGGTCGAGCCGCTGCAGCCCCTGCCGTGCCAGCCGCACCATCTCCAGGGTCAGAGCCGCCAGGGGAGTGCCGCGGAGCTTCCCCTTCAGGCCCAGGCGCTGTGCCTCGAGGTGGAACTGGAGATGCTCCTCGAAGCTCAGCCGCGGGACGAGCCGGAGCGCTCCCTCCAGCGTGTCCCGGTCGTAGAGAAGCCCCCGCCACAGCGCCACCAGCCCTCCGGTCAAGGCAAGCGAGACCGAGTCCGCGCCCCGAATTTCCAAGACCCGCTTGAGGCGGACCTCCGGGAACAGGGTGGAGAGATGATCCACCCAGTCGCCGGCCCGGGCCGGCCGGCCCTCATGCCCGTTCGCCAGGAGCTGCCCGAAGGTCAGGGAAGGAGTCACGTACTCCCTCCCGCGTCGCAGAAAGAGCAGCGGGGCCTGCAGTGCCCAGTCGACATAGGCCTGGTAGTCGAACGTGCCATCGAGCATGCGCGGGAAGTATCCGCACCGGGTCGGGTCCACGTCGGTCCAGACGTGGCTGCGGTAGCTCATCCATCCACTAGGTCGCCCGCGCACGAGCGGGCTGTTGGCGTAGAGCGCCACCAGCAACGGGGTGAGGCGAGCCGTGGCAGTCACCTTCCGGGCGCAGTCCGCCTCGTCCGCCCAGTCCAGCGAGACCTGCCCGGTGCAGGTCATGAGCATCATGTCCAGCGCCAGGGCCCCGCCTCGGGGCAGAGTCTTACGCATCACCTGGTAGCGCCGCTTGGGCATCCAGGAAATGTCGGCGGTCGTTCCCCAGGGGCGGTAACCCAACGCCACCGGCCTGAGCCCCAGGGCGGCGGCGGCCTCGGTCAAGAGTCGGGCGTGGGCGAGGTTCTCGGCGTGGACCTGCCGAGCGCTCCGAAACGGCGTCCCCGACAGCTCGAACTGTCCCCCGGGCTCCAGCGAGAGCGTGTGTTCGTCCCGGACCAAGGCGATGACCGGGGCGGCGGGCGCATCGCGAAAGGCTTGGTAACCGTGCCTCTGGAGGGAGGCCAGCAGGGCCCCGATCCCCCGCGGTCCTTCGTACGGCAGGGGCTCTGGAGGGCCCGCCAGGGGATAGATGAACTTCTCGTGCTCCAGGCCAACCCGATGCTGCGGGGACGGACGCTCGGCGCGACGGAAGACGTCGACCAGCGCGTCGACGGAGGTGATCGCCTCGTCTTCGGTGGGCGCGCGGTCGAGGGACATGCCGGGGCGGGGGCTCTATAACAGGCGACACTCCAAGGCCGCCGCATGACAGACCTTCCCAAATTGCCCCTCCGCGGAACACCGCTCGACTTCTTCCGGGGCGCCTCGCTCCCGGCCAGGGCCGCCTTGCTGGTGTTGCGAACGCCGAGGCTACGGGCCCTGGCAGTGCTGTGCGCTTTCGCCACGGTGTTGGTGTTCGCCCTGTGGGGCTGGGCGGTCTGGGCCTGGCTCCCCGAGTGGCTCGGCCATCTGTGGTCCCCACCGAACGGGGCCTCGCGATTCCTCTGGCAGCTCACCGCTGTCCTGACCGGAGGGCTCCTGTGGCTCGTGGGCGCGGCCACCCTGCCATTGCTGGCTCTGGCTCCGCTCCAAGATCCGCTGGTCGCCGCCACCGAGGCGGCCGTGGGCGCCCCACCTGCGCCTGCGGTGGGGGTGCTGGGGAGCACAGGGCAAGCCCTGAGGGCGCTCGGGCACACCGCGGTCCGGGTGGCCCTGTTCCTGGCGGGGCAGGCGCTTCTTCTGGTGCTCCAGCTGGCAGTCCCGGCGGGGGCGATGGTCTGGTGGGTCGCCGGGTGGGGATGGACGGCACTGTGGGCCTGCGCCGAGTACCTCGATGCCCCGCTATCTCGCCGCGATCGTCCATTTTCGGAGGTGCGGCAGGTGCTGGTCCGACGCACCTCGCTGGCTCTGGGCTTCGGGCTGGCCCTCACCCTGCTTCTCTGGATTCCACTGGTGAACCTCTTCCTGGTCCCGGTTGCGGTGGCCGCCGGCACCCTTCTCCACCGCTCGCTGGTCGCCTCTGGGACCCTCTCCGACGGAATGCCGGAAGTTTCGCGCACCACCGTCGGTTGACCGGTGGGGCGAACGAGCCCCTGCCGCTGGCCCTTGCTTGAAGGGCCACACCCCGGTGGTTAGAGTCGAATCCTTCCATGCCACGTCTGATGCGCCGTTCGCTGCTCGTCCTGGCTCTGCTCGGCGCCTGGACGCTCTTGGCGCGCGATCACGCGCCGCTTCCCCTCACCGTCGGCGAAGCAGTTGCTGGCCCGGCCGCGCGCGGCGAAGGCGCATCCGACGTCCTGCGCAACGGCGACCGCCCTCCGCACGACCTCTCGGCGCTGAAAATCTACACCAAGGTCCTCATCTACGTGAAGGACAACTACGTCGAGCCCAAGCGCATCAACCCCCGCGAGATGATGGTGGCCTCGCTGGAGTGGGTGGAGCGCAGTGTTCCGGACGTCCTGGTCGAACCGGACAAGGACCACAATCACCTGCGCATCAACGTCAACGGCAAGGTGAGGGACTTCGACATCAGCCACGTGGATTCGTTGTGGAAGATGTCCTTTCCGATGAAGGACATCTTCGAGTTCATCGGGGCCAACATGCGGCCCAGCGAGGACACCCGCGACGTCGAGTACGCCGCGGTGAACGGGATGCTCTCCACCCTCGACCCGCACTCGGTGCTGCTCAAGCCCGAGTACTACCGAGAGATGCGGCTGACCACCAAGGGTGAGTTCGGGGGACTGGGGTTCGTCATCCAGATGAAGGAGGGCAACCTCACCGTGGTGCGCGTCCTGCCCAAGACCCCGGCCTACCGGGCGGGCATCAAGAAGGACGACCAGATCAAGAAGATCGGTGAGGAGTCCACGGTGAACATGGACCTCAACGAGGCCGTGTCCAAGCTCCGGGGCCCGGTGGACAGCCGGGTCACCATCACCGTGGAGCGCAAAGCGCTCGAAAAGCCCATGGTGCTGACTCTGGCTCGGGCCACCATCTCCATCGAGTCGGTGCAGTCGAAGCTGCTCTCCGGGAACGTGGGCTACATCCGGCTCAAGAACTTCCAGGGGAACACCACCCGGGACATGCAGGCCGCACTGACCAACCTCGCCCGCGACGCGGAAGCTTCGGGTGGGCTGAAGGGCCTGGTGCTGGACCTGCGCGGAAATCCGGGCGGTCTGCTCGACCAGGCCATCCAGGTGTCCGACCTCTTCGTCAGCCAGGGCACCATCGTCACCACCGTGTCGCTGAGCGAGCGCCAGCGCGAGGAGCGCCGGGCCCACGCCGATGAGGGGGACAACCTCTACCCGCTGGCGGTGCTGGTGAATCCAGGCAGCGCCTCGGCCTCGGAAATCGTGGCTGGGGCTCTCAAGAACCTGAACCGGGCCACCATCATCGGCCAGCAGACCTTCGGCAAGGGCTCGGTGCAGGTGCTCTACGAGTTCCCCGCGGCCAGCGGCAACCCCAACGAGGAGAGTGCGCTCAAGCTCACCATCGCCAAGTACCTGACCCCGGGCGACGTCTCCATCCAGGAGGTGGGAGTCGAGCCGGACATCGAGCTCATCCCCACCCGGGTCACCCCCGAACGGGTGAACGTCTTCGCTCCCCGCAAGACCCTGGGGGAGGCCGACCTCGAGCACCACTTCGGCAACCCGGGCAGCCAGGCCGCGGCCACCAAGCGTGAGCAGGTGCTGGGACTGGAAAAGCCCTTCACCAGCATTCGCTACCTGAAGGAGGACACCAAGCAGAAGGACGCCGCGGCCAGGCAGCAGAAGGCAGAGGAGGGCAAGACGCCCAAGCTCTCTCGCTCGGACAAGGGTGGCAAAGTCGAGAAGCGCAAGGGCGAGGGGGTCCACCCCTTGCTGGACACCGATCCCAACAAGCTGGACGAGGACCTGTACGACCAGCTCGATGCCGAGGCTCAGGACGAGGTGAAGGAGGACTTCGAGGTCCTCTTCGCCCGGGACTTCGTCCTCAAGGAGCCCTACACCCAGCGCCAGCGAATGCTCCAGGCCGGGAAGGCCTACCTCCAGGAAAGGGCCAGCCAGGAGCAAGAGCGCATCAACGCCGCCGTCGCCACCCTGGGTCTGGACTGGGCGCCGGGGCCCACTCCCAAGGCGCCGCAGCTGGTGGCGACCTTGCGCCCGGCTTCGGACAAGCGCATCAACCCCGGTGACACCTTCGATCTCGAGGTCACCGCCGAGAACCGAGGGAGCGAGCGACTCTCCCGGGTCCGGGCCTGGACCGAGAGCGAGAACCCGATGCTCGACCGCCGCGAGTTCCTCTTCGGCGGCCTGGCTCCCGGAGAGAAGCGGACCTGGAAGACCCCGGTCAAGGTTCCCAAGGACCTCTACGGCCGGCGTGACGACGTGACGGTGAAGTTCTCGGACGACCAGGGGCCCCTGCCCCAGCAGCTGGTGGCCGAGGTGAACTTCGGCGAGCTAGCCCGCCCCGCGTTCGCCCTCAGCTGGCAGGTCCTCGACGACTGCGCCCAGTGCAATGGAGATGGGGTGGCCCAGCGGGGCGAGACGGTCCAGGTGGTGGTGGACGTGATCAACCAGGGGCCCGGACAGGCGCTGGACGCGGTCGCCTCGATCAAGAACGCCGCCGACCAGAACGTCTTCATCGAGAAGGGTCGCTTCAAGATCGGAGAGATTCCCCCGGGCGAGACCCGGACTGCCCGGTTCACCCTGGAGGTGAAGCGGGGGTACGTGGGCGACTCGTTCCCCTTGAAGCTCTCCGTTCTGGACGAGCCGCTGGAAGAGTACGCCACCGAGCGGATCAACGTTCCCCTCTCCGACAAGCCCTACTCGGTGGAG
>JBKOYI010000073.1:0-16649 GCA_046725335.1 Myxococcota bacterium | reverse complement strand
ATCCAGTGCCCAGGGCACTACCCTGGTGCAGAAGATGCTGCCCCAATCCTGCGGAGGAAGCGGGCGGCCTCTCCAGCAGAAGATCACCGCCATCGATGGGCTGAGCTACACCAGCACCGCCTACCCGGTCGCAGAGATGCTCTTCAATGCGGCCTGGTACATGGGCGGACAGAGCAATCCCTGGCTCTTCTCCGACTCCAGCACCATCCCCAGCAACTTTCCGAACACCAAGAGCGGCCCTTGCGTCAATTGCAAGGGTGACTTCGTCATTCTCTTCGCCGACGGCCGGGGTGACACCGCCAACGCCGCCTGCACTCCGGTGAACGGCGTGACCCCGGCCTGGTGCAGTGCCCCCGCGCAGTGCTCCACCCCGGGGTTGGGCGCGGAGGACGACGGCAACGACTTTCTCGATCCCAATCTGGTCGGGGGAGCGGGGAGCGCCATCTCCGGCTCCGGCGTGCGCCAGTCGGCCGCCGGAACCTGCGACATGGACTTTGCCGACGACGTGGCCGCCTGGATGGCCACTACCCCGGTGGGCATCGGCTACTCCAATTCCACGCTCCGCACCTACGTGGTGGCCATCGGTGACCCCAAGAACACCTACGGAGAGATGACCAGCCTGGAGCAGGTGGCCAAGAGGGGCGGCGGCGATTACGTCGTGGCCGACGACTTCGGGAATCTGGAGTCGAACATCGAGCAGGTCTTCCTGGCCATCGTGAACCGCGCCACCTCGTTCTCCGCGGCCAGCATCACCACCGTCCAGAGCGGCGGATACACCTCGGCCTTCATCCCCCGTTTCACCCCCAACGGGAGCCAGCAGTGGCCGGGCACCGTCACCCGATTCAACCTCTACAACGAGTTCGCCGCCGGCTGCACCAGCGCCGACTGGGGGAAGGTGACCCCCGCCAACCCCAATGGCGACAAGAGCTGCTACGACTTCTACCTCACCGACTCCAAGAACGCCTTCGTCGGCGAGGACAACGGGCAGTTCGTGGTCCTCGACAACACCCAGACCTGGGACGGCGGGTGGCCGGCCAAAGGGGGCGCCGACGGGGACGTTCTGGCCACCCCGTTCTGGGAAGCCTCCTCGGTGCTGGCCACCCGCGAGAACGCTGTCCTGTCCGGTGACAGCTCGAAGCAGCGCCAGATCTACACGGTCGCCCCGGACGGACACGGTGGCTATGCCCCGGCCATGATCCAGTTCACCCCCAGCAACGCCGATCAGCTCACCCCCCTCTTTCAGCTGGGCGGAGTGGCCGGAGACTTCTGCACCACCCTGGGGAACCTCACCCGTCACACCTACCTGACGGAGAACGACTGCGGGAAGGACCTGATCGAGTACGTCAACGGCAAGGATCTCCTCTTCCAGAACCCCTACAACCGGACCAACCCCCCGCCGAGCGTTTACCAGACGCGCCCCAACCTCCTGGGAGACGTCTTCCACTCCACCCCGGTGCTGGTGACCCCCCCGGTGCCCACCTACCTCTGCGACCTCGGGGTTGCCACCCAGTGCGTTCCCTCGCTCTACGACCCCCGGCTCGAGCCGGGGGGACAAGATGCCTACGCCAGCTGGTGGAGCGCCAACCAGTACCGGACCCAGTTCCTGCTGGTTGGGTCGAACGACGGAATGCTGCACGCCTTCAACGCCGGCAATGACGTGGTGACGAACGGGGTCCACTCCTACGACCTCGGCACGGGCGATGAAATGTGGGCCTTCCTTCCGCCCGACCTCCTGCCCAAGCTCATCCGCTACGCCATCGGAGACCGCCACGAGCTCCTGCTCGATGGCACGCCCATGGTGCGGGACGTGTGGGTGGACGCCAACGCCGACCACCAGAAGCAGTCCAACGAGTTCCATACCGTGGCCGTGGTGGGCGAGCGAGAAGGTGGCCGCAGCTACTTCGCCCTCGATGTCACCGACCCCGCGAGCCCCAAGTTCCTCTGGTCTTTCCCGCCGGCGGGCACCAACGACTCGCTGGTCGGAGGCGAGTCGTGGAACGACGTCGGTCCGGCTGCGCCGCCCATCGGGCCCATCGCCGAGGCAGACGGCCAGGGGCGCTTCAAGGCCCAGGGCGCGGCTGCTCGCGAACGGTACGTGGTGGCCCTGGGCGGCGGGTTCGACCCGGCCTACCTCCGCGGCCGGGCCATCTACGTTCTGGACGTGTGGACCGGGGCGCAGGTCTACCGGTTCTCCGTCGCGGATGCGACCGGCCCGAATGATCTCCGGAACTCGCTCCTCCCGGTGGCGGCTCCGGTGAGCATGGTGGACACCGATTCGGACGGACTCTTCGACACCGCAGTGGTCGGCGATACCGGTGGCCAGGTCTGGACGGTGGGGATGGGCGATCCCGGTCGGCCCAGCGGGGGGACCGGCCTGTACTCCAACTGGTTCGCCGCTCGGGCCTTCATCCAGTTCAAGGGACAGCCCTTCTGGCACCGGAGCCCCCTCTTCCAGCGTGCGGTGGTCGGGTTGCTGCCTGGCAAGGTCTGGCGCTTCTTCCTGGGAGCGGGCGACCGAGACCAGATCAAGGACCCCAACGGAGGCACCTGCGGCCTGGCCAACCTGGGGGCCTGCCTACGGAAGAACTGCAGCGTGAGCGTCACTGACTCGAAGTACCGGATCGCCCCGGCCAGCTCGACCGGGCACTACCAGAGCGGTGGGTGGAGCTACAGCGCGGGGGCGACCGAGCCCGTGGCCTCCTTGGGTTTCGACTCGCCTCCCTGGGATCAGTCCGACAGCTGCTCGGACGTGGTGGACTCGAGGATTGACACCAGCATCGTCTGCGGCTCGACCTCCGCCCAGTACTCCTCGCAGGCGTATTGCGACTGGTCGCCGGGTGTCGACGGCGGAGTGGACTGCTCCATTGCCACCGGACGGCCCACCGGTGCCGCCCTCAGCTATAGCCCGAACACGATGGAGTACTCGCGCTTCTATTCGGTCCGGCTGTTCGACGAGGTCCGCGTGCCGTTCATCACCACTGCCGGGGCCAATTCCTACGATGCCGCCGCACTCTCCGATGCGGACCTGGTGGACGCGAGCAAGACCAGCGCCTCCAGCAGCGGAAACGGCTGGTACCTCAAGCATGCGAACTCGGTGGATGAGCGGACGGCCAGCTCGGCCTTCCTCCTCGACGGTTGCGTGATCTGGAACACCCTGAAGCCCAATCCGGTCCAGCAGCTTTCCTGTGGCAGCACGCTGCCGCTGGACACGGCCTACACCTACCAGGCCGAGGCGACCGGTGGCGGAATCCAGTGCGGCTCGGCGGGTGGAGCCACCGCCCTGGCCACCGCCCGTTTCACGCAGCGGGGCACCTACGTGGCACCACAGCAGCCGGCCCTGGTGCTCTCCATCAACATGCTCACCGGACAGGTGTCCTATGGCGGGGTGACCATCGAGCCCGGCTCGGGCCCCTTGTCGGCCACCACCGGGGTGAACGACATGGTGGGGACGGTCCATTGGCTGGAGGTCCCGCCTCAAGTTCACGAGTGCCGACACGATGGCAACTGCGCCGCCGGCCTCTGAGCTGAGGAGGAGACCGGTCTGTTACATTGAGGCGCATGCACCGCTGGCTCGCTTGGTCATTCCTTCTCTGGGCGGGGTGCGCCTGTCAGAAGGCCCCGCCCACCGAGGCATCGCCCAAGTCCGCCACCAGCCCCGGACTGCCCACCGCGCCGACTCACCATCCCTCGCGGCCCCCCATCGTCGAGCCGCTGGCGGTCTGTGATTCCCGAGGGCTGGACCCGATCGATGCAGCGCGGGCGGCCTACGACGCAGGCGAATACCCCCGGGCCCTGAGCTGCGCAGCCGAGGCGGCAGCCCAGGCACCCGACGAGCCCGATGCCCACAGCGAACGAGGGGCAGCGCTCTCCGCCCTGGGACGCTTCGACGAGGCGAAGCTGGCCTACGCCAGGGCCCTGGCCCTCGACCCGGACCATCTAGATGCGCTGCTCGGGGCGGCCCACCTCTACGGGGTGAGCCTGCCCAGCAACCGGGACCATGACGAGCTGGCCTTCGTCTACGCCGAGCATGGACGGGCGCTGGCCCGGCAGGGTGGGGAAGCCGAGCTGGCGGCTCAGTTCGCGCTGCTGGGGGCGATGGCCGCCAACGACCTCGGTGAGGCGCAGGTCGCCCTGGAGCGCAGCGAGGAGGCGCGCGAGGAGCTGGGCAACGATGTCGACGTTGGCTACGAGCGGGCGGTGGCCCTCTTCGAGCTGTGCCGGTTCGGGGAGGCCAAGGAGGCCTTCACCCGGCTGCTCTCGGACGACGAGCACGGGGCCCATGCCCATCACCACCTGGGCCTGATCCTCGAGCGCGAGGGCCACACCCCTGAGGCCGAGGCACATTTCAGGAAGGCCCAGGCCCTGGCCCCGGACGATTTTCCCCCTCCCCAGCTCCTGAACGAGAAGGAGTTTCGCCGCGAGGTGGACCGAACGCTCACCGCTCTGCCGCCCGACATGCGCAGGGATCTGGTGGGAGTTCCGGTCACGGTCGAGGACATCCCCAAGAACGAAGATCTCCTGGACGGGGACCCGCCTCTGTCCCCCACCATCCTCGGCCTCTACCGCGGCCCGCCGCTCGGTGAGCCGTGCGAAGCAGAGGACCGACCCACCTGCCGCTCGGTGGTGCTGTACCGGAAGAACCTGGGCCGGGCGGTCACCTCGCGGGAGGAGTTGCTGGAGCAGATCCGGGTCACCCTCCTCCACGAAGTGGGGCACCTCCGCGGCGAGGATGACCTGGAGCTGGCCGCCCGCGGGCTGGAGTGATGGCCGCCGCCGGCGGGGCGCTGCCAACCGTGACCGTCACTGCCGAGGCTGCGCGAGGCCTGCGGCGGCTTCACCCCTGGGTCTGGCGCACCGCGGTCCAGCGAGGGCCGGACGCCGCTCCAGGGGCGGTGGTGGCGGTGGTGGACCCAGCCGGACACCCGGCAGGCCAAGCCCTCTGGGCCAGCAAGAGCCCGCTCGCCCTGCGCCTGCTCACCCGCCGCGCCCCCGCCGATGAACCGGTGGACGATGGCTTTTTTCGTGCCCGGCTCCGAGGGTCCCTCTCCCGGCGGGCGCGGTTCCAGCGGGAAGGGCTGCGGCTGGTGCATGCCGAGGCGGATGGTCTCCCCGGCTTGTTCGTGGACCGCTACCTCGATGCCCTGGTGCTCCAGACGCTCTCGGAAGGCATGGATGCCCGAAAGGAGTGGCTGGCCTCGGAGCTGTGCGAGCTGACCGGCGCGCGGCGGGTGGTGCTTCGCGACGACGGCTCCGGGCGTGACTTCGAACAGCTTCCCCGCGAGACCCGGCTGCTCCGGGGGACCGGGACCGAGGTCGACTGGCGGGAAGGGGACAACGTCTTCCACACCGATCTTCTGACGGACATGAAGACCGGTGGGTTTCTGGACCAGGCCGACAACCACCTGCGCGCGGCCCAGCTGGGTGGAGGTCGTGCTCTGGACGCCTTCAGCTACCACGGTGGGTTCGCCCTGGCCCTCTCGCCCCACTGCTCCGAGGTCATCGCCATCGAGCAGGATGCTCGGGCGGCCGCCCGCCTCGCCGAGAACGCGCGGCGCAACGGCCGAGGCAACGTCCGGGTGGAAGAGGCCAACGCCTTCGACGTGCTCCATCAGATGGACCGCGAGGGCGAGCGCTTCGACACGGTGGTGCTGGATCCGCCCGCCCTGGCCAAGCGCCGCGAGGGCGAGCGGACGGCCCTCCGCGCCTACCGGGAGCTGAACGTGCGGGCGCTCCGGCTGCTCCGACCGGGTGGTTTACTGGTCACCTGCTCGTGCTCGGGGAAGGTTCGCCCGGCCGAGTTCGAGCAGATGCTGCTGGGCGCCGCCGAAGACGTGCGCCGGCCGGTGCAGATCCTGGAGCGACGGGGCCCGGCGGCCGACCATCCGGCGCTGGGGGGCCTGCCGGAGACGGAATACCTCAAGGCCTTCTTCCTTCGACCGCTCTGATCCGATGAGGAGAGCGGACAGATGGAGGCACCGCCCCTCTCACTTCTGCAGGCCGAGGTCCTTCTTCAGCCGGGCCGTCACCTCGAAGTACTCGGTTCGCGGGAAGGGGACGTTGAGGATGTGGAAGTCCCGCTTGGCGAGCCCCACGCAGCCGAAGCAGTAATTGCAGTCGGAGAGATTGCGGCACATCACCAGATAGGCCGAATGGCTACAGTTCTCCGACTTGACCAGGTAGGCGGACGACTGGCACGAGTTGCTGTCGAGGCAGTGGCTGCAGTTGCTGCACCCGTCGCAGCCCACACAGTGGGTGCACTGGTGGCAGCCCGAGCAGTCGCGGCAGAACATGCAATTGGCGCAACGCTCGCAGCCGGTGCAGGCGTAGCTGCCGGGATTCCCGGGGTCGGCGGCGAAGGAGCGCTCCAGCGAAGCCAGCTGATCCAGGAATTCGCGCCGGCCCAGGCGTGCCACGGCGGCCCGAGCCTCGCGGGCTTCGGCCTCCAGGACCACGGTGGGACGGGGAGCACGCGCAGGGGAGGCGGCCATCGGCGCCCTGGAGGATACCAGTGCTCGGGCTTGACTTGGCGCTCCAACCCCTCTACATCGCCCGTCTTTCCGAGGGCCCCCGGCCGGGAGCAGTCCGGCCAGGGGTCTGTTCGCCTCGGCCCCCTGGCGGAGTGTTTTGGATGTCCAACCGAACCTACAGCGCAAAGCCCGCGGACGTGAAGCGGGCCTGGCACGTGATCGACGTGAGCGACAAGGTGCTCGGTCGCGCCGCCAGCCAGATCGCCACCCTGCTCAAGGGCAAGCACAAGCCCATCTACACGCCCTCGATGGACACCGGCGATCACGTCATCGTCATCAACGCCGCCAAGGTGAAGGTCACCGGCTCCAAGGAGACCAACAAGCTGTACCACCGGCATCCCCGGGCAGGGTTCCCGGGTGCGCTGAAGACCACCAACCTCTCGGCGCTGCGGGCCCGGCACCCCGAGGAGATCATCCTCAATGCCGTGCGCCGCATGCTTCCGCGCAACGCGCTGGGCCGGCGGATGATGACCAAGCTCAAGGTCTACGCCGGCGACACCCACCCCCACGCCGCGCAGAAGCCCCAGCCGCGCCAGGTGGAGGCCTGAGCTTCGACATGCCAATCCAGACCGAGAACGGGTACTACGCCACCGGCCGCCGCAAGGAATCCACGGCCCGGGTGTGGGTCAAAGAGGGCAGTGGAACCATCGTGGTCAACGGCCGGCCGCTGGACGAGTACTTCGGGCGTGAGACCTCCAAGATGATCCTCAATCAGCCCCTGCAGATCCTGGAGCAGGTCGGGAAGGTGGACGTGACAGTGAACGTCGTCGGCGGCGGGCTGTCCGGCCAGGCCGGGGCCATCCGTCACGGGCTGTCGCGGGCGCTCTGCCTGCTGAATCCGGAGTTCCGGACTCCGCTGAAGAAGGCCGGCTTTCTCACCCGCGATGCCCGGGTGGTGGAGCGCAAGAAGTACGGCCAGCCCGGTGCCCGTCGCCGGTTCCAGTTCAGCAAGCGCTAGGAATCAGCGCTCCCGCCCAGGGCGTGTTCCGCTCGGACGGGCCGGAGCCTTCGTCTTGCCCGGGCGATGTAAGGCGATGGCGCACAGCCTCGACACCCTGTGTCGGGGCGAGCCGCGGGGACGCCCGGCCGGGCCCGCTCGCCCGGGGTGCTAGGCTCCCGGAGCAGTGGAACTCAACGAGATCCTCCAGATCGCGCTGCGCGGCGGGGCCAGTGACATCCACCTCAAAGCCGGTCTTCCCCCGATGTTCCGGGTGGATGGCTCGCTGGTGCCCCTGAAGGACGGCAAGCGCCTCCCTCCCGAAGAGGTGGCGCGCATGGCCTTCGGGATCATGAACGAGTACCAGCGGGAGCGTTTCAAGAGCAGCAACGAGGTCGACCTGGCCTACGGCGTCCCCGGGCTGGGGCGCTTCCGCGTCAACGTCTTCCAGCAGCGGGGGACCCTCGGCGCGGTCCTCCGGGTCATCCCCTTCAAGGTGATGACCATCCGCGATCTGCTGCTCCCCCCGGTGCTGGAGACCATCGCCCTCGAGGAGCGCGGGTTGGTGCTGGTCACGGGGACCACCGGTTCGGGAAAGAGCACCACCCTGGCGGCGATGATCGATCACATCAACGCCAATGAAACCAACCACATCATGACCATCGAGGACCCGATCGAGTTCCTCATCCGCGACAAGCGCTCGATCGTGAACCAGCGCGAGGTCGGAGTGGATACGGCCTCCTTCAGCCAGGCCCTGAAGAGTGCCCTCCGTCAGGACCCCGACGTCATCCTGGTCGGCGAAATGCGCGACCTGGAAACCATCGAGACTGCCCTCACCGCCGCCGAGACCGGGCACCTGGTGATGTCCACCCTCCACACCCTGGATGCGACCGAGACCATCAACCGCATCGTCTCCGTCTTTCCGCCCTACCAGCAGAAGCAGGTGCGCCTTCAGCTGGGGAGCGTGCTCAAGGCGGTCATCTCCCAGCGCCTGGTGCCGCGGGCCGACGGTCGGGGCCGAGTGGCGTCGGTGGAAGTGCTCAAGGCCACCGCCCGTGTTCGTGAGCTCATCGAGGACAAGGACCGCACCAAGGAGATTCCCGACGCCATCGCTCAGGGCCACCAGAGCTATGGCACCCAGACCTTCGACCAGTCCTTGATGAGCCTGGTCCGCCAGAACGTCATCAGCTACGAGGAAGCGCACCGTCAGGCTACCAACCCAGACGATTTCGCCCTCCGGTTCAGCGGCATCAGCGCCACCAGCGACGGACGCTGGGATGGCTTCGAAGGTGGGGCCTCCGACGGGAGCACCGCCCCCGGCAGCCTGGCCTTTGCCCAGCAGGGCACCCCGGCCCAGCCGCCGCTGCCTCGGTCGCCGACTCCAGCCCCCGCCCCGCGCCCTCCCGCCCGGCCCGCGGCTCCTTCAGGCAACCCACCGGGCTCCGCCGAGGACGACTTTCACATCGAGCGCTTCTAGGGCGACCCGGCGGGCCCCAGGTCGTCCAGGGCCCGCCGGAGCCGTTCGTGCCGCCGCGCCCCCAGCAGCTTGACCTGGGCCAGGTGGTCCACCAGCTCACTCAGCGCCGAAACCTCGGCGGGCGGTAACCGCGCCGCGGCCTCTTGCAGATGCTCGGCGGTGATGAGGTCCGGTCCTTCGGCCCAGGCCGCACCGAAGAGCGCCTGGCAGGCCAGACGCCGGGAGCGCTGTTCGGCTCCGGTGGTCCCACTGGCGAACGCCGATTCGAGCGCCGCCACCCGTTCTGGATCCAGGGTGGTCAGCTCGCGGAGCGTCTCCAGGGATTCGGCGACGAATGCCCAGTCGAAGCCATCTGCGGGCGACTCGTCCCCGAAGGCTTCTTCCAGCAGCAAGGCCCCGACGAGGCCGTAGATCTGCTGCCCGGTGGCCCCTTCGGATTCGAGTGCCACCCGGGTTCGCTCGAAGACCGAGGACAGACGCGCGTCGTCCTCGAGCTGGATGGCGGCGGCCTGGGCCGCCAGCACCAGCAGGGCGTTCTGCGCCTCTTCCGGAGGGTGGGCCCGTCCTTCGGTTCGCTCCACCACCGACCAGAGATCCGGCCGGGCCCGGGCGGCAGCGACGAAGGCCAGCTCTCCGGGCTCGACCGGCTCGGTCCGTTCCCTCCGCCGCCAGGCGCCCCACGCGGTGGCGAAGTCCATGTAACGTCCCAGCAGGGGGTGCATGCTGGGACGTAGGCGTAGCACCGGAGCCAGTGTGGCGGGAACCGGGACCCGAGCGCTTCGGGTGCTCGCTCGCCGGGAGGTGTCGGAAGCGGGCCTCCGCGCCGCTCTGGGCCGGGCCGGGCTGGACGCGGCTTCGGTGGAGGCCGAGCTGGGCGCGGCGCGCGCGCTGGGTGTGCTCGATGATGCACGCTCGGTGGAAGTTCGCGCCCGGCGCCTGGTGGAGGGACGCGCTCTGGGGATGGCGGGGATGGTCGGCCGTCTCCTGGCGGCGGGGTATCCGCCGCAGCTGGTCGAGGCCTCTCTGCAGCAGGCCATCGCCGAGGCCGGATGGGACGAAAGGCCGGTCGCCCAGGCACTCATGGAATCCCGCCCCGCCCCGATGAATCCGCGGGGCCGGGCCCGCCTCGCCCGCTTCCTGCTCTCCCGCGGTTTCGAAGCCGAGCTGGTCGAGGACTTGCTCTGGAAGGGAGGGGGTCCGAGCGGGTAGGGTGTTTGGCCCCCGAGATGCATCCTCTCCGCCCGCTTCTCCCGGTTTTCCTCGTCGCCCTGGTGCCAGCCTGCGGCATCTTCTCCAACAGCGGCGATTTCGGAGAGCCCGACTACGCCAGCGAGGCCAGCACCAACCTCAAGCGGGCCGACGAGGCGCTGGAGGGTCGGCAGTACCAGCTGGCCGAGAAGTACTACGAATACGTCAAGACGAAGTTTCCCTTCCTGGAGGCTGCGAAGCAGGCCGAGCTGCGGCTGGGGGACGTCTCCTACGAGCGCGAGCTGTGGACCGAGGCGGCCGACCGCTACAACGCTTTCGTCAAGCTCCACCCCACCCATCCCAAGGTGGACTACGCCGCTTTCCGGGCCGCCATGGCCCATTACCGGGACATGCCCAGCGACTGGTTCCTGGTCCCGCCCTCATCGGAGAAGGACCAGACCCAGGTCCGGGCCGCTTATGCCTCGCTGAGTGAGTTCACCAAGACCTACCCCAATTCGGCTTACGCCGCCGAGGCAAGCAAGAAGGCGACCGAGGTCCGCCAGCGGCTCGCCGCTCACGAGATCTACGTCGCTGACTTCTACGAGCGTCGGAACCGCTGGGCCGCGGCCGTCAACCGGCTGGAGACGGTGGTGGACAAGTACCCGGGCGTCGACGACGAGAAGGTCCTCTTCCGGCTCCACGACCTCTACGTGAAGCTGAAAGATCAGGCCAAGGCCCGCGACGCACTGCAACGGGTCCTGACGCGGCTCCCGGGCACTCCCGCTGCCGAGCGCGCTCGGACCATGCTCGGTTCGTGAGTCGCGACGCACCGGACGAGCGCCGGGGACTCCTCGCCGTGGCAGTGTTGCTGGGGCTGGCGCTCCTGGGCGGCGCGGTGTGGGTCCTCCTTCCCCGCCTCCTTTCCGCGGCAGGCGGGCTCGAGCCAGAGATCCTCGCCCAGCTCCGGGCCGCCGAAGGTGCGCTCCCGGCGCTCGAGGTCCCCGGCTCCGAGGGTCGATTCGTGCCCCGGTCGCTACAGTTCGATCGGGTGACGGTCATCGCCGAGGGGGAGCGGGCCACCGTCATTTCGACGCTCGACGCCACCGGGATGCTGAACGGGGTGGCGGTCTCGTCGCTGGGTCGAGAACGCACCACCTGGGTCCGGGACGCTGGGCGCTGGCGCCTGGAGGGGCCGCTGGCGCCCTCCCTGGTGGGCGGTCTCGCCGCCCTGACGGCCCGGGCCCGGGCCCTCGACGGCAACTCCGCCGAAGCCTTGGCGTTGCTGGTGATCCCTCCGGACCGCCCCCAACTGTCAGGTGATCCGCGACTCTCCAGCTTGCTGGGAGCGGTGGGGCACCGCTGGGAGCCGCACGCTTGGTACCTCCGGTCCGAACGCAACGAGCTGATGGCCACCGAGGAGGCGTTCCTGGTCCGGCCGCAACGTCCACCCGAGCCGCGCACCGCCAGGCTCCGACTGGTCGCCTCCGAGACGGCTGGCAGGTTCCTGTTCTCGGGGAGCGTGCTGTAACGTGGTGTCCCAAAGAATGGTCGCGGCACCCAGCGAAACGGCCTGGGCCCTCCGGTTCATCTCGGGCAAGTACCAAGGCGGGGAATTCCCGCTGAAGATGAACCGGCAGGTCATCATCGGCCGATCCAGCGAATTGGACATGGTCCTCGTCGAGGACATGGTCAGTCGCAAGCACGCCAAGATCAGCATCGGCCCAGGAAAGGTCGTCATCGAGGACCTGGGCAGCACCAACGGAACCTTCGTCAACGGCGAGAAGGTGCGGCAAGCGCGGCTCAAAGAGGGGGATCGGATCCTCATCGGCACGTCGATCCTGAAGCTGGTGGTCCATCAAGGTGGGGGGACTGCCGAGCTGCCCGATGAAGTGGTGAAGGAGCGTCTGGAAGAGGCGGCCCAGGCCCAGTTGGCGAAGACCAGCAAGACCTCGTCGATGATGGGGAAGATCGAGGACATCCCCCTTCCCGACCTGCTCCAGCTCTTCCACACCTCGAAGAAGAACGGGGTGCTGGTCGTCACCGGCGAGCACCAGGCGCGCATCTATCTGCGCCAGGGGCGGGTCTACTACACGGTCATCAACGGCGAGCACTCGCTGGGACCGCAGAAGAGCTTCAACCGGATCATCACCTGGGAGCATGGCGACTTCGAGCTACAGCCCCCCGACGGCCAGGAATTCATGGTCGAGCTGGATCGGTCCACCGAAGCGCTCCTGATGGACGCCCTGCGGCTGATGGACGAGTACAAGCGCATCGCCAGCCACCTCCCCGGGTTGGACGCGCCGCTGACGGTCCGAAGGCCGTTGGTTCCTCGACTCCGTGACCTGACGCCAGAGCAGCTCGACGCGCTGCAGCTGGTGCACAACCACGGGACCTTGCGGGCCGTGCTCGACCGTTCCGAATCCGACGACGTGGTGATGGCCGAAGCGGTGCTGGACCTGATCCGCAAGGATTACCTGCGCAGCTCCTGATTCCCGTCTAGAGAAGGAGCCATGAGTCCCGCACCCACTCCGCGGCGGCTGACCCAGTTCAGCCACTGCGCCGGTTGAGCCGCCAAGCTCCGACCGGCGGCGCTGGCGCAGGTCTTGCGCCGACTGAAGACCAGAAAGGACCCACGGGCGCTGGTTGGTTTCGCCACGCGCGACGACGCCGCGGTATACCGTCTGTCAGCCAGCCTGGCGGTGGTGGAGACGGTCGACTTCTTCCCCCCGGTGGTCGACGACCCCTACGCCTTCGGACAGATCGCCGCTGCCAATGCCATGTCCGACATCTGGGCGATGGGGGCGCGGCCTCTGTTCGCCCTGAATCTGGTGGCCTTTCCCAGCAACGCTCTGCCCCTGGATACCCTGGGGCGGATTCTCGAGGGCGGGCAGAGCAAGGCCGAGGAGGCCGGCATTCCGGTGCTGGGAGGGCACTCGGTCGATGATCCAGAACCGAAGTACGGCATGGCCGTGACCGGGGTGGTGCATCCGCGACGGTTCCTCACCAACTCGGGTGGCCGGCCCGGGGATGTCCTGCTGCTGACCAAACCGCTTGGCTCGGGTATCGCCACCACCGCCATCAAACGAGGCATCGCTTCTCGGGAGCTGGAGCGGCGGGTGGTCCAGCTGATGGCGACTCTGAATCGCCGCGCCGGAGAAGTGTTCGCCTCCGGCAAGTTTCCGGTGCACGCGCTCACCGACATCACTGGCTTCGGGCTCCTGGGCCATCTGGCCGAGATGGCGCTCGGGGCGCGGGTGCGGGCCCGGCTCTTTCTGGAGCGGATTCCCATTTTGGAAGGCGTTCCGGCGCTGGCCGAGCAGGGGGTGGTTCCTGCCGGGACCGACGCCAATCTGGAGCACTTCGGCCGACACGTGCGCTTCCCGCCGGGACTGCCCACGCACATTCAACGCCTGCTCGCCGATGCCCAGACGAACGGAGGCCTGCTGGCGGCCGTGCCCGCCCGTTTCGCGGCACGAGCCGAGCGCGCGCTCGCCCGAGCCGGCGTGGAGCCAGCGATGGTCGGAGAGCTGCGTTCGGGTCGTCCAGGCATCGACGTCGTCTGAGGCCATCGTCGCCCATGCTCGCACCGGGGCAGGTTTGGCCTCAGGGTCGAGGGTCCTGCGAGTCCACGCTAGGATGGCTCCTGGATGCCCCCTGCCCTGGCGCTCTGGACTGCGCTGCTTCTCGCCGCCCCCGCCGCTCCAGCCGCGCCGGTCCCGCGCGCCCGCATCGTGGTCGATCCCGGCCACGGAGGAGCCCAGGAAGGGGCGTTGAGCCCACAGGGACTCTTCGAGAAGAACATCGCCCTGGACGTAGCTCGGCGTCTCAAGGCAGCCCTGGAGCGGGATGGATCGGAGGTGCTGCTCACCCGCGACCAGGACGTGCAGCTCGCCCTGGCCGACCGGGTAACCTTCGCCAACCAGGCCAAGCCCGACCTCTTCATCTCCCTCCACCTGAACTCCATGCCCACCCGGCGGCTACGGGCCAAGCTGGAGGGGGTCCAGACGTTCTTCTTGTCGGCCAGCGCGTCCGGCGAGGACGCCCGGCGGGTGGCCGATCGCGAGAACGCCGATTCGACTGGGGCTCGCGCGCCCGAACCGACCGACACCCTGGCCTTCATCCTGGCAGATCTCACCCGAAGCGAGGCCCATGCCGACAGTGCCCGGGTGGCCTACGCCATCCACCCGCGGCTGGTCGCTGCTTCCGGCGGGACGGACCACGGCGTTCAGCAGGCCCCCTTCTATGTCCTGATGGGAGTCGAGGCCCCTGCGGTGCTGGTGGAGTTTGGCTTCATCTCCCATCCCGAGGAGAGCCGGAAGCTGGCTCGTCCCGAGTACCGGGATCGGCTGGCTCAGGCCATCGCCGATGGGGTGCGCGCCTTCATGGCGACGACCACCACCCGCGATCGGCACCCGGTGGCCTCCTCGACTGCGCCCTGATAAGCGGCAAGCCCTTCCAATGCGCTCTTTCGACCGCGGCCCAACCGACCTCCGTCCCCTGACCCTCACCACCGACGTCTCGCGACACGCCGAAGGCTCGGCGGAAGTCCGGATGGGACACACCTGGGTCCGCATCACCTGCTCGGTGGAAGAGCGAGTGCCGCCGCACCTCCTCGGAAAGAACAGCGGCTGGGTGACCGCCGAGTACGGGATGCTTCCTCGGAGCACCAACACCCGAACGACGCGTGAGGCAGCCAAGGGCAAGCAGAGCGGTCGGACCCAGGAGATCCAGCGGCTCATCGGACGGGCGCTGCGGGCGTCGGTGGACCTGTCCAAGCTCGGGCCCCGAACCTTCACCCTGGACTGCGACGTCATCGAGGCCGACGGCGGGACACGCTGCGCCTCCATTACCGGGGCCTACCTGGCGCTGGCCCAGGCGGTGCGTACGGTGCATCGCCAGAAGCTCTTGACCCAGTTGCCGGTGCTGACTCCGGTGGCCGCGGTCTCGGTCGGGCTGGTGGGCGACACGGTGGTGACCGACCTCGACTACGAGGAGGACCGCACCGCCGAGGTGGACATGAACGTGGTGGCCCGGGCCGACGGGAAGCTGGTGGAGGTTCAGGGCACCGCCGAGCACGGCGCCTTCGATCGCCAGCAGCTGGATGCGCTGATCGACGCCGGGCTGGCTGGGATCGCCCGTCTGGTCGAGGCCCAGCGCCGCGCCATGGGGCTGTGAAGCTCCTCTTCGCCACCCGGAACCCGGGGAAGGTCCGGGAGCTTCAAGCTCTGGCGAGCGGGCTCGAGGTCGTCTCGTTGAACGACCTGCCCGGCATTCCCGACGTGCAGGAGACGGAGGAAACGCTGGCAGCCAACGCGAAGCTCAAGGCTGTGGCAGCCGCGAGCGCCTCTGGGCTGTGGGCCCTGGCCGATGACTCCGGTCTGTTCGTCGATGCCCTGGGGGGAGCGCCCGGTGTGCATTCGAAACGTTTCGCCGAGGGGGATGATGGGGCGCGGATAGCCAAGCTGCTCCGCGCAATGGATCGGGTCCCCGACGGGAAGCGTGGAGCAGTCTTCCGGTGCGTCCTCGCGCTTTCCTCTTCAAAGGGCGAGGTCACGCTCGCCGAGGGCGAGTGCCGGGGTGAGGTGCTGCGGACCCCTCGGGGAAGCGGCGGCTTTGGTTATGACCCGGTCTTCCTGCTCCCCGAGCTGGGCCGGACGATGGCCGAGCTGACCGCGGAGGAGAAGGGCCGGCTCTCGCACCGCGCTCGGGCGTTCGAGCGAATGCGGCCAGCCCTGGCCGACCTCACCGCCTAGTGTCGACTCACGGATGGGAGTTCCTAGAGCCGCTTCTGGAGGAAGACCAGGTCCAGCCATCGGTCGAACTTGCGGCCCACTTCGCGGAGAAGGCCCACCTGGGTGAAACCGAGCCGTTCGTGGAGCCGGATGGAGCCCGTGTTGGCGGCGTCGATGCCGGCTACCATGACGTGTTTCCCGAGGGCGGTCGCCCGCTGCAGCAGCTCCTGGACCAGCGCGGTTCCGGTCCCTCGCCCCCGGACCTGCGCCGCCACATGGACGCTGTGCTCCACGGTGTAGCGGTAGCCCGGCCAGCTGCGAAAATCACCGAAGCTGGCGAAGCCGAGGACGTCAGCTCCCTCGACCGCGACCAGGACCGGGTAGCCCTGCCCCTGCCGTGCCTGCAACCAGCTCCTTCGCTCGCTCAAGGTGCTGGGCTGGTCCGAGAAGATGGCCGTCGAGGTGGCCATGACCTCGTTGTAGATGGCGAGGATGCCGGGGAGGTCTTCCTCGCTTGCGTCCCGGATGAGCATCCGTCCCGAAAGCTACGCCGGAGGCGACCAGCACAGTCGAGTGGGTGACCGCTTCGGCGGAGGCGAAGCTCGCCTGAGCCTGATCGGCCCGCCTGGGCTCACTGCGGGCAGGGCCCCCCGGCCGCGGCCCAGGTCTTGAATTCGGCGACGAACCGGTCATGGGGAATCCGCACCGGTTTGCGACCCGTTCCAGGAGCCCACCCCCACAGGACCAGGGGGTCCGACGAGACGTGCTTCACCAGCGCGGGCAAGTCC